>NZ_JBQFVF010000008.1:0-199577 GCF_056539625.1 Ruegeria sp. BA12
CGTCGACAAATACTGGTCCCCCGTCAACCGCGTCGACAACGCATATGGCGACCGAAACCTCGTCTGCACATGCCCACCAATGGACGCATACCTCGACGCAGCTGAGTAAATCACACCCCCCGCCAAAAGGCGGGGGGCACACCGACCAAAACAACGCAGCCAAATCAGGCAGGGGGAGGAGAAATGAAACACTATGTCCTCGGCAACAACCACGTACAGTTGGCCCGAACGGCCTCTGAACGGCTGCGAAGTATCGACGTTTTTCTAAACGATCCCGAGGCCGAAGGTTCGGCCGAAATGGTTACCGAGTTTTTTCATGCTCTGAATGATCTTGTCGAAGATCACTCCTATGCCGTCACCATTCGGAATACATCCGAAGCCTTTACTGGCGACCCCCTGTATTGGGCGGGTCGCACTGCGATTTTTTGGGGCGACATTCACAAACCCTGGCACTGCGCCAGACAGGACAAGACCCGCGTTGCGCAGATACTGAATCTGGCGTCACGCTCCATTCTGGTCGGGGGGGCTGCTCTGCTGCTGGCGCACAGCGCGAAGACTGATGAGCCCCTCGCCGCCATCCATCCGAACTTCTCGGCCGCAGCGCAGGAGATCGGGCTTGCCGACTGTCACAAACCCACGCACAAATCACCCGATGGGCGGGTACACAGTGCCGCGACCAAACTGAGCGCCCTGCGCCTGCTGGCGGAATTCGTAGCATTGGACCACGGTGAACATCTAGCCGAAAGTCTACGCGGCTACATTGGCCTGACCGAACCAAAACGCGGCTGTGCAAGCCAGTTGGCCAACCGCCTGATCCAACGGTCCGGGGCTGATCCGATGGTCCGGCAGGTGATCGATAAGATGCTAAACAATGTCGAAGACCCGCTGAAAATTTCGGACCTGTCGCAAGCGCTCGGGGCCTCGACCCGACAGTTGCAGCGGCGGTTTCTGAACAAGACCGGTGTCAAATTGTTGACCACCTATCGCGAGCTGCGGCTTGAGCGCGCCTACAGCTTGCTGCGCTATACCGACATGCCACAGCTTGAGATTTCAACAGCAACCGGGTTTTCATCAGCTTCTGCCCTGGGGCGGGCTTTCAGGGCGCAGTATTCCACCACGCCCGAGGCCGTTCGCAGCTGCCGATTTGCCGGAGAACTTAGGGATCACGGCGCGCTACACTAACCTGCCAGACACCCCTTGCCGGGCCCGTAGGTCCGGGCCAATCTGCACGAATTCTGCACAACTGCTGCAAAGGTTCTGCGATCTGCCCCTGCAATCTTGAGGAAACTCAAGCAGGAGGCTGATATGCCCAATGAACTTATAATCCGGGGGGTGCCCCGCTCACTTGCCCATGATGGCTGGTGGCTGGCCAGTGAAAGTGGCACGTCGGTTGACCTAACGCCCCCGCCTGCGACCCCGGGAAACGTGCTGGACGGCGTCCGAAGGTTTCCGCGGGTTACTGCACTGATCCTGCTTGTTCTGCTGGGCGATCTACTGTTCTGGGGCCACAAACCCGGGCTCTCACTGGCCCTTTTCGCTTGGTGCATCTTTGCTGCCGTCTGGGTGAACAAGCCCACCCGCTCAAAACTACTGGTGCCCTCAGCTGTGTTGATGCTGGCCACTCTGCCCTTGATAGAACATGTCCAGCTTTTGTCGGTGACCTTCCTGATCGCGGGGCTGCTCAGCGCGATCGTGTTGTTGCAAATCCCACCAGAGGTCAAATACCGCAAGCTCCTTCCTTGGCTGGCAGGTGGAGTATTGCACATTATCAAAAGGGTTCCGACTGCCGGGCTGAAGGAATGCGCAACGCACGTTCGGGGATGGCGCCGTAAACCGGTAGCACATGGCGAAACCGGCCGTTCAATAGTTCATGTATTCATCCACAACTGGGCCTTTCCGTTGGGTGGCTTCTTCGTGCTTGGGGCGTTGCTGATCAGTGCTAATCCGGTGTTGGAACATGCTTTGGTCCGAGTGCTTAAGGTCGATTTCGACCTGTTTGTGCTGATCCGCCGGATCGCGTTCTGGGGCGGACTGGCCTTGTTGATCTGGCCGTTCCTGACAGCCCCCGCGCCGGATGTGCCTATGGCAGCCCCCACCCTAAGCTGGAACATGTCACGCCTGTTGAACGCCGGATCGGTTTTCAGGGCATTGGTTCTGTTCAACCTCATGCTGGCGGCGCAGAGCGTCATGGACATCTCGATCCTGTTCGGCGCCGCCGCCCTGCCCGAAGGTATGAGCCACGCCACATATGCCCATCGCGGCGCTTACCCCCTGCTGATGACGGCCTTGCTGGCCGGGGCCTTCGCACTGGCGGCGCGCCCCTTTCTTGGGCAAAGCCCAGCGTTGAAACCCTTGTTGCTTGTATGGCTGGCACAGAACGTTTTGCTGACCTTGTCCGCAGCGTTCCGGTTGGACTTGTATATCGACGCGTTTGGCCTGACTTACCTACGGATCTACGCGCTGATCTGGATGGGATTGGTGGCAATTGGGTTGGCCATGGTGGCCTGGCAGGTGCAAAGGGGGCGTTCGTCTGTCTGGTTGATCCTGCGGGTCACTATGTTGAGCGTGGGAACCCTCTATATCTGTGCGTTCATAAATTTCGCTGCGCTGATTGCGGCGGATACATTGTCGCGTGCTGCAGATTCGGATACTGCGACCCGGACCGACTGGACCTATCTGTGTGGTTTGGGGCACTCGGCCTCCAAGGCAATTTCTACCCAGATTGCCAAACAGCCGATCATGCACATTCCCGACTGGGCCCAAAGCTGTGTGCATCCTGCCCCAACCCATCCGAACTGGCGCGAATGGGACTTTCGCACCGCACGTGTGAATGGCTATCTTACGGCGAACCCCAAAGGCGAGGCGCGATGAAAATCCTGTTGGTTGATGATGATCCCCGCCTGCGCGATCTGGCTGGTCTGGCGTTGGAACGCGCCGGCTTTCAGGTGATCACCGCCAGCGATGGCCAGATGGCCGTGACCCACGCCGCCCGCGAAGCACCGGATCTGATCGTCCTGGATATTGGCCTGCCCGAGATGGACGGGTTCGAGGTCTGCCGTCGCATCCGCGCCCGATCCGAGGTTCCGATCCTGTTCCTGACCGCGCGCGATGATGAGATTGACCGGATACTGGGCCTGGAAATGGGCGCAGATGACTATGTCACCAAACCCTTCAGCCCGCGTGAGCTGGTGGCGCGGGTGCGCGCGATCCTGAAACGTGCATCCGGGTCGCGATCCAGCCCGACCTTGACCCATGGACGGATCACGCTGGACCCAGGCGCGCATGTCTGCAGGTTGGACGGAAACGCCATATCGCTGACCGCGACCGAGTTCACTTTGCTGGCCACGCTGGTCGAACGTCCCAGTCAGGTACACACCCGCGCGCAGCTGATACAGGCGGTCTGGGGGGCGTTGTCGCAAGTCTCGGACCGTACTCTGGACAGCCATCTACGCAACTTGCGAGGTAAGCTGGCGCAGGCCGGTTGCACTGGGGTGATCGAAACTGTGCATGGTGTCGGCATCCGCATTCAGGACACCGCGGCATGAGGCGCAAGTGGCGCCCCAGCCTTGCCTTCGTGCTGGGCGGCGCCCTATGCGGCACATTGCTGTTGTCCCTGACCGGGCTGGTTGCGTTTCGGTATCTGGGACCGGAACTGGGCTATCGCAATGCCGCCGTTTTGCTGGCGGTGATCATCACGGCGGCCACGGCTGTTCTAGGCTGGTTGTTGGTGCGGCTATTGCTGCGACCGATCTTTGCGCTGGAACGTTTTGCCACGCAGGTTGTTCGGCACCCCGCCGATCCCCTCTCGCCGCCCTCACGTTTTGGCACTCAGGAGCTTGGCACCACCGCCCAGCGCGTCATCGACATGGCCGAAACCCTGCGCAACCGTGAAACCACTATCCGCAGTTTCTCGGACCATGTCACGCATGAGTTGAAGACGCCTGTTGCAACACTTAGGGTAGCGACGGAATTACTGCGCGATGATGACACGCTATCGGCTGAAAACCTGAGGCTGGTGGACCAGATTGCCGGCGCGGGCGTGCAGATGGAACAGCAGATCGACGCCATGCGTCAGGTAGCCCGCGCGCGCGAGTCGCGTCATGAGGGGGTGACCTGTCTGAACGCGGTGCAAGACGCATTGTGCCGCGATTTTCCCACTCTCGAAATGCGTTTTGACGGCGGCGATCTAATTATCCCGATTGGTTCCAATGGCTTGCTGGTCGTGTTGCGCCAATTGCTCGGCAACGCGCAAGAACATGGCGCGCAGGTTGTGACCCTGTCGGCAACAGAAGACGATACCGAAGTGATCCTGCGGCTTGGCGATGATGGGCCAGGAATTTCCTCCGGCAATAAAGCGCGGGTATTTGATCCGTTCTTTACCACTAAACGCGATCAGGGCGGGACTGGTATGGGGCTGTCCATCGTGCGCAATACACTGCGGGCACATGGTGCGGATATCTCGTTACTACCGACACATGACGGCGCTGCTTTTTCGATCTGTTTCTCGACCAAATAGGCGCAGATCATTCCCAGGATCAGTCAGTGTTCTCGACGGTGCTAGTCGATCCAATCTAATGCGCCCCTGAAGGTCACGCTCAGACAAGATTAGGTTTCAGTCTCGTTTTCTTCGTGGCGCGCACGCCGCAGATCATTGATCATCGCCTTGGCCAGCGAGACACACATCAGCAACAAGACCACGCTAAAAGGCAGCGCACCAATGATCATGGAATTGGTCAATGCCTCAAGCCCGCCGCCCCCGGCCATCAGCAGGGTTCCAATCACCAGCGTCAGCAATCCGCCCCACAAAACACGGTGCATGACCCCGGTTTTTTCGGCCCCGCCGGACATAATCGTGTTCATCACCAGAATGCCGGAATCCGCAGACGTGACCAGAAAGGTCATGGTCAGCACCACGCACATAAAACTGATGATTACCAGCAGATGTCCCGAGATCATCTCGCTGAGCGTCACAAATAGCGTCGCCGTGGTCGAGGCCGCGAGAATGGCGCCATCGGCGTCTCCGTTCAGTTCCAGATCAATGGCCGAGCCGCCCAGAATGGTCATCCAGGCAAAACAAACCAAAGACGGTGCAACCACTGCGCCAAGGATGAATTCGCGCACTGTGCGCCCACGCGAGATGCGGGCCAGAAACAGACCGACAAAAGGGGAAAAGGCAATCCACCACGCCCAATAGAAGGTCGTCCAGCCCGATTGCCAGCCGAACAGCCGCCCCGGTGTACCTGCATCATAGGCGGCCTGCTTTGTCGTGTCAGGCAGGTCGGCCACGTCCCCGCTTAACCCTGCCAAAAAGCTGTCACGCGTGTCCCAGGCATCAGTAGCGCCGGGAAACAGCTCGGCCACGAAGGGGGCGGCTTCAGGTGGCAGGGCTGCGGCATACTCGGATTGGGACATCGGGGAATGGGCCTGAAGGCTGAGCGGTATAAAATTGACGATATAGTCCACCAATGCCTGCCCATAGATCCTGATCGCTAAAGAAAACGAGCCAAAGAAAATGAACACCGCCAGAAGAATCAGCGACAGGATCAGATTAAGGTTCGAAAGGTATTTCACCCCTCGCCCCACGCCGGACACCGCCGAAAGGGTCGACATCATCATGACTAACGCCAGCGCCGCAATCAGACCAGCGGTCGAGGGTTTCATGACCCCTTCCATCAACCACTGCGCACTGGTGATCAGGAAGGCGCCGTCGACAAGCTGCGACACTCCGTACCCGATGGTCACCGCCACCCCGAGGATGGTCGCCACCACGCCCAAAATGTCGATCACGTGGCCCGCAACCCCGTTGGAATACTCGCCCAACAGCGGCGTCAGCGCCGTTCTGATCGTCAGAGGCATGTCGCGAGTATAGGCGTAGTAGGCCAGGCTCAACCCTGTCACCACGTAGATTGCCCAAGCGTGGAACCCTGTATGCAGAAAGGTATAGCGATAGGCACCCTGAAGTGCCTCGGCGCTTTTCGGGGCGACCTCACCAGACATGGTCAGCGGATTTGATTCCCACAGGCCTAGTGGTTCTGCCGTGGCATATACCATCAGCCCTACGCCCAGCCCGGCCCCGAACATCATCGAAAACCATGAGAAGTTGGTGAATTCGGGCCGCTCATCATCACCCCCCAATCGCATACGCCCGGTGGCAGGAAGGAGAGCAACCACAAACAGAAAGAAGGCAAACAACGCGACCGAGAGGTTGTAGAAGACGTTGAACTCGCTCAGCAGCCCGGATTTCCACGACCTCAGCGTTTCATTCGCATTCAGCGGCCAGACCAACGCCCATAGCACCAGCAACGAGACAGCGATCTTGCTGACCAGCGCAATCGGCAGGTTGTAGCCCTTGTAAAACCCGCTGTCCTGCCGTTCGATTTTAAGATCCGTAAAGGGGTCTTGCAGCGACATTTTGCGTGGGCCCACCTCGGTTTCCGTGCCGTTCAGCATCCGAGAAACCCCGGAAGACTGCAACAATTTTCAGGTCTTGCGGGAACTACTCGTTGGCAGTTCGCAACCCAGACAGCCATTCCCGAACGGTCTGAAATGCCGCATACAGCACCGGGATCATAAGCAGACCCAGCGTGCTGTCCAGGATCATGCCAAACAGTACCGGATACCCCACCGAGACCCGCGCCGCCGCCCCTGCCCCGCTGGACAGAACCAGAGGCATAACCCCCACGATGAAACACAGGCCCGTCATCGTCACCGGCCGGAACCGGATTTCAGCCGCCTTTAAGGCCGCGTCCTTAATGCTGGCCCCGCTTTCACGTTGCTGATTGGCAAATTCGACCACCATGATCGCCTTTTTCGCGGCCAACCCGATTAGCAGCACCATCCCCACCTGCGCAAAGATATTGCTGGTCAGGAACGGTAATACCACCAATGGGATCAACGCGCCCAACAGGGCAAAGACCGCCGACGTGATGATCGACAGCGGCAGAATCCAGCTTTCATACAGCACCACAAGAAACAGATAAGCCAAGACCAGCGCCGACAGCATGATGAAGGGCACAAGCCCCTGTGCCTTCACCTCTTGCTGGGTGACACCCGACCAGTCGATCCGAAACCCGTCAGGCAGCGTCTTGTCGGCAATCGCCTGCATCGCGATGATTCCGTCGCCCGAACTGACCCCTTCGGCCAATTGCGCACTGACCGAGGCCGCCGTGAACAGGTTGTAGCGCGGGATCGTGTCCGGTGCGAGGACCGGTTCGCTGCTGACGAAATTGCGCACGGGCAGCGAGTCTCCGGCGCTGTTTTTGACATAGATGTTATCCACGTCATCCAGCGTCTGACGGAATTCGGCATCGGCTGAAATCACCACCCAATAGACGCGCTCGTCCAGTATGAAGTTGTCCACGAAGTACGAGCTAAGATTGGCCTGCAACGCGGTAAAGATATCCGCCACGCTGACGCCTAGCGTCTCGGCACGGTCTCGGTCGATGGACAGCTTGTATTGCGGGCTTTGGGCCGAGAAATCGCCATGTGCACGCGAAAACTCGGGAACGGCATTCAGGGCGGTTACAAAGCCGTTCATTACCGCATCCAATTGTGCCCCGTCGCCTTTGCCCAGATCCAGCAGTTGGACCGAGATACCCCCCGTCGAGCCCAACCCGTGAATGGTTGGAAAGGGAAACACGTATGAGACCCCTTCTGACAATGTCGCCAGCTGTCGTTCAAGCCCATGCATGATGGCGTACCACTGCAAATCCGGACTGGTGCGTTGATCCCATGGGGTGAGCGTAACAATGGCCATGCCCACATTCGAACGCCCCCCGGCCAGCATGGAATGACCCGAGACCGTTGTGACCGCTGCAACCCCTGGCGTCTGTTCGATCAGCTTACCCACCTGCGCCATGAAGGCCTGGGTGCGCTGTAACGAGGCCCCGTCCGGCAGTTCCATCGACGCCATCAGAACGCCGTTGTCTTCCTGCGGAATCAGGCCGGTGGGCACAGTTTTGAACAGATACACCGTCACGCCGACGGCCCCGGCAAACACCAGCAGCGACACCGCCATATAACGCAGCATCAGCGCCACAAGGCGCAGGTATTGGCGCCGTAGCCAGACAATCACTGCCGGAACAATCGCCAGCGGACCGATGGGCCTGCTGTCAGTTTTCAGCATCATCGCGCACAAGACCGGTGCCAACGTCAGGGCGTTCACCGCAGACAGGACAAAGGCAAAGATGATCGTCAGCGCGAACTGGAAATAGATCGTCCCCGTCACGCCCGGAAAGAAGCACACCGGCACGAACACGGCTGCCAGAACAAAGGTCGTCGCCACGATCGGCCGGTTGACCTGAGACATCGCCTTCAGGGTCGCCGCACGCGGGTCCAGCCCCTCATCCCGCAGGATACGTTCGGCGTTCTCGATGATGATGATCGCGTCATCCACCACTAGGGTAATGGCCAGAACCAAAGCGAACAGCGTGATCATGTTGGCGCTGAACCCGATGGCATAAATCAGCGCCACAGCACCCAGCAGCGACACCGGGATTGCGATGGCCGGTACGATGGTTGCACGCAGGCTGGCCAGAAACAGAAAGGTCACCGCAATCACCAGCCCCGCCGTCAGGGCCAGCGTCGTCATGATATCGCGGATCGAAACACGCACCGCGTCAGTAACGTCATAGGTGATCTCATACGACACGCCCTTGGGAAATTTCGCCGACAGATCCTTCATCAAGGCGCGCAGCGAGTCTGAAATCTCAAGCGCGTTGGCGGCGCTTTCCTGATAGACGGCGATTGTGGCCGAGTCGTTGCCGTTCAGCTTGGTCGACCCGGAATATGTAGCCGCGCCCAGCTCGATTCGAGCGATGTCCTCAAGCCGCGTGACTGACCCGTCGGGGTTCGAGGCGACAATGATCCGCCCAAATTCCTCGGCATCGCGCAGCAGCCCCTCAGCCCGCAGCTTAAACTGGAAATCGGTTCGTCCCTCGGCAAATGGCGGAGCTCCGACCTGTCCGGCGGCGGCGATGACGTTCTGATCCTCGATGGCGTCGGCAACCTCGGACGCGGTGATATTCAACGCGGCCATACGCACCGGATTGATCCAGACCCGCATGCTGTATTCCAGCTGACCGAATTGCGACACCGTCCCTACCCCCGGCAATCGCTGCAACGGGTCGTGCAGGAAATCAGCACCGAAATTGCTGAGAAACAGCTCATCCCGCGATCCATCAGGCGAGGTCAGGTTGATCACCACAATCATGTTGCCTGACCGCTTGGTAACCTCGACCCCTTGCTGCAACACGGCCGAGGGCAGTTCGGAACTGGCCAATGCCACACGGTTTTGCACCTCAACAGCCGCCACGTCGGGGTCAGTGCCTAGCTCAAAGGACACGTTCAGCATGTAAGTGCCGTCATTCGAGCTTTTGGACGACAGCGATAACATGCCCGGAATGCCGTTCACACGCTCTTCGATGGGGGTGGCGACGGATTCAAGAATGACCTGCGCGTCCGCCCCCGGGTAAGACGTATCCACATAGATCTGCGGCGGCGTGATATGCGGGTATTCGGTAATCGGGATCAGGCGTACACAGACCGCGCCGAACAGAACCATCAGGATCGCAATCACGGCTGCAAAATGCGGCCTGTCGATGAAGTAGCGTGCGATCAAACCGGCCCCTAACCCTGACTGTCGACCGCTTGCACGACCAGCCCGTCATGTATTTTCTGAAGTCCCTGCACCACCACACGGTCGCCTTCGCTCAGCCCAGATACCACCTGAGTGCGGGTCGCGGTCTGAGTGCCGATCTCGATATTCCGCCGGTGGGTTTTGCCGTCACCGTCGACCGAAAACACGAAATAACCCTGCTTGTCGAACTGCACAGCGTTGCGCGGAACGGTCAGCACTTTGGGCTCCTCTGAACCGGCCAAACCCACGGTCACGAATTGACCGGGGATCAGCACGCCGTCAGGGTTGGCGAAACTGGCGCGTAGCTCAATCGTGTCGGTGTTCTGGCTGACGCTGTCGCCCACGAATATGACTTTGCCCGTGGAGGCATAGGTTTCCCCATCCGCCAGTTTGATGTTTGTGGTCAGTTTGATGTTGCCCGGCGTGATGCGCCCTTTGCGGCGTTCTTGCAGCAAGACCGGCTCGCTGATGTAAAAACTCACCATCATCGGATCAACGCTGTTAACCGTTGCCAAAACTCCGGTATCGGAGCTTACCAAATTGCCCGCATCCACCGCTGACAACCCGATGCGCCCATCAATGGGACTGAGGATTTCCGTGTAATCCAAATCAATCTGCGCGATTTTCAGATCGGCCTTCGCCTCATCCACCGCAGCCTGCCCTGCGGCATAGGTTGCCAATGCCGTGTCCAAAACAGCCTGTGGGACATCGCCCTTATCGAACAGAGCCTGCTGGCGATCCAGCGCCGCCTTGTCGGTCTGCGCGCTGGCCAGCGCGCTTTTCAGCGCCGCCTGTGCGCTGTCCACACTGGCCGCGTATTTCTTCTTTTCGATGCGAAACAGCACATCCCCTTTGGCAACTGTTCCGCCTTCGGTAAAATTGACCTCTTCCAGAAACCCTTCGACACGGGCCTGCAGATCGACGCTTTGATCCGCCACGACCCGGCCAACAAACTGGGCCTTTTTCTGCAAATCCTCCAACGTCACCGGCGCGACGGTCACACTTGGCGGCGGCGCGTCGGACTGGGCCGCTGCCGGGCCCGGCAGAAACAGGGGGATCAATGCGCAAACAAACAGCTTGGTAGGGTTCATCAAGGATCCCCGGTAGTTTGTGATCCCTTCACTATCCCTGCATCCCCCAAACGGTGCAACGGTTTTCTGACTGTCACGGCGTACGCATTTCCCTGCTATATCAATCCCTTTGATACAGGGCTTGCCTGTCGCTGGTTCTTGGGATTTTCTGACGCCAACCACCAATTAAAAGGCCGGGCCTTCATGAAACTTGAATTCCATCACATCAACTTTGTCTCGGACGATGTTGAGCGGTTGCACCGTTTCTACACTCAGGTTCTGGGGTTGGCCGATATCCCGATCGAGAATTTCCCTCGGCCCGATGAGACCGACGACAAGGGCTATAGCGGCAAGATCCGCTTTGCCACCGACGGGGCCATGCAGATGCATCTGGCCGAAAAGAACCTCGACGTCGCGTTCAAACATGGTGAGACTATCAACCCTGTCGAACGCGGCCACATCGCGTTTCGCACCGATGATATCGAGGCGTTCAAAAAGCTGCTCGACGACAACGGCATTCCGTATTCGGACTATGGCACCGCATTCGCGAAAGAGTGGCACCAACTGTTCTTCTACGACCCCGAGGGCAATATCATCGAGGTTCATCAAGCGGTTTAGCCAGCATCGGAGGCATTGATTGAAACAGGCCGTATTGGTTGTCGACGTCCAACCCAGCTTTGACCCGCCTGATTGGCTGGTCGAACGCAGCCGTCTGTTGGCGACCAAATTCCCCTCGGTCGCTACCGTTGAACGCCATGACGAGGACAAAGTTCCTTTTTTTCGGCAAATTGGGTGGAAGCCACGTTCTGTCGACGAAAGCCTTGTTCAGGCAGATCATATTGTCCTGAAATACGGCTACAGTCCGCCCCTGGAAGTCATCGCACAATTTCAAAGCTGGAAAGTCGACCGTGTGCTGGTCTGTGGCATCCAGGCCGACACCTGCGTTCTTGCCGCAGGGTTCGCCCTATTTGACGCGGGCCTGCAACCGACCATAATTGCCGATACGGTTGTTGGGTCTTCGCTTGATCGCAGCGGTAAACTGGGCGTGGACCTGTGGCAGCATCATTTTGGCCAGGTGATTGATAGGCACTCGGATATTTTGTGACGTCGCAATCCCTGTCCGCATCGGAGAGGAGAGCTATTGTGACCTCGAACCCCATTTTAAGAAAACAGCCTTTGCCATTTTTGCGGCCATCCCTTGTGCAGCATATGCAGAAGGCTTTTCACTGACCGGCCAATACGAAGGGCGCTATGCCTGTGACAGCACCACGGGTGGCGTGCCCTCAAGCTGGTCCGACCCCATGAGCGCCGGGATCGTTCAGGACGGAGACCGCATATCCATCGACCTGCGATACACGGACAAACAAGAGCTTGGGGCTGAATACTCGCTTTATACCGGATCAGTTGTTCTGAACCCCGAGGGCACCTTGGTCAGCGGCTATTTCGAAGCCTGCGGCGGCACTTTCCCGTCGAAAGAACTTGCGCGGTTTTTTCCCGCTGCTGCAAACACGCCATTCAGTTTTTCGGTGACCAGTGTTTGGGCTTCGGATCAGGTGCCAAACCTGCCAGGTCTAACTGTTCAAACCTGCACCTGGAGCCTGCAGCGCGTGTCCACGGAAACACCCACAGTCAGGCCGTGCGAGACGGCGGCTCAATAAGGAAATTTTCAATCTGGACCTATTTCTTAAGTCCAGATGTTTAAATTGGATCCAAAAGACCCATATAGCCGCAATCTTATAAATTAACCGTGCTTGAACAGCGACAATACCCCTGTCAGGCCCCCAATCAAACTGGATGGTCCCGATGAATTTTATTCTACGCGGTAGCCTGGTTACGCAAATCATCATCGGTCTGGTAGCCGGTGCCCTTCTCGCCACCCTCTGGCCCGCTGCTGGTTCAGCCGTCGGTCTGCTGGGTGATTTCTTTGTCGACGCGCTAAAAGCCGTCGCCCCCGTTCTGGTGCTGATCCTTGTCTGCGCCGCAATCACCAACCACAAGAAAGACAGCCAGGCCCGCATGGGGCCGGTGGTGATGTTATACATTCTCGGCACGTTTGCCGCTGCACTGGTTGCAGTGGGCGCCAGTTTCCTGTTCCCCGTCTCTTTGCACCTGACTGGCACGCCCGAGCTTTTGGACGCCCCGGACGGGCTGGCAGAGGTGGTCAAGAACATCCTGCTGAAGATCGTGGACAATCCGGTGAACGCGCTGGCGCAGGCCAACTATATCGGCATTCTCGCCTGGGCCATCGGCCTTGGGCTGGTTTTCCGCCACGCCAGCGACTCGACCAAGACCCTGATGTCTGATCTGGATGGCGCGATCACCAAGATCGTGGCTGCCATCATCCGGGTTGCACCCATTGGTATCTTTGGCATCGTGGCCTCGACCATTGCTGAAACCGGCTTTGAAACGGTTGCCAGCTACGGCCAGCTGCTGTTGCTGCTGATTGGCTGCATGGCGTTTATGGCGCTGGTTGTGAACCCGCTAATCGTGTTCCTGCGCATTCGTAAGAACCCCTATCCGCTGGTCTTCACCTGCTTGAAGGAATCCGGGATCACCGCGTTCTTCATGCGCAGCTCGGCCGCCAATATTCCGGTCAACATGGAGCTGTGCCGCCGCATGAATCTGGATGAAGAGACCTATTCGGTCACCATCCCCATCGGCGCCACAATTAACATGGCCGGTGCCGCCATCACCATCACGGTGATGACACTGGCGACCGTGCACACCATGGGAATTCAGGTCGATTTCTTCTCGGCTCTGTTCCTAAGCATTATCGCTTCGGTTGCAGCCACCGGCGCGTCGGGCGTCGCGGGCGGGTCCCTGTTGCTGATCCCAATGGCCGCCAGCCTGTTCGGTATCGACAACGCAACGGCCATGCAGGTGGTCAGCATCGGGTTCATTATCGGTGTTCTTCAGGACTCGGCGGAAACCGGTCTGAACTCGTCCACCGATGTGCTGTTCACCGCGGCAGGATCGTACAAGCAAGGCGATCCCTATCCCCGCAAACTGCCGATGGAGCAAGTCGCCGCCTAAGCGGCCCTGACCCCCCCACAACCGTCAGGTTTTACTCGGCGGTTGTGGGGTCTGCACTACCCCACCCGGCGGCGCGCATTGCCGAAGTCAAATCCCGTACAGGACCTGGATCGGCAAATACCCTGGTTTTCAACGCCCCCAACGGAAAGTTTGGCCAGGTCCTGGCGTATAATTCGGCCAGTCTGCGTGCCTCACCCCGATCACCGTTTCTCCAATGCGCGGCCATCAGATAGGCAGTTGAAATTGGCCCGAATGGGCCGCCGCGCGCGATCGTATTCTCATAGGTTCGGATTGAGCCCGCATAGTCGCCGGTGTGAAACTGCGCCGCACCCAGCGCGTTTCCGGCCACCGACCCACCACCATCTTCAGCCAGCGCCTGATAATGCTGTGCCTGTGAAAGTACGCGTTCAAAGTCAGAAGTATAAAGCGATATCAGGGCGTCAAATTCCGCAATATGTGGATCATTGGGGGCCAGCTTGGTTGCCCTGTGAGTCAGACTGACGGCCTGATCGAAATTGCCAGCAGCGAACTCAGACCATGCTCTGGCAGACAAAGCCCAGGGCGCATCCGGGGCCAGTTCAAGTGCATGGGCGCTGTTCTTATCGGCGGCTGCAAGCAACTCCTCTGCGACAGGATCGTAGAACTGCAAAATGGCAAGCATGGTTTCCACCTGCGCAGCCCCTGCATAGCCGCAGTAATACAGCGGGTCTCGCTGTATAGCCGTTTCAAACACCATCAGAGCCGGGCGGAGTCGTTGTAAATCCACAACCGGAAAAATCAGGTCCTGACCAGCGCTACACAGGTTCATCGCCTCGACCCGTGTCGGAGAAACATCGTAGATCGTGGATTGATCGCCGGTGATCGGTGGCCCATTGCGGCCGCTCAGATGCGTGGTTGCCACATAACCGCCAAGGCCCAGCAGAACCGCTCCAGTCATCGCTCCGACCAGCAGCAGGTTGCGCTTACCTCCAACCTCGGCCGCACCCGACTGAAACTCTGGCGCGTAGCTGCCGACGGGCAAGGTGATGACCACCGGGTCCGACGCGCCTTGCCCCCCGTAATACGCCTTAAGTTTGCGCCGAACGCGACCCGCGTCGACACGCACCACCCCCTCACGCCGGGACAGGTCATCGGTGCTGTAACCGTAGACATCCATGGCAATCGTCTTGGCGCGGATTTCATCCGTGCGTCCGGCAAGCGCCTCGGTCACGACATAGGTCAGAAAGGACTGCATCCGCGCCGAACCCTTGAAATCCTTCGACGCAAGAACCCGATCAAGCGCCGACTGGATCTGTTCCTTTGGGAACGATCCTGCATCCCTCTGCGTGGTATCGTCGGTTGCGGCAGTCAAGAACTATCCTTTCAAGGTAAGGACTTGGCGGCATGCTGCTACGGTAGCATGCGGTTTAATACGTTCAAGACATATTCTTGGACAGGCATGTTTGAATGGCGAATCCAGCGGATGCCGTTACAATGACAGATGATGACTTCTTTGCAGCACAGTTTCCCGGCGCGGCACATCAATTGCAGGCATTGCGCGCGCGGGACAAGGAGTTTGACCAAATCTGCGCCGATTACCACGAGGTACTCCGCGAGTTGGCGCTTGCCCCGCGATCCGCAGGTGGAACGCAGACCCGTTACCTCGCGGATCTGGCCGAAAGTGTCTCGGACCTGCGAAGCAGTATTGAAAAACGGCTGCACGCCCCTGACCGCACAAATGAGTGAAAGGTTGACTATGAAACTCTGTACCCTTCTGCCCCTGCTGATCCTGACCGCCAGCCCGGCCATTGCTCAGGACACCCCAATCATTCACGATGGTGAGTTCGAATACCTGCGCGCGCAGTTCGGCACGGCCTGGGACGCACAGGATGTTGAAATTGACGCCAAGCTTGCCGAAATCCGCGATGCGAATGGCGGCCAACCACCCAATTTCCTTTACATCCTGATTGATGACGTGAGCTTTGGTCAGATGGGCGACCGCAAGATGAACTACGTCATGGGGATCGAGACACCGAACATCAACCAGCTGGCAACCGAGGGTCTGTCGCTGATGCGAATGTATACAGAACCCTCCTGCACACCCACACGCACGGCAATGCTAACGGGCCGCCATCCGGTGCGAGCCGGGGTGGAAGAGGTCAAGGTGGCGCTGGTGGGCGAGGGTCTTCCGGCCTCAGAAGTCACTCTCCCTGAAATCCTGAAACAAGCGGGCTATAACACCGCCCATGTCGGCAAATGGCATCAGGGCGATATCGAACAATCCTACCCCCACAATCAGGGGTTCGACTGGGCCGCCTTCCCCCTGCACCAACAAGTACAGCTGAGCCTCATGACCCCCGAGGCGATGCGGTCCAATGCCATGCTCGGCTATGTACCCGAAGGACAGAACAATCAGTTCCTTCTGGACGCGCGGTTCAAACCCTACGGTCTGGTCACAGGTGTCGAGGCCGAGGCGGGGGGCGTGGCCCGCGAAGTCGACATGGCGGCGGGCGAGGTTTGGACGCAGGTGAAATACGAAGACATGAACCTGCGCTATCAGCAGCAAGCTCTGGAACAACTTCAGCGCGTTGCGGCTGAAGATGCGCCATTCTTCCTGCAATACTGGCCGCTATACCCGCTGAATTTCGTCTATCCCGATCAAGCGATTTCACGCAACGGGGGCTTTCACGCGGACAAGCTACAATTGCTGGACAGCTGGATCGGTGATCTGCTGGCCGCGCTGGAAGAAACCGGCGAAGCCGACAACACGATCGTCGTCCTGATGGCCGACAATGGCCTGATGTATCACTACGAGGGCACGTCGGGTCTGAACCAGCTGATTTATCGCGGCGGCAAGACCCAGCATCTTGAGGGCGGCGTACGCACCGATGCCTTTATCCGCTGGCCCAATGTGATCGAAGCCAACAGTGCAGCAGGCGATATCTTTCACGTCTCTGATATATACACCACCATGGCCAGGATCGCGGGAGCGACGGACTATATCCCGCGCGACCGTGTAATCGACGGCATCGACCAGACCGCCCTTTTGCTGAACGGCGAAGGCCACGGACGGCGCGATTATGTCTATGTTTACGAGGGGCCGGTCCTACGGTCTGTGGTCAAGCAAGAGTTCAAGATGCACCTGCCCGCCCCCGGACAACCCGGCGCTGGCGCACCGACCTACAACATATATCGCGACCCGCGCGAACAACACCCGCTGGTGGGGTATTCCCTTTGGGCCGGGGCCTCGTTTCAGGACATGGTCAAACGCCATCAGAAAATGATCGCCAAATACCCGCATTCCGAGATTGGCACTGGCCTGCCCTATGAAGGGATCGAAAACCTGCGCCCAGAATCGGAACTGGCGCGCGAAACCTTCATGAGCTGGCAATGAGGTAAACCGTAGAAATTTAGAAATAAACATCATAATGTTTCAATGTGAGAATGCCTCGGCAGCCATAGGCCAAGAGAACATCTTGCATACAAGGGGAGTACGGAATGAAACTGGGATGGTTAATCACCTTGTCATCAGGTCTTGTGGCCACATCGGCATTGGCGCAGGAAAACCCCATTCAGCACGACGCAGAATTTTACGTTCTGCAAGCCCAGCACGCCGACCAATGGGCACAGGATGATGCTGCTGTAAACGAAGCATTAGCCGCGTTTAGGGACGGCAACGGTGGCAATCCTCCGAACATCATCAGCGTGTTGATCGATGATTTGGGCTTTGGCGACATGGGCATCCCCGAATTGAACGCAGTGCGGGGCTATGAGACGCCAAACATCAACGATTTCTCGGATCAGGCCATGCGAATGGTGCGTATGTACACCGAGCCATCATGCACGCCGACCCGTGTGGCACAGATGACTGGGCGTTTGCCGGTAAGGATGGGGATGGGCGACACCGCCGTGGATATAGCAGGGTTTGGCTTGCCCGGCGATGAGGTCACCCTACCGGAAGTTTTGAAACAGGCGGGCTATGCCACAAGCCATGTGGGAAAATGGCACATGGGGGACATCGCAGAAAGCTGGGCCATGAACCAAGGCTTTGACTACGCCCAAATGGCCGTACACCAGCAAGGACAACTAACCATTTTCAACGATGATGCCATAAAGGAACAGGTATCTGTCGCGATCCGCGATTATGACGACAAATACACTTTGGACAATTGGTTCAGACCTGATGCATCCGCGATGATGACAGTAATCGAAGGCGAGGCCGACGGACCGATCCGCGAAATCCGCATGGAAACAGGCGAACGTTGGAATGCCGCCAAATACGACGAGATGAACCAAGCCTTTCAGGACAAAACCTTGTCTGAACTTGAGCGTTTGGCCGGCGATGAAGAACCTTTCTTTCTCCAATATTGGCCAATGATTCCCCTTGATAACACGCGTGCTGGTCGTGACGGACCCGAAAGCGCCAACGGCGGGCTGTATGTCGACAAAATGCAGTTGCTGGATCAATGGCTTGGTGACCTATTCGCCAAAGTGGACGAGCTTGGGCTAACCGAGAACACCATCATTGTCGTAATGGGCGACAATGGCCATTTCACCAAGTATTCTCCGCAATCAGGGTTCACCCCAATGATCTTCCGCGGTGGAAAAGCTGACACGACAGAAGGTGGTGTTCGTGTTGATGCCTTTATTCGCTGGCCGGGAATGATTGAAGAAGACGCATTGTTGAACAGCATTGTTCATGTCTCTGACATGTACACAACGTTTGCGCGGTTTGCTGGTGCGGAAGAGTTCATCCCTCGCGACCGGCTTGTCGATGGTGTGGACCAGTCGGCCGCACTTCTTTTTGCCGATGAATCCAAAGCACGCCGGGATCACGTGATCATCTATTCGGTCGCCAAGCCCGAAGCTATCGTCAAAGATCAGCTCAAGCTCAAGCTGCCGGGACCCGGTGAAAGCCCGATTGTTGCCAAGTTTTTCGACCTATATCGCGACACGCGTGAGGAGTATTCGGTGTCGACCGAAGTTGGTGCCTGGGGTGGACAGGAGTTCGTTCGGATTCTCGGGCGCCACAATGCGCGAAAGGAAAAATTCCCGGATACTCCTCCGGCCACGGGTGTTCCGTACGAGGGCATCGACAACATCCGCCCCGAGACACAGCAAGCGGTTGAAGCGTTCCTGGTCAAACGCCAATCGTCACAACAATAAGCTTAGACTGCCCGCAGTATTTCCGCGGGCGGCCTTTTCAACTGACAGCAGGTAAGGCGATGGCTGGAAACATAATCTTCGCACTTGGCATAGTGGTGTCGCTTGGCATTGGCTTTGTCTATTTCCGCGATCTGGGCGACATCTCGCAAATGCTGTTGAAGGTGAAGCGCGAGAATATGGTGCGGTTCATCCGGCATGAATACCGCCTGATCGGTATCGGGTTGGGTGCATTTGCCGTCTCCACGCTGACCTTTCTCTTTTTGGGTGGCGGGTCGTTCTGGTTGTGGGCTTTGTCTGCGTTGCTGGTGCTGTTCTTTTACGGCTTCCCTTTTGTCTGGGTGCATCTGGGCCTGCGTAACCAGTTGAACGACGCGGCCTTCTTTCCGATCAGCGAGGCCCGCAAATATGTCGGCCCAACCGCGCCGGTCATTGTGATGGATCACAACGGCCATGCCCGCGCGCACCCGGATGCACAGATCATGCGACCTCATCTGGCCGGTGACGTCGATGGGTTGGGCGGTGAAGATGTGGTGATGACCTATTGCGCAATGGCCAACCTCGGCCAGGGATACACCCCACGGATCGAGGGCAAGCGGCTGGACCTTGAGGTGCTGGCCCAGCACGGCAACAACCTGATCCTGCGCGACAATGAATCCGGCGAGCCGATCCAGCATATCTATGGCTTCCGCGAGGCTGACCGCGACCCGAACGCAGATGGGCTCGCCTGCCCCCTGCGCCCCGAGGCGCAGATGAAGCCCTGGCCGACCTACCGGATGACGTTCCGAGGATTCCAAAAGGCCTTTCCCGACGGCGAAGTCTTTCTGAACAAACCCTCGTCCAATCCTCTGCTGCGGCTGCTGGACATGGTGACCGAGATCACCTTTGGCTGGGGCATCGGCCGCCAGCATCAGGAAGAAGCACCCGTGATGGACAATATGGATCGTTCCGATGACCGGCTGCCCAACAAGACCTATGTCTGGGGGATCACAATCGGCAAGGATGCCGCCTGCTGGACGGATGATTTCGTCATCGACAACAACTGGATCGTCAACGCTACCGTCGGTGGCCGCGACATCGTTGTCAGCCTGGACCCGAAGTACGAAAGCCTGGGCGTGTGGTATAATGACAGTGGTCAGCTCGTTTCACATTGCGATTTCTGGGGTGTGTCGGACCAGGGTCAGTTGCAACGGGTAGAAACCCTGCGGGCCGGAATATTCTGGCACGTCTGGTCCGAGTTTTTCCCGGACACTGACATAAATCGCGTCGGCTCGGGCGCAACGGATTCTGAGGACGTAGCGGCATAGGACCCATTTCGGAAACACATAATTTAAGACAGAAATAGTGAGGGACAGAATGGTACAAACCAAAAAAACAAGGCTCGGCACCGTCGCAGCGGCCTTACTGACATCCGTGGCAGCACCCACCTCAGCGCAGCAGTCCGATTGGTCTTACGAGGCCACTATCTATCTGTTCATGCCCGAGACCGAGACCAGCATTGAAACCCCTAGGGGTACGCTTGACGCGACACTTAGCTTTACAGACGCGCTGGAAAACCTCGACTTTGCGTTCATGGGCGCGCTGGCGGCAACAAACGGGCAATGGAGCGTGCTGGCCGACTATAACTATACCAACTTGTCCTTTGGCGATACCGGGCCTGGCGGCGGCGACCTTGAAACTTCGGTCAAGACACAGTTCCTGACGGCCTTACTGGGTTACCGAGTGCGCAATGATCCAACCGTCAAGGTGGACCTTGCGGGCGGCTTCAGGTGGTACAGTACCGACACTGATTTCTCGCTGACACCTGTAGGAGGTCCCGCCTTTACCTCTACTGCCGACGAAAGTTGGGTCGACCCGGTAATTGGGGTCCGGGCACGGTTTACGCTATCCGATTCATGGACCAGCACCGCTTATGTGGATTACGGCGGATTTCGCAGCGGCAGCCAGACCTGGTCGGTTCTGCTGACTGCAGACTACATCATCAACGACAGGTGGATGCTGCGGGGTGGATACCGTTACATATCTTTCGACCACGATATTGACGGCAATGATTACGAATTCGATCAATCCGGCCCGCTGATAGGTGCTACTTACCGGTTCTGAGTGCGCAATCTTTAACAACTGGGGTTACGACAGATGCGCTGTGGCCTCAATCTCAACCATGGCTTCGTCTTCGACCAAACCGGCAACGATGATCATCGACATGGCGGGGAAGTGTCTGCCAAACACCTCTCGGTAGGCTGCGCCGACTTCGGCCTGTTTTGCCAGGTATTCGCTTTTGTCGATGACAAACCAGGTCAAGCGGGTCACGTCGGCTACCTCACCACCTGCGGCTTCGACAATGTCCACGATATTTTGCAGGGCCTGTTTCATCTGGCCAATAAAGCCGCCGTTGACGAATTCCTTGTTCGCGTCCCATCCGATCTGGCCGCCAATATGCAAGGTTCCGTCCTTAGTCAGAACGCCGTTCGCATAGCCTTTGGCCGGAAGCCAGCCGTCGGGCTGAATGATCTTGTGGCTCATGTCGCGTCCTTTCTGAATGTTTCCAGCTTGCTGCGGATGGTATCTGGCCACGCCTCGGGGCGGCCATCGGCGTTGACGTGGACCAATGTCGCCAAAGTTGCCAGCCGCACCTCATCCCCACAACGGGCGGTCATCGTGTACCCCGCCGAGCTGTTGCCGATCTGTGTGATTTCAAGTTGGAAAACCAATTGGTCTCCATGGCGGCTGGGTGCGGGAAACTGGGTCTGGATCTGAACAGTTGGTACAGCACCTGCGCGATGCAGATCGTGGAACGGCGCGTTCAAACCCTGATCGAAGAACGCCTCGACGCAATCATTGATCATCTCGAAGTAACGCGGAAAGAACACGATCCCGGCAGGGTCGCAATGTTTGAACAAGACTTTTTGATGAAACTCAAACGCCATCAGACCCCCACATATTTTTCGGAAATTTCAGGGGTCAGGTCAGTGATGGCACCGGTCCAGACGGTGCGGCCCCGCTCCAGAATGACCGCTTTGTCAGACACAGCCGCCAACTCCTTCAAAGATTTGTCGATCAGCAGGATCGCCACGTTGGTCTCTTGCCGCAGGCGGTGCAGCGCTGCCCAGATTTCCTGCCGGACGATCGGGGCAAGCCCCTCGGTGGCCTCATCCAGGATCAGCAGTCGGGGGTTAGTCATCAGCGCGCGGCCTATCGCCAGCATCTGCTGCTCTCCTCCCGAAAGGGAAACCGCCCGTTGCCCCTGCCGTTCACCCAACCGGGGAAACAGCTCGGTCACACCACGCAGGGTCCAATCCCCTGGACGTGCCGCCGCAATCAAGTTTTCACGCACAGTCAGGTCGGCAAAACAGCGGCGCCCTTCGGGCACCAGCCCCACGCCTTTACGCGCGACCTTGTGACTGGGCAGCGCATGCAGATCCTGACCGTCCAGCGTCAGCGTGCCGTCTGACCGGATCATCCGGCAAATGGCCTTTACCGTGGTGGTCTTACCCATCCCGTTCCGCCCCATCAGGGCAGTGACCTCACCCTGCGCAATCTCAAGACCCACACCAAACAGGGCCTGACTGACACCGTAAGAGGCGCTGAGGTTTTCTATCCGCAGCAGACTCATGCCTCGTCCCCAAGATAGGCGTCGCGCACCTCGCGGCTGGTGCGGATTTCTTCCGCCGTGCCCGTGGCGATGACCTTGCCATAGACCAGCACGCTGATCCGATCAGCCAACGCAAAAACCGCGTCCATGTCGTGCTCGACCAGCAAAATGGGCGCTTCCTGCCTCAGTCCGTCCAGAAAACCCGTCAGCCGTTTCGACCCTCCGGCACCAAGCCCGGCCATTGGCTCGTCCATCACAAAGGCTTTGGGGGACAAGGTCAAAGCAACTGCAACCTCCAATTGCCGCCGCTGACCATGGCTGAGGTTGGCACAGCGCGTATCGCGGTCATCGCTGAGGCCCACGCGCTCCAACGCGGCCTCGGCCCGCTCGCGCAGCGCGGGTCGTTTCAAGGCAGGTCGCCAGAACCGCCAAGCCATATGCTCGGCCCCCATCGCGCCCAGCACGGCGTTTTCCAGAACGGTATCTTCCATGCACAGTTGAGAAATCTGAAAGGTGCGCCCCAGCCCATCCCGCGCCCGCACCTGCGTGCTATGCCCCGAGACATCTTGACCATTCAGCAGGACCCGCCCGGAATCTGACTGCAACCCACCGCAAATCTGTTGGATCAGCGTCGATTTGCCCGCCCCGTTTGGGCCGATGATCGCATGGATTTCGCCGGGTATCAGGTCAATCGACACGTCGTCCGTGGCCTTGAGTGCGCCAAAGCTTTTGTTCAGGTTCAGCGTGGAAAGGACGGGATCAGACATGTGCCCCCTCTTTCCCGGTCAGCAGACCGATCAGCCCCCCACGCCCGAACAACACAATGCACAGCAGGACCACGCCCAGGTAGACGTGCCAGAAGTCAGTTAGCTCGCCCAAAAAATGTTCCAACGCGACAAAGACGCAGGCCCCGATGACCGGCCCCATCAAGCGCCCCACCCCTCCGATGATGATCAGCACGATCAATTCACCCGACAATTGCCAACTGAACATCGTGGGGGAGACAAAGCGGTTCAGGTCTGCAAACAGCGCGCCTGCCAACCCGGTGATTGCCCCCGAAAGGACAAAGGCCAACAGCTTCAACCGCATCGGGTTCAGGCCCACGGTCTCAACCCGAGTGGGCGTCTGACGCGCCGCGTTCAGCGCCAATCCGAAGGGTGAGCCCTGAAGGCGGGCGAACAGAAATAGCACCACACAAAGCAGCGTGAAACAGATGCCATAGAACTGGATCGGTGCTAGTGTGTTCAGACCAGGAAAGTCGTTGCGGACATAGATCGACAGCCCATCTTCACCCCCGTACTGCGCCCAGGAGATCGCGAAGTAGAAAAACATCTGCCCAAAGGCGAGCGTGATCATGATGAAATACACCCCGGACGTGCGCAGCGACAGCAGCCCGATAAAGAACGCCACCATCCCTGAAAGGATCATCGCCACCAGCCAGATCACCGGCATAGCTTTGGTGCCATCGGTGGTGAATAGTCCCAGATCAAGCGCCGTGTAGGTCTGCGCGTGATAGGCAAGGATGCCCATCGCGTACCCTCCGATTCCAAAGAACACTGCATGACCAAAGCTGACCATGCCGCCGATCCCAAGGATGATGTTCAACCCCACAGCCGCCAGCGCAAGGATCACCGCCCGCGTCACCAATGTGATCGTAAAGGGTTGATCAGCCACAACGGCCCAAAGCGGCAACACCAGCAGGCCCAAGATCATCGCGGCATTGAGGTATTTTTCATTCAACCTCATGTGCGTGCTCCGAACAACCCGGTGGGTCGCCAGATCAGCACCAGCCCCATCAGCACGTAAATCCCCATAGAGGCCAGCGCTGAGCCGCTTTTCTGTGCCGCGCCATTGTCCATGAACAGCTTGAACAATTCGGGCAGGAACACCCCGCCCAGCGTGTCGGTCAGCCCGACCAGCAGCGCGCCGATAAAGGCACCACGAACTGAACCGATCCCGCCGATGACAATGACCACAAAGGCCAGGATCAGCACCGGTTCTCCCATCCCGACCTGAACCGATTGAATCGCCCCGACCAAAGCGCCAGCCAATCCGGCCAGCGCCGCGCCCAACGCAAAAACCAGCGTGTAGAGTTTCGAGATATCGACGCCCAGTGCCGCGATCATCTCACGATCATTCTCTCCCGCTCGTATTTGAATGCCTAGACGGGTGCGTTCAATCAGCGCCCAAAGACCCACAGCCACGGCTAGCCCGATGCCAATCAGGGTCAGACGATACAGCGGGTATTCGATCCCGCCCGGCAAAGTGACAGGTCCGGACAGCGCGTCGGGAATGTCCAGAAACAACGGAAAAGAGCCAAAGACCCAGCGTGTTCCTTCAGAAAAGATCAGGATCAGCGCAAAGGTGGCCAGCACCTGATCCAGATGCGGCGCGTCATACAATCGCCGGATCACCACCATCTCGACAATCGCTCCGGCCAGCGCTGCGGCGGCCAGGGCGGCAACCAGCGCCAGCAGGAAAGACCCAGTTGCGCCCGCCACAGCCGCCGCCGCAAAAGCCCCCACCATGTAAAGAGACCCGTGCGCCAGATTGATCAGGCCCATCACGCCGAAAATCAGCGTTAGACCAGCCGCCATCAGGAACAGCATCACACCGAACTGCAGCCCGTTAAGGATCTGCTCGATAATCAGGATCGAGGACATGGGAACTCCGGTGGTCTGCCCGCCCCGCAATCGGGGGCAGGCAGAGGGTCAGTTACATTTTGCACTCGGCCGCATAAGCGTCAGAGTGGTTTTCCAGCGCAACGCCGAGGATCTTGTTGGTGAATACGTCACCTTCCTTGATCACTTCACGCGCATAGATGGTCTGAACCGGGTGATGGTTTGGGCCAAAGCTGAAATCGCCGCGGGTGCTGTCGAACTCGGCCGCTCGCAGCGCCTCACGGAAAGCATCGGCATCTGACGGGTCGGCCTTGTCCAGCGCCGACAGCAGCAGATTGGCGGTGTCAAACCCTTGGCTTGCGTAGAGCGAAGGCAGACGTCCGTATTCCGCCTGAAAGCTTTCCACAAACGCCGCATTGGTCGGGTTGTCGATATCCTTGTTCCACTGCGAGGTGTTCACCACCCCCATCGCCGCATCACCAACTGCCTGCAGGATGCCCTGATCAAAGCTGAAGGCCGGACCGACCACGGGCAGGTCGATCCCACTGTCGGCATATTGCTTGAGGAAGGAAATCCCCATACCGCCTGGCAGGAAGAAGAACACGCTATCCGCATCGCTGGCCCGGATCTGAGCAATCTCGGCGGCATAGTCGGTCTGTCCCAGTTCGGTATAAATTTCACCGGCCAGATCGCCTTCGAAGAACCGTTTGTAGCCTGTCAGAGCATCCACACCAGCCGGATAGTTTGGGGCCAAGATAAAGCTGTTCTTGTAGCCCGCACCGTTGGCATAGGCCCCCGCAGCCTCGTGCAGGTTGTCGTTCTGCCAGGCGACGTTGAAATAGTTCTGATGGCAACCTTTCCCGGCCAAGGGAGACGGGCCCGCATTGGGCGACAGATAGAATACGTTCTGGTTCACCGCCGCAGGCACAACCGCCATGGCAAGGTTGGACCAGATGATACCGGTCATCACATCGACCCGTTCGGATTGGATCATCTTGTCCGACAATTGCACGGCGATGTCGGGCTTGCGCTGGTCGTCTTCGATTACAACCTCAATATCGTCGCGGCCCGATTGCGTGATGGCCAGCATGAACCCGTCCCGCACATCGATGCCCAACCCGGCCCCGCCACCAGACAGCGTAGTGATCATCCCGACCTTAACCTCGGCCACCGCACCGGTGGCGCACAGCGCGGAAACCGCAGCGGCCGCTAGAAACTTTTTCATCTTCATCTCCCTTCGTTGGTCTTTCGAACGCGCCTTTTGCCAATCTTCCCCGCGTTCAGCCTATGCCCCTGACAGGGCGTTCTTTTTTGTTATGCCGCTATTCACACCGATCACGCCCCGTTCGTCGAGGGGGATTTCAACCTGAAGCGCTGAATTTTTCCCGTCGCGGTCTTTGGCAACGCGTCGCAGAACCGGATCGAGCGTGGGTATTTGTAGGGCGCGATGACGGATTTAACATGAGTTTGCAGCGCCTCGCGCAGGCTATCCTCTGCCACAGCACCTTCGGTCAGCACGACATGCGCCTCGACAATTTCGCCCCGATCCGGGTCTGGGGCACCGATCACGGCGCATTCCAGAACAGCCTCATGCGCCAGCAGCGCGGCTTCGACCTCGGGGCCTGCGATGTTGTAACCGGCCGAGACGATCATATCGTCATTGCGTGCCGCGAAATGGAAATAGCCGCCTTCGTCCTGATAGAAACTGTCGCCGGTGATGTTCCAGCCGTCGTGAACATAATCCTTTTGACGATCATCATTCAGATATCGGCAGCCGGTCGGGCCTCGCACCGCCAATCGGCCAATGTCGCCCGTTTTGGCCTCGGTCCCGTCGCGGTTCAAAACCTTCGCTTCGTACCCTTTGACCGACCTTCCGGTGCAAGCGGGCCGGTGATCGTCGAACCGGTTTGAGATGAAGATATGCAGCAATTCCGTGGCCCCGATGCCATCGAGCATCGGCTTGCCTGTACGTGCAATCCAGTCGTCATAGACGGGTTTGGGCAACGTCTCGCCCGCCGAAACGGCAGCGCGCAGGCTGGACAGATCGGCCCCGTCCTCCATCGCTTGCAACATGACCCGATAGGCGGTTGGAGCTGTGAAACAGACGGTGGCTTTATACTTCTCGATGATCTCGATCATACCGGAGGGAGAGGCTTGTTCCAGCAAGGTCGCCGTTGCCCCAAATCGCAGTGGAAACACCGCCAGTCCACCCAGCCCGAAAGTGAATGCCAATGGAGGGGACCCGACAAAGACGTCCTCAGGCTGCACGTTCAGAACCTCGCGCGCATAACCATCGGCGATGATCATCAGATCGCGGTGAAAGTGCATCGTGGCCTTGGGCTCTCCGGTCGAACCTGAGGTGAATCCCAGAAGGGCAACGTCATCGCGACCCGTTTGCACGCATTCGAACTGAACCGGTTTTTCCAGCGCCAGACGATCAAGTTCGGCATCGTGGTTTGAGGTGCCGTCGAACCCCACGACGCGCTCTAGGGACCGGCTATCCTGTGCGCAGGTTTCCATTTCCTCCATCAAACGCGTATCGCAGAGGGCGAACTGGATCTCGGCCTTGTCCACATGTTTGGTCAACTCTCCCGCCCGCAGCATGGGCATGGTGTTGACGACTACGGCCCCAGCTTTGGTCGCGGCCAGCCAGCAGGCCACCATGGCCGGGTTATTTGCCGACCGGATCAACACCCGGTTACCGGGCTGTACCCCCAGATCTTCGACCAGCACGTGCGCCAGACGGTTGGTCCAGTCGGTCAGCTCTTTATAGGTCCGCTGCCGCCCATTTCCGATCAGGGCGATGTTGTCGCCAAACCCCTTGTCCACCATCGCATCAGTCAGCTCATACGCAGCATTCAGAAGGTCGGGATAGTCGAACCCGTCCAACAGAAAATCTGGCCACTGCTCCTCGGACGGCAAGCTATCGCGGCTGAACGTATCGATATGTGCGGACGGTCCCAACATCACTTCCCCTCCCTATGCGCGGCCATTGCCTGACGGGCGATGACCACTTTCTGAACGTCCGAGGCACCCTCGTAGATGCGCAACGCCCGGATTTCACGGTACAGCGCCTCGACCGGCATGCCCGATCGGACACCATCACCGCCGAACAGCTGTACCGCCTTGTCGATGACCTGCTGCGCGTGGTCGGTGGCAAAAAGCTTGGCCATTGCGGCCTCACGTGTGATCCGTGGTGCCCCACTGTCTTTGGTCCAGGCGGCGCGGTAGACCAGCAGCGCCGCCGCATCGACGTCCAGCGCCATATCGGCGATGTGACCTTGCACCATCTGCAGATCGAACAGCGGGGCGCCTTGCACATGCCGGGTACTGACCCGCGTCAACGCCTCATCCAACGCGCACCGGGCGAACCCCAAGGCCGCTGCCGCCACGGTCGAGCGGAACACATCCAGCACTGACATGGCGATCTTGAACCCGGCACCGGGCGCGCCGATCATCGCCGACGCTGGGATACGCGTATCAGAAAACCGCAGTGTCGCCAGCGGATGCGGAGCGATGGTGTGCAGCTGTTCGGCAACCTCAAACCCCGGCAAGTCGGGTGTTACCACAAAGGCAGACAATCCCTTAGCACCCGGCGCCTCGCCCGAGCGGGCGAACAGTGTGTAGACATCGGCAAGGCCCCCGTTCGATATCCAAGTCTTTTCGCCGTTCAGAACATAGTGATCGCCATCTCGTATTGCGGTCATAGTAGAATTCGCCACATCCGATCCTGACTGTGGCTCGGTCAGCGCAAAGGCTGAAATCGCCTGCCCGCTGCGCGTTTTTGGCAACCATTCGGCCTTTTGCTGGGGTGAGCCGAACAGGGAAATCGCACCGGTGCCAAGGCCCTGCATGGCAAAGGAAAAATCGGCTAACCCATCATACCGGGCAAGGATTTCCCGGGTCAGACACAAAGTCCGCACATCCAACTGGCCGTCTTCATCCGCAGTTGGCTGCAGCAGCCCCGCCGCACCCAAGTCGCGCACCAGCGCGCGGCAGGCGGCATCCGTGTCCGCGTGGTCGACCTTTAGCTCCTGCACGACCTCTTCGACTCGCGCGGCCCAGCTGCGGTGGCGTGGCTCGAAAAATGGCCATGACAGGAAGCTGCGATCTGCCATCAATCCCCCTCGAACTCTGGTTTTTCTTTGGCGACAAAGGCGTTGTAGGCACGCTCAAAATCGCCGGACTGCATGCAGATGGCCTGCGCTTGTGCCTCGGCTTCGATGGCCTGTTCGATCGACATGGACCATTCCTGCGCCAACATGGTTTTGGTCATCATATGCGCGAAATTCGGTCCCGCAGAGATACGCCGGGCCATGTTCTGCGCCGCGCCCTCAAGCTGATCCGCCTCGACCACGCTGTTGTAGAACCCCCAGCCAAGCCCCTCCTCGGCGCTCATAGACCGCCCGGTATAGAGCAGCTCTGCCGCCCGCCCCTGCCCGATGATACGGGGCAAGATGGCACAGGCTCCCATGTCACAACCAGCCAGCCCAACCCGTGTGAACAGAAAGGCGCATTTCGCCTGTGGTGTGGCGATACGCAGATCGGATGCCATGGCGATGATTGCTCCAGCCCCAACGCAGATACCGTCCACCGCCGCAATCACCGGCTTACCGCAATTCACCATCGCCTTGACCAGATCGCCGGTCATGCGGGTAAAGGCCAACAACTCTTTCATATTCATGCGGGTCAGCGGGCCGATGATGTCATGCACATCGCCACCTGAGCTAAAATTGCCACCATTCGACGCAAAGACCACGGCGTCCACATCATCGACATAGACCAGATCGCGAAACCAGTCGCGCAGCTCGGCATAGCTGTCGAAGGTCAGCGGGTTTTTCCGCTCAGGCCGGTCCAAGCTGACCGTGGCAACGCGGTCCTGCACCTCACACTGGAAATGTTTGACGTCACGGATCATTAGGCTCCTCCGGCAGGCTGAATTCGGTGGTGAGCGTCCTTGCATCCTCGGCCGAGAATTGGCCCAGCATATCGGCGATCCATGCCTCATGCGCAGCGGCCTGGCGGGCGAATTCCGCGCGACCCTTTTGGGTCATACACACGCGATGGGCGCGGCGGTCTCCGGGCACCGGCACCCGCACCAGCAGACCATCGTCAGCCAGCCGGTCCACGATCCCGGTCACGTTGCCATTGGAGACGCGCAGCACGCCCGAAATCTCGCTCATTTTCAGGCCGCCCTCAAAGCGCGAGAGCGCTGCCATCACGTCGAACCGGGGCAAGGTCGTGTCGAACTCGGCCCGGAAATTCTCACGCAGTTTGGCCTCGATACCTCGGGTGGTTTTCAACAGACGCAACCACAGACGTAGCCGTTCTTTCGAGGCATCCTCAAGCGGGGGGTGTGCAAGGGTCGGGGTCATAATTCACCTCCCGAAAGGCTGAGCGTGTGTCCGTTCACGGATTTCGCAGCGTCCGAGCACAGCCATTTCACTGCGCTGGCGACCTCATCCGTTTCGATAAACCGGCGTTGGGGGTTGCCCCGGTGAAGCGAGGCGGCGGCGTCCTCTGCGCTCATCCCCGTTTTTTCGACGATGGTTTCGATCGAACGTTCCAGCATCGGCGTGTCTACAAAACCGGGGCACACGGCGTTGACGGTGATCCCGGTCGGGGCCAGTTCAACTGCCAGCGCGCGGGTAAGGCCGATAACCCCGTGTTTCGCGGCGCAATAACCAGAGACGTAAGGATAGCCTTTCAATCCCGCTGTCGAGGCGATGGCGACCAGACGCCCGGCGCCCGCCGTCTGCATGTCTGCCAGCCCGGCCTGCCAGACGTTGAACACACCGATCAAGTTGACCTCGGTCATGCCGCGCAGGTCATCCGCCGTCATTTTGGCAAACGGCACCGAATGCGCCGCGCCTGCATTGGCGATGACCGCCGTGACCGGGCCGCGTTGGGCGCGGGCGGACTCGAAAGCGGCCTGTACTTGCACCGTGTCGGTCACATCGCAGACTTCGAAAGGTAGGCCCTGCTGTTGCAAGGTAGCCTCGGTCCGACCTAAAAGAGTGATCGCCACGCCATCCTCAGCAAGCGTCTTCGCAATCGCTGCACCGACCCCGGTGCCACCGCCTGATATGACTACGTGACTCATACCTTACCTGCCATTTCTGCGTCGCGGTCGGCCAGACGCCAGGCCTGATCGCGCCCAGCCTCATAGGGTTTTGGCCAGATCTCCTGCCGGTCGCCCAGCGCCGTGGCTGCGTGCAAGGTCCAATAAGGGTCGTTCAGATGCGGTCTGGCCAGACAGACCAGATCGGCGCGCCCTGCCATCAAGATCGAATTGACGTGGTCGGCCTCGTAGATGTTGCCAACTGCCATTGTCTTGATGCCACGTTCATTGCGGATACGGTCCGAGAATGGGGTCTGGAACATCCGCCCATAAATCGGCTGCGCCTGTGTCGAGGTCTGGCCTGCGGACACATCCACGATATCCGCCCCCGCCGCCTCGAACATCGCCGCGATCTCAACGGCCTCTTCCGGTGTGATGCCGTTTTCACCCGCCCAGTCACTGGCCGATATACGCACTGCCATCGGCTTGGCCTCGGGCCAGACCGCGCGCATGGCCGCGAACACCTCAAGCGGGTAACGCATGCGGTTTTCCAAACTGCCGCCATAGTCGTCGTCTCGTGTGTTTGAAAGCGGAGAAATGAAGGACGAGATCAGATACCCATGAGCCGCGTGCAGTTCTATCATGTCGAACCCGGCGCGATCAGCCATTTGGGCGGCTGCTGCGAACTCAGCCATGACGCGATCCATATCCCACCGATCCATCGCTTTGGGTATGGCGTTGTCGTCTGACCACGCAATGGCCGAGGCGGAAATCAGGGCCCAGTTGCCTTCCTCCAACGGCTGATCCATGCCCTCCCACCCGATGCGCGTCGATCCTTTGCGCCCGGCATGACCGATTTGGCAGCAAATCTTGGCGTCGGTCTCGGTGTGGACGAAATCGGTCAGGCGGCGCCATGCCGCCTCATGCTCGGGCGCATACAGACCGGGACAACCTGGCGAGATGCGACCATCGGCACTGACACAAGTCATCTCGGTATAGACCAGCCCTGCCCCGCCCTTGGCGCGCTCGCCATAGTGGATCAGATGCCAGTCGGTCGGGCAGCCATCCACGGCCTTGTACTGTGCCATGGGTGAGACCACGATCCGGTTCTTCAACTCCATCCCACGCAGACGGAATGGCGCAAACATGGGCGCGCGGGCGGGAGCGTTGATCCCGACCCCCGCTTGCGCCATGAACCAGGCCTCGGCCCGGCCCAGCCACCCGGCATCGCGTTCGCGCAGGTTTTCATGGCTGATCCGTTGCGACCGGGTCAGCATGGAATAGTTCAGCTGCACGGAATCCAGATCCAGATAGCGTTCAACATCCTCGAACCACTCAACCGAGTTCCGCGCCGCCGATTGCAGTCGCAGTACTTCGAGCCGCCGTTCGTCTTCATAACGGGCAAAGGCAGCCTCAAGCGTGTCTTCGCTGTGAATATACTCGGCCAGCGCAATCGCGCTTTCCAACGCCAATTTGGTTCCCGACCCGATCGAGAAATGCGCCGTAGCCGCAGCATCCCCCAGCAAAACGACGTTGTCGTGGCTCCATTTCTCACACAGCACGCGCGGAAACCGCAGCCAGGCTGAGCCACGGATATGGTTGGCATTAGTCATCAGAGCATGCCCGCCCAGATGATCCTTGAAGATGTCTTGGCAAACGGCAATCGAGTCCTGCTGGCTCATCTTGTCAAAGCCATAGGCATCGAATGTCTCTTGTGTGCATTCGACAATGAAAGTCGCGGTGTCTGGATCGAATTGATAGGCATGGGCCCAAACCCAGCCCTTATCGGTCTTCTCGAAGATAAAGGTAAAGGCGTCGTCGAATTTCTGGTGCGTTCCCAGCCACACAAACTGACACAGGCGCTGGTCGATATCCGGTTTGAACACATCTGAAAACTCGGCGCGGGTTTTCGAATTCAGCCCGTCCGACGCAATGACGACGTCATAGTTGGCCATATAGTCCAAGGCGGATGCAGCCTCGGTTTCGAACCGCATCTTCACATCCAATTCGCGGGCGCGGGCCTGCAGGATCAGCAACAGCTGCTTGCGCCCGATGCCGCAGAACCCATGCCCGCCAGACACAGTGCGCTGGCCTTTGTGAACCAGCGCCACATCGTCCCAATAGGCAAACTGTTCCCGAATTCTCTCAGCGCTGATCGGATCGTTGACCGCCAGATTGTCCAACGTTTCATCGGACAAAACGACGCCCCAGCCAAAGGTGTCATCGGGTCGGTTGCGCTCGATCACCTCAATCTCGGCCGCCGGATTTCGAAGCTTCATCGAAATCCCGAAATAAAGACCCGCCGGTCCGCCGCCAAGGCAAGCAATGCGCATCGCTAAACTTCCCCTCATCCGTCTGAATACCTGAAACGCTAGACCGAGTCGCTGATCCCTTCAAGTTAAAATATTTTATGCTTGAAGTTTTTTTGCGAGAAGTTACGCTTTCAATTATTCTCCAAAACGTCGGGTGGCCGGATGGTGGTGCGTGTCGAAACAAAGGACGATTTGGCGGTTGTGACGATCGACAACCCGCCTGTGAACGCAGCCAGTCAGGCAGTGCGCGCGGGGCTGTTGGCAGCCATTGCCGAGACCGAAGCGAACACTTCTGCCAAGGCCGTCATACTGTGCGCTGAAGGTCGGACATTCACTGCTGGTGCGGATGTACGCGAGTTTGACAAGTCGCCAATGGAACCCCACCTGCCGGACGTCATCCAGGCGATTGAAGACACAATAAAGCCCTGGGTCGCGGCACTGCACGGTTCTGTCCTTGGCGGTGGACTTGAGATCGCGCTTGGGTGCAGTCACCGCGTGGCGCTGCGCAGCACCAGGTTTGGCCTGCCCGAGGTAACGCTGGGCCTGATCCCTGGCGCGGGCGGCACCGTTCGACTACCGCGCCTGATCGACCCGCTTGAGGCGCTGAACATGGTGACCAGCGGTAAGCCGATCTCTGCTATGACGGCGCTGAACCTAGGTCTGATTGACGGTATCGCCGACGGTGACCTGATGGCCTGTGCCAGTGCGCTGGCCCGGTCGGCCGCAAACGTTCGGCCTAGAACTGCATTGCGGCACCGGAACGCCAAACCAGTTATGGACTTAACAGCTTGGGAAGCAGCAAAGACCCGCATCATCACAAAAGCGCGCGGCGCACATGCGCCTGCCGCAGCAGCAAGGGCCGTGCAAGCCGCGCTCGATCTGCCCGCGGATCAAGCTCTGTTTCAAGAGCGTGAGACGTTTTTGACCCTGAAATCCGACCCGCAAAGCGCGGCCTTGCGCTACATCTTCTTTGCTGAACGATCAGCGTCAAAACTGTCCGAACTGAAGGACATGGAACCCCATCCGCTCACAAGCATCGGCGTGATTGGTGGGGGCACCATGGGGGCCGGGATCGCCGCCGCCTGCCTGCTGGCAGGGCTGCCAGTGACCTTGGCTGAACGGGACGACGCTGCCCGTGCAGCCGGGCAAGGTCGCATCACAGCCATCCTAGACAACAGCAGAAAGCGCGGCCTGATTGACCAAGGCAAGCAGGAGGCTCTGACCGCCGCTTTATCAACCACGACCACATTCAAGGCTCTGACCGAAACCGATCTGATCATCGAGGCCGTATTCGAGGACATGGAGCTGAAAGCGCAGGTGTTTCAGGAGCTTGATAAGCATATCCGGCGCGACGCCATTCTAGCCAGCAACACGTCTTATCTGAATATCAGCGCCATGGCCGCCCAAACCAGACACCCCGAACGTGTGATCGGCCTGCACTTTTTCTCACCCGCGCACATCATGAAACTGGTTGAGGTCATCATCCCAGACAATGCCGCCTCATCCGTTGTTGCCACAGGGTTTGCGCTGTCGCGTAAGCTTGGAAAGATCGCCGTGCCCGCCGGTGTATGTGACGGGTTTATCGGCAACCGCATCATGTCTGCCTATCGACGTGAATGCGAATACATGGTCGAAGACGGCGCCCTGCCTTGGGACGTTGATCAGGCGATGCGCGATTTTGGCTTTCCCATGGGGGTGTTTGAAATGCAGGACCTTGCGGGCCTCGACATCAGATGGGCCAAGCGCAAAAGCCAAGCTGCGACCCGCGACCCCGCCCAGCGCTATGTTCACATTGCCGACAAGCTGTGTGAGGCGGGACGTTTCGGGCGCAAGGCTAGCCAAGGTTGGTACGATTACGCGGACGACAAAGCGACCCCATCGCAATGGGTGGAAAACCTTGTTCTGGCCGAATCCGCGCGCAAGAAGATCGCGCGCACTCCGATATCCGACACCGAGATCATCCAGCGCATTCTGACCACTATGCAGACCGAGGCGCAGGCCCTTTTGACGGAAGGCATAGCGCGGCGCCCCGAGGATATCGACGTGGTCATGGTCAACGGTTATGGCTTTCCACGCTGGCGCGGCGGCCCGATGTTCCTGAAAAACCACCCTTAGTTGGATTGAACACCCTCAGAAACTCGGCGCGATCATGTTGGCATAGTTGTTGGCCAGCACCTCGGCATCAGCGCGGTTGAACTTGACCGAGGGCAGCGCCTGCATGTCGATCTGTGCCGCATTGTCGAATAGTTTCGCCAGATCGACGGTCAGATGAACCTCTTGCTTTCCGTCTGCCAAAACCTCCGCCGGAACTAAAAATTCGACCTCGCGCGCGTTCTCGGAAAACCCCACGTGATAGACCAGGGGGGACACGTCCCCACCCACTTGCAGCGCCCCTTCGAACACGACAAATTTGTACCCGACCTCCCAATTCCAGGCCATCTGACTGTTGGGGTCCAGATCCCCGCGCACCTCAATCGAACTGTTCGCAGCCGGGTCGACACCGATCAAAAACCGCACAGTTTCAATCGATGGCAATGGCACGGCAGGCAAGGTGATCGAATGCGCGCTGTCCGCATTGTCAAAGCGCAGCAAATGATAACTTTCGGGTTCGGCATAGGTCTCATCCCCGTGCCCGAAAGACAGGTTGCTGAGGTAGAACCTGAAGTCGCGAACCCTGAACTGACCCTGCCCGCCCGGATTTTCATAGATGAATTGATCATAGATCAGAGGCTCATCCCCCATCTGGGCGTGGAATGTCAGCGTGATCGGCGTGGCTTTGTTTTGCCCCGGGTTCAGCACGAACCACCCCGCGATCAGGACCACCAAGGCTGAAATTACAATGATCGGACGCATCACGACCCTCCCTCGAACGGGTTGGAAAACTGCGGGTTGGTCATAAACGCCTCATCCGTCAGAGTGTGCAGGAAGGCGATGATGGCCTGGATTTCATCGGGCGTCATGCGCAGGCCCACCGTTTCCTGCCCCGCCTCGGGCGCGTTGTCGGCCTCAAGGATCAACGGGCTGAGTGTATCGCTGACCACGATACCATCGTTGTAATGGTCCATTACATCCTCCAGCGTGTCGAACCGACCGTCATGCATGTAGGGAGCTGTGACGGCGATGTTGCGCAGGGTCGGAACCTTGAAAAACCCCTTATGCGCCGGGTTGCCCGTCACCGCCATCAGACCGTCGGGCAAGGTCTCATCCGGATCCAGCCCGTTGTTGGAAAACCCGTCCAGCGCATCGCGAAAGCCCGAGGTCAGGAACTGACTGTGGCAATCGATGCAATTGCCGCCCCTCAGGGACACCTTGGTATCGGGATGCGCCATGAACAGCTTGCGCCCATGTTCTTCCTGCGCGGTCAGCCGGACCTCACCCCGTAGGTATTGATCGTATTTCGAGTTTGACGAGATCAAAAGCCGCATGAAAGTCGCCAGCGCCTTGGCTGTATTTTCGGGCGTTACCGCACCATAGGCCTGACGAAACATCTTGCGATAAGACCCTGAGGCCTGAAGCTCCTCCATCAGCGCATCGATATCCTGCCCCATCTCATCCGGATGTTGGATCGGCATCAAAGCCTGCTCTTCCAACGAGGTCGCACGGCCGTTCCAGAAAAACCTCTCCTGCCCCCAAAGCAAATTGGCGAGGCTCATCGAACTAAAGTCCAGCTCACCCCCGGACAATGTCGGCGACTTTGCCAGCCCATCGGTAAACGCCAATTCCTGCACGTGACAGGTTGCGCAGGACACCTCATTGTTGCCCGACAGGATGGGGTCATAGAACAGGTGCCGGCCCAACGTGAACGCCTCTTGCGTCAGCGGGTTGTCGGGCGGAACGGCAAACCGCCCGAACACAAAAGGGGCTGAGAAATCGGCAATGGGCGTTACCGTCGGGCCGCGCATCCGATCCCAGACCATCCAACCAGCCACCGCAATCCCTGCGGCGGCCAGGATCAACACAACCCAACGCATTCCGCCCCCCCAACGGCCGTCAGTGGTGGTGAACAAACCCCGAGCCGAACAGTCCTTCGAGGTTATCCACTCCCTTGTTGTAACGCTCTTTGAAATCAATCGTGGCCAGACGCTCTCCGGTCTCCAGATCATGAACCGAGATCGTATGGCTGGCCAGATCGGCGATGAAATCCACATCGGTCGGATCATCTTCAGCCCCGTTGCCCAGATTCAGCAGATTGTTCTGAACGGCAATCAAATCGCGCCCCGAAGCCGAGGTGAAAAAGATCATATGATGCGCCCCCGGATCGGCGACGATATCCGGCCCGCTGGGCACCAGCTCGGGCAACGCGGCCAATTCATAGCGTTTCACCACACCCGGGAGGGCATGCGAGATGAACAGCTCATCCTCGGTGCCGTAGAATTCCAGAGGTACAGCCGTTTCATTGGCAACACCGCTATAGATCACTTCGGCCTCACCAAAACTCTTGGAACTGGCGTCATAAGGTACTTTCCACGTCTCGAACCCGAACATTGTATTGGCCAGAATGGCCGGTTCGATATCTGGATGGATGCCCGGGCGGGCAAACAGCACCTCGACCGGAGAGGACGGAAAGTCCAGCGGCTTTTCTTTCTCAACCACGATGTTTTCAATGGGCTCCAGCGCGTTCAGATCAATGATCGTCAACATGTTGCCAACACCGGTGGCCAGATCCGGATGCACGGTCGAGGTCACGACCATGCGGTCCTCAAAAGCCGAGATACCATGCGGATACATGATATAGGGCGCGCCTTCGCCCACCTGGCTTTTGCGGGCTTCGATCACTTTTACGACCTCATTCGTCTGTGGATCAAAAACGCCCACCGAACCGCCATCATCGCCGCCGGTTCCGCCCATGAAGGTCACGAACATGTATTCCTGACCGTTCGAATTGGCCCACATGATGTCTTCACCCACCATCTGTCCCTGCGTATCCAGACAGGTAAAGCCCGAAATTACCGGCGCACCGCCCGCATCGCGGGCCAACCCGACCTCGGCCAGGCTGCACGAGGGATCAAGCCCCGTGGCATAGAGCCTGCCATTCGGGCTGTAATACAGATGGTGCAAGGGATGCTCCATCTCAGGCTGTTCAACCTCGCTGAGGATTTCTCCGAACCGATCCGACTCCGGGTCCAGCTCAATGATTGCGATACTGTGACTCGTATCCAGCGTCGGCAGCCCGCGCAGCAGCACCATGCCCTGGCTTTCCTCGCGGTCCTGCGACAATGCAGGCGACAGACCTGCCAGTATCAGGCCCGCACCAATCAGAACACTGCGTGTAGTATGGCTGAATTTCATAACTTCCCCCCCTGAGATGAAATTTAGGAATACTTGAGAATAAGATGCACCTTACCCTACGTCATATCACAATATTGGAATGGAACCAAATTCATGGGGGCCGAAAGATTTGTTGACGGATGGGGCATTCCTCACTCAATGTTCTAGGCATCAGAGGATAAGGAACCGAAGCTGTGACAGCCACCCTTCGACAACCGATGATGCGTCGCGACACCGGGTGCGATCTGGTCGTCTAACCCGCGGGGACAGACCGTTATCATCTGACCCGGCTTCGGGTTTGTTCCACCTTTTCAGGCTGATACCCAAATGATCCAACCAGATGGATTGCGCATGGCAATCGATATCGGCGGTACGTTTACTGATACCGTCCTGCTGAACAGCGCATCGCAGGTGGTGGCAACCACCAAAACTCCCACCACTCCACATCGCCCTGCCCTTGGTGCCGTTGCGGGTGCCACGCATGTGCTTGAAGCCGCTGGTGCCGATTGGCATCGGGTAACCGGTTTCATTCATGGCACCACGCTGGCCACCAATGCGTTGATCGAACGGCGCGGGGCCGCGACCGCCACCATAACCACGCGAGGGTTCCGGGATATCCTCGAAATCGCTTATGAACGGCGCTACAGCCAATATGCGATTGATCTGGTCAAACCCGACCTGATCGTGCCGCGTACCCATTCGCTGACCATCGGTGGGCGCATGGACGTCAACGGGCAGGAACTGGAACCGTTGGACGCTGCGGCCATCGCGCCTTTGGTGGACGAACTGACGGCGCTTGAGGTCGAGGCCGTCGCCATCTGCCTGCTGCACGCCTATGCCAACCCTGCACACGAACTGGCCCTGCGCGATCTGCTGGCGCTGCATATGCCCGATTTGGTCATCTCACTCAGCCACGAGGTCAGCCCCGAAGCGCGCGAGTTCGACCGGCTGTGTACCACCATTGCCAATGCCTACGTGCAGCCGCTCATGGCCGGATATCTGCAGGATTTTGAGGCGCGCTTTCGGCAGATGGGATTAACCTGCCCGATCCTGATGATGACGGCAGGCGGCGGCATGACCACGCTCGACACCGCTGCCCGGCTACCGATCCGTCTGGTCGAATCCGGCCCCGCCGGTGGCGCCGTTCTCGCCGCTCGCATCGCCGAGGCCACTGGAGAGGCGGACGTGCTGTCCTTTGACATGGGCGGCACCACGGCCAAGCTGTGCCTGATCGACGAGTACCGCCCTCAGACCGCGCGCAAGTTCGAAATCTCGCGGGCCAAACGCTTTATCAAAGGCTCAGGCATGCCGGTTCGGATACCTGTGATCGAGATGATCGAAATCGGCGCTGGGGGCGGTTCCATCGCCAGCGTCGACCGTCTAGGCCGCATTCAGGTCGGCCCCCATAGCGCGGGATCAGACCCCGGCCCGGCAGCCTTTGGAAAGGGCGGGGAAAACCCCACCGTCACCGATGCCGATCTGACGCTGGGTCTGATCGAGCCTGGGCGCTTTGCCGAAGGACGGCTGCAGATCGATCAGAGCGCAGCGCAACAGGCGATGGCGAAAGATGTGGGCGACCCTTTGAGCCTTAACCCCGATCAGGCCGCCTTTGCGGTCAGTGAGATTGTCGACGAAAGCATGGCCAGCGCAGGTCGTATGCACGCGGTCGAATCCGGCAAGGACCTTGGCAATCGGCTTATGATCGCGTTTGGCGGCAACGGTCCACTGCACGCCACCCGTGTGGCCCGTCGCGCCCAGATGCGGCGCGTTCTGATCCCGCGTGACCCGGGCGTCGGCTCAGCTGTTGGATTTCTGTTCGCGCCGGTTTCGTACGAGGTCATCCGGTCACGCTATGCCCGGTTGGACAGCTTGGATATCGACGGGTTGAACCGGTTCTTCGATGGTATGCAGGCCGAAGCGGAACAGGTTGTTCGCGCCGGTGCGCCCGAGGGCGAATTGCTGCAACGCCGGATCGCCTATATGCGATATTACGGGCAAGGGCATGAGATCGAAATCCGTCTGCCGGATCGGGCTATGGCCGCCTCGGACCTCGACGCGCTGAGGCAAGCTTTTGAGACGGAATACAGCCGACAATTCAGCCGGATCGTGCCCGGCATGACGATCGAGATTCTGAACTGGGGGCTGTCTGTTTCATCGCCCGCACCTGCGCATGAACCTTATCCCGACAACCCGGCCCATCAACAGGCAGAAACCACCGAACAGCGCCAGATCCTGTGCGACGTCACCGGAGAATGGCGCGCCGCAGGCGTCTACAACCGCACCGACCTGACGTCCGGAGCCGCGCTCAGCGGTCCGGCGCTGATTGTCGAGGCACAAACGACCACATTTGTTAGCGCAGATTTCAGCGCAACCGTGGATGGCCAGGGCAATATCTGGCTGACGCGGCAAGAGGAGGCACAGGGATGATCCAATCAGATACACGCCTGCAAGTGATGTGGAACCGACTTCTGGCCGTGGTCGAGGAACAGGGTCAGGCGCTGATCCGCGCGGCCTTCAGCCCCATTGTGCGCGAATGCGGCGATATCTCGGCCGGGATATTCGACATGCAGGGCCGGATGCTGGCACAAGCTGTCACCGGCACGCCTGGACATATCAACACCATGGCCGAGGCGGTCAAAACCCTGCGCGCCAGATTTGCCCAAACCAATATGAAACCCGGCGACATCTATATGACCAACGATCCTTGGATTGCCTCGGGTCACCTGAACGACTTTTTGCTGATGATGCCCGTGTTCTTCGGCGACACTGTTATCGGCTATACAGCCTGCACCTCGCATCTGGTCGATCTCGGCGGGTTGGGCATGGGGCCGGAAGGGTCGGATATCTATGACGAAGGGCTGCTGATCCCCCCCTGCAAACTGGTCAGCCAAGGCGAAGTCAACGCGCTGGTGCTTGAGATCGTCAAAGCCAACTCTCGCGAACCCATCGCCAACGAGGGCGACATTTATGCCCTGATCGCCTGTTGCGAGGCCGGGTCAACAAGGCTGGTTCAGATGATGCAGGAATTTGGCATCACCGACCTGAGCGCGCTGTCCGATTACATCATCGAAACGTCACGTCGCGGCACGTTAGAGGCCATCGCCGGCCTGCCCAAGGGCACATGGCAACACGTGCTGAAAGTAGATGGTTACGACAAAGAGATCGAGCTGCACGCAGCGCTGACCATCGCCGATGATCACCTGTTGCTGGACTTCGACGGCACAGCGGCCTGTGTGGGTAAAGGGATCAACGTGCCACTGAACTATGCAACCGCCTATTCCGTCTTTGCCCTACGTTGCATCATCGGGGCGGATATCCCGAACAATGCGGGTTCGCTCGATCCGTTTCGGGTGACGGGCCCCGAGGGTTGTATCCTGAACGCGCAACCTCCGGCACCGGTGGCGATGCGGCATACGTTGGGGCAGATGACCCCCGACCTGGTCTATGGCTGCCTGTCGCAGGCCCTGCCTGAAAAGGTTCCGGCCGAGGGGGCATCATGCATGTACGATCTGCCCCTGCGCCACGCGCCGGAAGCGATCGACCGGGGCGATGACCAGTTTGCGTTGGAATTGGTGTTCAATGGCGGCACAGGCGCACGCCCCGGGCTGGACGGTTTGTCGGCCACGGCCTTTCCCAGCGGCGTTTGGGGCAGTCAGGTCGAAACCACCGAGGCGGTTGCCCCTGTGCTTTTTCACCGTCGTGAACTGCGGCCCGATTCCGGTGGCGCCGGGCGTCTGCGCGGCGGTCTGGGGCAGCATATCGAACTCAGCGCGTCCAAGGATCAGGATTTGATGCTGTTCCTGTCGGTCGAGCGGATCAAGAACCCAGCCAACGGCCGAGAAGGCGGGTTGGACGGCGCGCCCGGTCGCATCACCGTGATGCCGGAAAACCGCCAACTGCCGGGCAAAGGTGAGGTTCGGATCAAGGCCGGTGAAACGCTGATCTTTGAAACTCCGGGTGGGGGTGGCTTTGGCCTGCCCGAGGAACGCCCGGAGGAGGCGGTGCAAAGCGACGTCCGCGCGGGCCTTGTCAGCGAGGCGATGGCCCGAACCCAGTATCGGAGGCAAATATGACCCAACCGCACCCGCATATTGCGTGCATGTCCCCTTATGCGCTGGCCAACCTTGACGCGCCCGAGGGCAAAACCCTGATCTCGCTGTCGCAAAATGAAAGCCTGCGCCCGCCCAGCCCCAAGGCGACCGAGGCGGCAGCGCAGGCGTTGGGCAGCTCGATGCTCTATCCCGATCCGGACTGGACGGACCTGCGGCACGCACTGGCCGAACTGCACGGAATAGATCCCGATGGTATTTTGTGCGGCAACGGATCGCTCGACCTGATCGGATGCCTGGCGCGCGTGTTCGCAGGGCCAGACCGGGCGGTGTTGGCGCCCGCCCATGCCTATCCGTTCTTTCAAACGGTGGCGCAGGTGACAAACGCGCGGTTCGACCCTGCCGCCGAAGTAGATGCCGTCGTCAGTGTCGACGCCATGCTTGCCGCGGTCCAACCGGATACCGGGATCGTCTTTGTCGCAAACCCCGGCAACCCGACCGGCACGCGCATTCCGAAAGCCGAACTTGTCCGCCTGCGTCAGGGCCTGCGGCCTGACATTCTGTTGGTGATCGATGAAGCGTATGGCGAATTTTCTGATCACCTGGGCGAGCGGTGTTTCGATCTGGTTCAGGGCGGAAACACAGTCGTTTTACGCACGTTTTCAAAAGCCTACGGCATGGCGGGGTTTCGCGTCGGGTGGGGTCTGTTTCCATCTGCCATCGCCAGAGAGTTGCGTAAAGTGATGAACCCGAACAACGTCCCGGCCAGCGCCCAAATCGCTGCAGCGGCAGCCGTGCGGGACGATGCCTATATGCGCGAAACCTGCGCGATCACCGCAAGCTTGCGGGATCAGGCAACGGCCCAGTTGAAACAGGCCGGGTTCGCGCCTTATCCCAGTTTCACCAACTTTGTGCTGCTCAACATGGGCAGCACCGAAGCCGCAGCAAGCGCGGATCAAAGGTTGCGGTCCGAGGGCGTGTTCCTGCGCCCGCAAGGCGGCGCGGGCCTGCCTCATACCCTGCGCATGACCGTCGGTCCGCAGGCGGCGCTGGTCAAAGCGATAGAAATCCTGACGCAATGGAAACAGGAGGGACAGATATGACAGCTTCCAGAGGGCGGGCCCGGTTCGGCCTGCTGGTGCCCTTCACCAACACCAATTTTGAGCCTGACCTGGCCCTGATGTCCCCGGCAGGCGTTTCACTGCACGTAGCCAGATTGGGTGGGTATGACGAGGACGAAATCCCCGACGAATCCCAGATGCACGATCTAGGGGCCGCCGACTTGGATGAGCCTTTGCGCCTGTTGATGGGAACCAAGCCGGACGTTGTCTTTTACGGATGCACCTCGGCCACGCTGACTCATGGCCCCGAGTTCGACCGAGATCTGGCCAACCGCATCAGCGCCGATAGCGGGGCCAAGACGGTGACCGCAGCAGGGGCGTTGGTCCATGCGTTGTCCACCTTGGGGGCCAAGCGTATCGGTTTCGCCTCGCCCTATGTTCCGGCGATCAACGACATGGCAATTGCTTTTCTGGGCAAGCTGGGGGTGGACACGATCCAACGCTCGGAAGTGTCTGAACCGCTTGGCAATGAAGGCCAGGGGGCGTTGGAGCCGGATGCCGTATTCGAACTGGGCCGCGGGGCTGATCACCCCGAGGTCGACGCGCTGGTTCTGTCCTGCACCGACATGCGCAGCGTCGAGGTCATAGCCCGGCTGGAAGACGCGGTTGGGAAACCGGTGATCAGCTCGAACCAGGCGATGCTGTTTCAGGCGTTGCAACTGTTGAATATCGATGAACCCATCCCCGGGTACGGACAGCTATTGGAACGCGAAAGGTGATCCGAGCGGTCAATCCTTCAGTTCACCAACGGATGTCACTCCGATTTGGGCCATGGTGATGCTGAATTCTTCGCTCAACACATCCCAAAGCTGCTGCAGGCCCGCCTCGCCTGCGGCGGACATGGCAAATTGCAGGATGCGGCCAAAGAACACATAATCCGCACCCGCGGATAAGGCCTTTATGGCGTCCTCACCGGACTGCAACCCGCTGTCATAGAACAACGGGTATTCGTTGCCCACGGCGGTGCGTATCTCTCGCAGCGCTTCAATCGCCGCCGGGGCGCTGTCCAATTGCCGCGCGCCATGGCTTGAGACCTGAAGGGCATCAGCGCCCGCTGCTTTCACGGCCAGCGCGTCCTCGGGGTCTAGCACACCTTTGACGACCAGCTTGCCCTCCCATTGATCGCGCAGACGGGCCAGCGTCTCCCATGTTGCCTTTGCGCGGCTTTCGGTGCGGTCGAACTCGTAACCCTCAGTCAGAAAGTTCGCCATCTGAGGTTTACCTGCCATCAGGGTTGAAAGGGACCACTTCGGATGCAGGGCAAAGTCCACGAATTGGCGTGGGCCGATCCGAAAGGGCATCTTGAACCCATGGCGCAGCTCACGTGGGCGCCGCCCGACCTCGGGAACATCCACGGTCAGCACCAGCGTCTCGTAACCTGCAGCGCGGGCGCGATCGACCAGCTTGAACGTGCCCGAGCCGTCGCCGCTGAAATAAAGCTGGAACCAGGCGTTGCCTTCGGCTTCGACAATAATCTCCTCCATCGACGTCGAAGCGACCGTGGACACGCCCAAGGGCACGGAATACCGCGCGGCCAGACGGGCCAGCATCAGATCTGCCCCGGGTGCGGACAGGTTACACATGCCCATTGGCGCGATACCGAAGGGGCGTTGTGTGGGCTGGCCGAAGACTTCGGTCGCCAGAGACCGTTCGCTGACGTCCCGCAACACCCGCGGGCGTATTGTCATAGCGTCCAGGGCGGCACGGTTGCGGGCCGCGCCGGTTCCAAGCCCCGCCGCGCCGTCAATATAGTCGAATACCATCCACGGCAGACGCCGCCGCGAAATGCGGCGAGCGTCTTCTGCGCTGTGGATCGCATTGCTTGGGATCAAGCCTGAACGGCCTTCATAAAGCGGTCACGGATGACTACCGGATCCATTGTGATGACAGGCATCTTGGCATTCCCGCTTTCGCATTTGCTGACAATGATGGTCATCTGTTTGGCATCCAGCGCCTCTTGCAGCACACGACCTGTATCTTCGGCCTGGCATTCGATCACACGTTCGCACCCGGCAGCCTCGGCCATTTTCGCCAGAGAAGTTTTCTGCCCCGCATAGGTCGGTTGATCCCCGGTTGAGCCATAAGAGCCATTGTCGACGATCAGCAGGATATAGTTATCGGCCACGTTGTTGGCGATGGTCGGCAGCGTGCCAAGATTGGTCAGTATCGAACCATCCCCGTCAATAACGATCACCGGCTTCGGCTGCGACAGCGACAGCCCAAGACCGATGGATGAGGCCAGCCCCATCGTGCCCAGCATATAGAAATTGGTCGGCTGATCATCGATGGCGTGCAGTTCCTGGCTGGGGATACCGATGTTGCAGACAACCAGTTGATCACGCAGGATCGGGGCGATTTCTTTCAGAATCTCAGAACGGATCATTGGTCGCCGTAGCCTCCCCAGAAATTGGCATCGGTCAGGATTGCGACCGGCTTGTTGCACATGAAGGTGTATTTCAGGATCGCATCCAATTCCTCGACATCCGCCTGATGGTGAAAGTGGTAGGTCGGGATGTTCATCTGCGCCAACAGGGCCTTGGTATGCACCGCCATTTCCACCTGACAGGCAACGGGTTCGCGCAATTCTCCACGGTATGAGATCAGCATAGGCAGCGGCATGCGATAATACTGGATCAGCGTTGCCAGCGTGTTGATGGTCACTCCAATCGCGGTGTTCTGCATGATGATGGCCGGGCGCTTACCGCCCATCCACGCGCCTGCGCACAGGCCCATCCCTTCGTCTTCCTTGTTTGACGGGATGTGGAAAATCTCGTCCCGCGCGTCGATCTCCTCGATCACGCCAGCAAGCTGCTTACACGGGACGGTGGTTACAAACGAAATATCGTTCGCCACCAGATCGTCTGTGATCTTCTTGTCTATGTTCATTTCCGGTCTGTCAGTCCTGTTTGGGGCGCCCGGGGCGCGATTGATGGTTCAGATGCCACGATGCACATGCACCGCACATCCGGCATGACGGACGACGCGCGACGCGGTCGATCCCAGAAAATAGTCGCTGAGGCCCGGCTTGTGCGAACCGATGACGATGCAGTCAAAATTATTGCTGTTGGCGTAGTCAATGATGCTCCGGGCGGTGTGGCCCTTGACGATCTCGGGCTGGATGCCCTCAAGATCCTCAGTCTTTTCTTTCAATACTCTGGCAGCGGCCCGAAAGCCTTCCGCGACCATCTCTTTGTCCAGATAGGCACTGACCGAACCCTGTGGCATCTCATAGACGTGCAGCGCGACGATCTCGCCACCCTCGGCGGTCAACGCGCGGGCGACCTCTAGCGTGTGTTGCGAAATATCGTGATCCAACGCCATTGGAACCAGAATTTTCTTATACATGAATCCCTCCGTTTCTTCCGGGCCTATGCCCACGGCATGAGGATGATTTTCGGTGCCGCAACGACCCCATTGCGCAAGTCACGAAACGCCTCGGCGCCTTCAGAAAGAGCCCGTTCTTCAACCCAATCCAAACCACCCAATCGGCCATCAAAAATGGCCTGCGCGGTTTGCCGGAAATCCTCGGCCGTATATGTATAGGTGCCGATAAAAGTGATTTCCTGCAAGGTCATGCGGCGTATATCCAGCCCTCCGGCGTCTTCGCCCAGCCCGACATGGGCAATTACCCCGCCCGGCTGAACTATCGTTGAGGCCAGGGACCTAGTGGCAGCAAAACCGACCGCGTCGATCACAAGGGGGAAGTCTTGCATCGTCTCTTTGACCACGTTGAACGCACCAGTGCTCTGCAAATATGCGCGCCGTCCGTCGCTGGGTTCAACGATAACCACATCATCAACATCCATCGCAGACAATGCCAGCGCTGCGGCCACACCGATGGCGCCGCCGCCAATCACCAACGCTTTGCGATCCATCGTGGGATGCAGCGCCTCAAGGCCCAGCCGGACCGCGTGCCAACTGACCGCCAGAGGCTCGGCCAGCGCAGCCATTGCAAAGCTCACATGTGCCGGTACTTCGACCAGATTGCTGGCGGGCATGGCGACATATTGGGCAAAGGCCCCTTCACGCGGTGGCATTGAAATGATCTGACGGTTGGCGCACAGGTTCTCGCGCCCCGACTTGCACGCGCTGCACTTGCTACAACTCACCAGCGGGTTGATGGTGACGCGCGCGCCATCGCGTGGGCCGCCTACAATCGTGCCTGCGGCCTCGTGCCCAAGGATCAAGGGTGCCGGGCGGCGTGCATCGTGGCCCAGATAGGCGTGCATGTCCGATCCGCAGATGCCGGCGGCCTCGATCCGGATAAGATGTTCGGCTTCCCGCGGCGCAGCATCCGGGACATCCCGAAAGGCCACTTGTTCTACACCTTCATAGACCAGAGCTTTCATTTCGCCGTAAACCCTCCGTCAACCATCAGCACCTGCCCGGTGACGTAATCTGAGGCCTTCGAGCACAAAAACAGGATCGGCCCGTCGATATCCTCAACCCGCCCGTTGCGCTGGGTACAAGTCTGAGCCGCGTTGCGAGCGGCACGTTCGGGATCATCGAACACGGCTTGGGTCAGTTCGGTCGGGAAGAACCCCGGCCCGATGGCGTTTGCGGTGATCCCGTGCGGCGACCAAGCCTCGGCCATGGCGCGGGTTAGTTGCCCGATCCCGGCCTTGGTTGCACCATAAGCAATGCCCCCCGGAAAAGCCCGTGTGGTTTGCAGCGAGGCGAAATTCACAATCCGTCCCCAACCGCGTTTCTTCATGGCAGGCACCATCGCCTGGCTCAGGAAAAACGGCGCGCTGAGGTTCAGCGCGAGCGTGGCATCCCAACCTTCGGCGGTGACATCATCCGCTGCTTCACGCGTGTTTACCCCGGCCGCGTGAATAACAATGTCCGGCGATCCGAATTTCGAGCCTATCTGTTCCACCAACGCCCCTGTCACCGACCGATCGGCCACATCGGCAACCACGGTTTCGGCACGCTCACCGATTTCGCGTTTCAAATCTGACAGTGCCTCGGCCCGGCGGGCCACGCCAACCACCTGAGCACCGGCAGCAGCCAGAACAACCGCCACCCGGCGACCAAGCCCCGAACTGGCCCCGGTCACGCAGGCCACCTGCCCCGTCAGATCAAAGAGAGATCGGGGGTCATCCATCTGACGTCAGGTCAAACTGTTCATCAGGAAAATACTTGGCCAGACGAACATCTGCCGCCCGGGCGTGCCCCTCCATCCCTTCCAGGCGGGAAATCCGGGCAGTTGCCACAGCAATGGGCTTTGAACCTTCGCGCGTGGCCCTCTGCCAGGTGACGATTTTCATGTACTTGTGAACACTCAGACCGCCGGTATAACTGGCGGCACCCGATGTCGGCAGCACATGGTTGGTTCCGGTCGCCTTATCGCCGTAAGAAACCGTCGTTTCCTCACCCAGAAACAACGAGCCATAGCAGGTCAGCCGATTCAGCCACCAATCCAGATCTTCGGCCTGAACGGTCAAATGCTCGGGCGCGTATTCGTCAGAACAGGCCGCCATTTCTTCACGATCCGAACAAACGATCACCTCGGCATAGTCACGCCACGCGGCCGAGGCGTTTTCTCGGTTCAGTTCCGGCAAGTCTTCAATAAGCGTTGGCACCAACTCCATCACTTTTTCGGCCAGGGCACGATCATCAGTGACCAGCCAAACCGGCGAGTTGTAGCCGTGTTCAGCCTGAGAGACCAAATCGGTCGCAACCACATGCGCATCGGATGAACTGTCGGCAAGGATCAGGCTGTCAGTAGGCCCTGCGATCATGTCGATGCCGACCTTGCCGTAAAGGATACGTTTCGCTTCGGCGACAAACTGATTGCCAGGGCCAACAAGGATATTGGCGCGCGGCAATCCGAACAGGCCATAGGTCATCGCGGCCACACCCTGCACGCCGCCCATGGCCAGAATGCTGTCAGCACCACAGATATGCGCCGCATAAACTATCGCCGGGGCCACCCCTGCACCAGGGCGTGGAGGGGAACAGGCCGTGATATGGCGGCACCCGGCAACCTTGGCCGTCGTGACCGTCATGATCGCGCTGGCGATATGGCTGTACCGGCCACCAGGCACATAGCATCCCGCCGCATCCACCGGGATCGCCTTTTGGCCAGCGACGAAACCCGGCACGATCTCCATCTGAACATCGGACACGGTTGCCTTTTGCGTTTCCGCAAAGCGGCGCACGTTATCATGGGCAAATCGGATGTCAGCCTTCAGTTTTTCCGGCACCAGCGCGATGGCGGCGTCAATCTCGTCCTGAGTCATCAGGACATTGCCGTCGAATTTGTCGAACTTGGCGGCATATTCCATGGCCTTGGCGTCGCCACCTGCCTCGATATCGGCAAGGATGGTCTTGACCGTTTCATGCACTTCGGACGCATGAGATTCAGGGGTCAGCGTCGCCTTTTTCAGATAGTCACGAGGCATAGTCAGCAAGTCCTATTGGTAGATTTCAGGTAGCAAAGTGGTCGACACCGCCGGGACATACGCAATCAGCAGTACCACGATCAGCATCGTTAATACGAAAGGCACAGCACGCGCGGCAATCTTCAGAATGGACTCGCCTGTAATGCCAGATACGACAAACAGGTTCAGGCCCAGAGGCGGGGTAATGAAACCCACACCCAACGCGGTGATCATCATGATACAGAACTGAATTTCGTTCATGCCGATATTGTCCGCCAACGGCTTGAGGATGGGGGCAAGGATGACGATATTCGGTGTCGTTTCCATGACGCAGCCAGCGGCGATCAGGATGCCGATCATCAGCAGGATCAACAGATAGGGGTCATCGGTCAACGATGTGATCGAGGCCACGAAACCCTGCGGCACACCCATGATCGCCAGCGCCTCGGCTAAGGGGGCAGAGAAAGCGATGATGGGCAGGATAACGCCGTTCACCTTGGCGGAACTGACCAGCATTGAGGGGAAATCGGCCAGCGTCAGCGTACGCAGGATAAAGCCCATGATGATAGTGACAACAACGGCGGTGGCGCCGGCCTCCGTCGGAGTCAGACGCCCCGAGAAGATACCGTAAAAGATAATGCCTGGCACGATAAAGGCGTACCAGCCGGATTTCAGCGCTTTGCCTAGATTGGCCAGCCATTCGCCCATGGTCATCATGCCGCCGCCCTCATAGGCATAGAGGCGATTCATGATGATGTTGGTGACCAGAATCGACACCAGAATGGCCAAACCGGGGATCAACGCCGCCAAGAACAGGGTCGAGGCGGAAATTCCCAACACAAGGCCGATGATGATATAGGCGATGGACGGCGGGATCAGTATACCAGTACAGGCACCGGCGGCCACCAGCGCGCAGGCATAGGGGCGCGGATAACCACTTTCGACCAGCCGGTTGATGGTCATGCGGCCCACTGCGGCAGCCCCCGCCGCGTCCGAGCCGGAAATGGCCGCGAACATGCCGCAGACCAAAACGGTGGCGGATCCGAAACCGCCCTTGGCGAAACAGGTCAGCGCCTCGGCTACATCCAGAAACTTGCGCGATAGCCCAGTGCGCACCAGCACGTCGCCGGTCAGGATAAACAGCGGCACGGCGGTCAGCGCAAAAGCGTCGATGCCGGTGAACAGGCTTTCGCCAACAAGGCTGAGCGGCAGGTCGCCCGACATAATCAGCATGACAATCGCAGCCGTACCAATTGCGGCCCATACCGGAACCGCAAGCGCGATCAGGCCCACGAACATGATTACAGGCAGATAAAAATCCCAGCCCAGCTCAACGGTTTGATTGAGGGAATTCCAGAGCATTCTGTTTCTCCTCAGTCAAACAGCTTGTCGCCTTCGAAAACGGGCGTGCCGTCACGAAGGGATTTCAAATCACGCAGGAAGGATTGGATCAGACGCCAGATCATCAGCGCGAATCCGGTGGGCACCGCCATCAGGAACCACACCTTGGACACTCGCAGCCCGTCCGTCACCGAGCCGAACTTGGCCGAAACGTGGACCGCCTCGAACGACCAGTAAAGTGCAATGATCGCCACGACGAACATCACCAGGTCGCCGAATATATACAACAGCGCTTTGGGTCGTTGCGGCAAGTAATGCATGATTACGTCGATGCGGATATGGGCGCGTTCCCGGACCGCAGCCGCAGCCCCGATCCACGCAAGATAAATGAAGGAATAGCGAACGATTTCCTCACCCCAGATCGAGGAAAACGCGAAAATCTCTCGCCGCAGAACCTCGATGGCCATTGTAATCACCAGCATCACGTAGAACACCAGCAGCAGCCAGCGTTCGGCGTTGCGGTCTATGTTTTGAAGAACGGTCATCGTATCCCTCGACAAAAGAGCAGTCAGGCGTTGGCCTTCTGTTACGGGCCGGTTTCGGCCTGACTGCTAAGGATGATAGCGGGCACGTTGGCTGCGCCCGTCGGCTTGGTATTACGCGTCGTGGACGTAGTATTTGCCCTGCGTTCCGGCCGCTTCGACCAGCTTTTCAAAATTGTCCATTGATCCGGCCAACTCGGTCTTGAACGGATCCCATTCCGACCGCTGATAGCCACCGACATCTTTCCACTCGGCCAACTGATCATCTGTCAGCGACTGGAATTGCACACCGGCCTTGTTCAGTTCAGCCATGGCAAAGGCGCGGGCCGAGGGTACTTTGGACAGGTTCTGGTGGCTGGTCATTTCCGCCCCCCACATGATGCCTTCCTGCACATCCGCAGGCATCGAGTTGAACCATTCAAGGTTACAGGAATAGACCTGACTGTCTGGCACCGCCTGCGTGAAGGTCACGTTGCTGAGAATGTCTTTAAACCCAAAGACATAAAGCGCGCCGACCGACGGATCGAGCGCATCGGCCACGCCTTGTTTGATTGCCGAAGGTGTTTCACCCCAGGCCACCGGCGTCGGGTTCGCGCCAACCATCCGGTAATATTGCTGCAACATCTTCGAGCCCGGCACGCGGAACTTGACACCGCTCATATCGCCCGGCGTGACGATTGGATTGCCGCCTTGACGCACCGCAACGACGCGCGGGTCGATCACCACATAGAACAGCGCCTTGAACCCTGCGGCCTCGACCTTTGGGTGAACCTCATTTTTCCAGGTGTCGGAATGCACCAGATTGGTGAAGCGTTGGTTCGAGCCGCACAGATAGGGCATGTTGATCAGGTCAACCGTGGACGCAAAAGGCGCGAAGTTCGACAGCGAATGCTGCGCGGCCTGAATGGTGCCGCCTTGCACTTTCTGCACCAGTGATCCGCCCGCACCCAGCTGACCACCCGGCGCCAGTTTCACATAAACCTTGCCATTGGTCGCATTCTGGATGTTTTCCTTCAGGTCCAGCTGCATGATCGGATAGCTGCGTGATGCGCCCAGCACGTAGGCCGTGGCGATTGTCATCACATGCTCTGCCGCGTTCTCGCGATCTTTCTCCTCTTTGGCGGTCTGCGCTGCGGCCTCGGACGACCACAGGACGCCACCCGCACCAGCGACCAGTGCGGCGGTGAAGGCACCACCTGCGCTGAGCTTTAGGAAATTGCGGCGCTCTGCCGAGGCCAGTTCTTTTCTGTCGTTGTTCATCAATTGCCCTCCCAAGCAAAAAAGTCAGCCGTCGCTTTCTGCGTCGCGGTCAGCTTCCCTTTTCAGAATTGCGACAACGAACAGGATCGACGCCGCGAACAGGACCAACATCTCTCCTACGTCCCCAAGAAACGCGCTGCCCGCAAATGCCCCCATGGCAACGTTCGCAAAATAGATGACGAACACGATGATGGATGCGGTCAGAAACATTTCTCAGGACTCCCTTTGGAATCGGTCCGGCCTCATTTGTAAGCGCTTACATGAAAAATGCAAGCGCTTACATAACGGCTTTCCTTGCGACCCGGTTAAGTTTAGACTTATTGGCAAAAGTGAATGGCGGATTTGAAAATGTCGAAACTTGGATCGGCGCCAACATTGGATGATGTGGCCAAACTGGCTGGCGTTTCGACCGCAACCGTATCACGTTGCCTCAACAACCCAGATCAGGTGGTCAAGGCGACGCGCCAGCGCGTTCAGTCAGCTGTAGACGCGCTGGGTTACGTGCCAAACTTTGCTGCGCGCGTGATGGCAGCCAAGCGGTCCTCGACGATTGGTGCGATTATTCCGACGATGGAGAACGCCATCTTCGCCCGTGGCCTGCAGGCGTTTCAGGAAGAATTGCACCAGCACGGATATACGCTGCTGGTCTCAAGTTCGGCCTACAAACCGGAGATCGAGGAAGAGCAGATCCGAACGCTGGTCGCGCGTGGCGCGGACGGCTTGCTGTTGATCGGACATGACCGCAAACCGCAGATTTACGAAAACCTTGAGCGATGGAAAATTCCAACTTTGGTCGCTTGGTCATACCTGCCCGATGGGCAGCTTCCCTGTATCGGCTTTGACAACCGTGCGGCAATGGCCGAACTGGCAAACCGTGTGATCGGTTTGGGCCACAGAAGGATCGGCGTGATTTCAGGCATCAGCGCAGGCAATGATCGCGCCCGCCTGCGGATCGAAGGTGTACAGGATGCGGTCAGACAGAATGATCTGACCTTGTCAGACCTGACTATCATCGAAACCCCTTATGAGATTGAAAACGGGGCCGCGGCCTTCTCGGGCTTGATGGCGCAGGATATGCCGCCTACCGCGATCCTGTGCGGCAACGATGTTTTGGCCGTGGGCGCCCTGCATCGGGCGCAGGAAATGGGATTGAGTGTGCCCGGGGACGTCTCCATCACCGGATTTGACGATATCGAGCTGGCCCGGATTGTCACGCCCCGCCTGACAACCGTACACGTCCCGCACCGGGAAATGGGCCGCAGGGCCGCATCAGAGCTGATCGGAATGCTTGAAAACCAGGCAGGTGGCAGCGGTAAGCGGCTGGCCACACATATCGTAGAGGGCCAATCCCTCGGGCCGCCTGCTGACAGCTAGGCGGCTTCGGCCTCCATGGTGCGGAAATCGTCTTTTAGCCAGGCATGGCTCGCACTCATGGGGTCGGTGAAATGCTGCCGTATCAGCGTCGCCATTACCTTTTGGATCAGTTTCGAGGTTGTTTCGGGATACACCTCGGTTGTGAACAGCGACACGGTGCGCACAAAGTTCCGCCCCGGAAACGGGATCGCCCTGAGACTATCGTGGAACCTCTGAGCGCGATGGAAACAGGCGGCGGTCGTAATTGCCCAGCCGCTACCCTCGGCAACCAGCCCGATGATCGAGTGATTGCATTCCAATTCGAACCGGTTGGGCAGGTTGTATTTGCTGCGGGTCAGCTGAATCTCGATCTGTTTGCCGATCATAAGGTCGCGTGAATAGCGCAGCAGAGGCAACTCTGCATCAGGCGTCAGCAGATCTTCGGGTGTACCCTGATATCCAATGGGCAGGATCACAATAAACGGATCGCGCATCAGCGGGTATTCGATCAGCCCTTCCGTCCGTTCCGAAGGCCGCGTGGCGACGCCTGCGTCAAGTTTATGCTCTTGCAGATTGGCGATGATCTCGTGGCTGGGGCGCGTATAGTGGCGAAAGCTGCATCGCGGCAGGGCCTGAGCCAGAAAGCGGAATAAATCCGGCGCGATCTGATTGTCGAAATCGTCGATCAGGGCCAGCCGCAGGTCCGTTGCATGCTGCCAGTTGCCGGACCGGATTTCAGCCTCGCCCCGTTTCAGCACAGTCAGCCCATCGCGAACATATCGCGCAAAAACCTCACCCGCAGGGGTCAGACCCATTGGGCGACGCCCGTGATCGACCAGATCGACGCCCAGCGCGCCCTCAAGGCTACGCAGGTGGTTCGAGACGGTGCTGATCGACAGCCCCGTCTCGGATGCGACCTGTTGGATCGACCCTGATTTGGCTACCAGCCGGAAGACTTCCAGCCAACGAAGGCTCAGAGATTTCGACACCGCGAACACCCATTGTTTCGATTTCTTCGAAACGAACCCAAGCAAAGTTTTGCGCTGGCGGCAATGGTGAAGTCGACTGACGGGCTGAATTACCCTCGCATCCGCTCGAATCCCGGATCGTAGGGTGACGGCGGTATGACCGTAGCGCGCACGCGATGACCGCAGGAATCCAGCTCCATTTCAGTCCCGATATCGGACAGTTCGGGATTGACAAACCCATGTGCCAGATTGAGCCCGGTGCGGTGCCCCCAATCGCCCGAGGTAATTGTGCCCACAACACGCTCACCTTGCATCAATGACGCGCCGGGATGCGCAGGCTGTTGTGTTGCGTGGACCTGCAGAGCAACCAGTTTTTTGCGCGCGCCCTCTGCCTGCCGTTTCAGTAATGCGTCGCGCCCGATAAATTCACCCTTGTTCAGCTTCACAAAGCGATCCAGCCCCGTCTCAAACGGATCAAATTCGGTGATCAGATCGGCCTTCCAATGTAGAAAGCTCTTCTCCATGCGCATGGATTCCACTGCCCGCGCGCCGAACAGTTTCAACCCGTGCGCGTCCCCGGCCTGACGCAATGCCAGATAGGCTGCATAAAGCGAGGCGTTGGGCACGTGGATTTCATAAGCCAGCTCACCCGAGAAACTGATACCCATAACCATCGCCGGGGCGATTCCGACAAAACATTCCCGCACGCTGAGCCACGGAAACGCCGCGGCGGACCAATCGCCACGTGCGCAGACGGACAATACTTCGCGGGCTTTCGGGCCAGCAAGCACCAGAATGGTCTGTTCGCTAGTCAGGCTGCGCAGTTGCACATCTTCACTGGCCCTAACATGCTGTGCCAGCCAATCCATGTCGTGAAATTCACTGGCGGCGGCCGAGCCATACCACAGACGGGCGGGGCCCCGATCGCTGGCGGGCAGGTTGGCAACGGTCGCCTCGGCCTTGACCATGCCGTGATGGTTCAACAAATACCCCAGCCCCACCCGGCCCTCGCGCCGGGTGACGGTGCCGCAGAACATCCGATCCAGAAATGCGTGCCGATCCGCACCCGTGATTTCGATCCGGTTGAAACCATTCACCTCGGCCAGCCCAACGCCGGTTTGCACATTTGCCACCTCAGCCGCGACCAGATCAAAGGTTTCGTCAAAATCGAAACTAAGCGTCGGAGAAAAGCTGGGGGAAGGCCTGATGTACTCTACCCTTTCCCACCCGTTGACCACGGTGAATTCCGCCCCTTCTGCCGCCAACACCGGCGTTAACGGCGTCGTCTTGGCCGGTCGTCCGGCAGGGCGGTGTTCATGGGGGAAGTGAAACCGGAATTCGTTCTGATAGTCTTCAATTGCTTTCAGCGCCGTGAGTTCCACATTCGCATGACCCGTGAATCGGCGCGGGTCCAGACACCAAGTGTCATAACAGGCCTCTCCATGCACGATCTGCTGGGCCAGCAGCCAACCGTGGCCGCCCCCTTCACCCAACCCCGCACGCAACCCGATGATACAGAACGCATTGCGTTTGCCGGGGATCGGCCCAACTAAAGGCGCGCCGTCAATGGTATAAGTGATCGGCCCGTTGACAATCGTATGAACCCCGACCTCCATCAGTGCGGGCATTCGGGCAAACGCGCCTTCGAGCACGTCAGTCACCCGGTCCAGATCATCCGGGCACAAGGCGTTGACGAAGTTTGGGTCGATCCCGTCCATCCCCCAGGTCTTGCAATCCTGCTCATAAAACCCCAGCAGCAGCCCGTTTTTTTCCTGTCGGCAGTAATAGTCGCTGATCGGGCAGCGCAGCAGAGGCATCCGGTGCCCCGCATCTCGGATGGCCGGGATTTCTTCGGTCAGGAAATACTGATGCTCCATCGACGCGACCGGATGGTGAACCCCCATCATCGCGCCAACCTCGTTAACCCTGTAGCCGCAGGCATTCACCACAACATCGCAGTCGATGTCGCCATGTTCGGTATGCACGGTCCAAGTGTCGTCGCTGTGTTGTGTCAAGGCCGTAACGGGGGTGTTGCGATACACCTCGGCCCCGGCTTTGCGCGCCCTGCGCGCCAGCGCCTGACACAGCTGGGCCGGGTCGATGTCTCCATCCATGGGATCCCACAGCCCGCCAATCAGGTTCTCGGTCGAGATCAAAGGGTGGCGGCGGGCGCATTCCTCGGCGTCGATCACTTCGAATTCCACATCCATCCCGCGTGCCATCGATGCGAAATGGCGATAGCCTTGCATCTGGGCCTGCGTGTTGGCGAGACGGATACCACCATCGCCATGATGATAGTTGATCGGATAATCCGGGTCCTCGGCCAGTTCCTTATACAACCGGATCGAATGAGATTTCAGACCGACCATTGTCTGGTTCATGCCGAAATTCGTAACCTGTGCCGCCGAATGCCATGTCGTGCCCGAGGTCAGCTCGTTCCGCTCGACCAAAACCACATCCGTCCACCCTTCTTGCGTCAGGTGGTACAGCGTCGAACATCCGGCGATCCCGCCGCCGATGACAACGACCTTGGTGCGCGACTTCATGGCTCTGCTCCCTCTTGTCCCCGACAAGTCTTGCGGAAAAAAGGGCTGAGCCGACAACAGAGGCATCGACTGTATTGAAAAATCGAAACTGCGATTGAGGATTTTGAAATTCGCAAATCCCCTTTGCCGTAGACTGGATTTGCCGATTAGGGTTTCCGAAAGACGCGCGGGAAAGGAAAGGGATGTCCTCGGAAGGTGCTAAACGAAGCGGTCGGCGGGCCCGGCATGCGCAGCGCGCGGCCAAGCCTGTGATCGATCCCTGTCCGCCCGGTCAAAAGGGCGGCGCGTTCAAGCCATTGACGCAGCCCGAGATCACACAAATCTACGACACCGCCCTGCGCCTGCTGGAAACATTGGGCATGGGCGAGGTGCCGGATCGGCTGGCCACAGATCTGCGGGCGGCTGGTGCGCAGCCGGGTGAACAGGGTCGGTTGGTGTTTCCACGAGAAATGGTAGAGCGCGTAATCCAGGGCGCCGCCAAGACATTCACCCTCCACGGTCGGGACGAAACCCGATCCATTCAGGTTGGCGGCGACCGCGTGTTCTTTGGCACCGGAGGAGCCGCCGTACAGACCCTGGACATGGATACCGGTCTGTACCGGCCTTCGACATTGGCTGATCTGCATGATTTCGCGCGGTTGCAGGACACGTTGGCCAATGTCAGCTGGTTCACTCGCTGTTGTGTGGCAACCGACCTGCCGGATGTACGTGATCTGGATGTCAACACGGTCTATGCGCTGGTGCGCAACACGACCAAACCAGTGGCAACTTCATTCACGCTGGCCGAGAATGTCGCCCCGATTGTCGAGATGCTGGATATCGTGGCCGGCGGGCCGGGTGAGTTCGCAAAACGCCCCTTTCTGAAGGCCCATATCAGCCCGGTAATATCTCCGCTGCGTTACGGCGAAGATGCTGTGGACGTGGTCTATGAATGTATCGCAAACAACATACCCATGTCCTGCATCACCGCAGCGCAAGCAGGTGCAACCGCCCCTGCAACACTCGCGGGGTTTCTGGCGCAATCGCTGGCCGAGACACTGGCCAGTTTGGTCATGGTCAACGCGATCCAGCCCGGCTTTCCGATGGTGTTTTCCAACTGGCCCTTCATCGTGGACCTGCGCACCGGCTCGTTTGCCGGGGGCAGCGGTGAAACCGCCATCCTGAACGCCGCTTCGGCGCAGATCACCAACTGGCTGGGTCTGCCCTCGGGTGTGGCGGCGTCGATGGCCGACGCAAAGGCCATCGACGCGCAATACGGCGCGGAAAAGGGGATGACATCGCTGGCTGCCGCACTGGCCGGGGGCAACCTGATCTATGAAAGCTCGGGCATGACTGCCTCGCTATTGGGTGTCAGTTTCGAGGCTTTTGTGTTGGATAACGAAATGCACTCGCACACCTACCGGGCGTTGCGTGGGATCGAAGTGACTGAGGAAAACCTGGGCTTCGACGCGATCTGCCATTCGGTTCTGGGAGACGGTCATTTTCTGGGCAGTTCGCATACGTACGCGGCGATGGAGCGGGATTACTTCTACCCGGACCTGGCCGATAGGAACGAGCCGCGCACGTGGCAGGAAGAAGGCGCACCAGACGCTTGGTCGGCGGCACGCGAAAAGGCCAAAGAGGTGTTGGCCAAGCATCATCCGAAGTATCTGACCGACGCTCAGGATGCCGAAATCCGCAAACGCTTTCGCATTCTGATCTGAACGCGCCAAACCATTTTCAATCGACAATTCTGCCGCTAGGCTCACCCGCAACCGACAGAGAATGGGGACCTCATGACCAATTCGTTTTTTCAGCCGGTCTCGGCGATGGAGCTTGCCCGGTTCGCCGGCATTCCCACCTTCATGCGGCTGCCCAGCATGACACTGGATCACGACCGCATTGCCGAGGTTGAACTGGGTCTTGTTGGCATTCCTTGGGATGGCGGCACCACCAACCGCCCAGGCGCGCGGCATGGTCCGCGTCAGCTGCGGGATTTTTCGACAATGATCCGCGCGATGAACCCGGTGACCGGGGTCGCGCCATTCTCAATGGTCAATTGCGCCGATCTCGGCGACGTCGCGCCGAACCCGGTGGATATCGGGGATACGCTGGAGCGGGTGACCGCGTTCTACTCGGATTTGCAGGATCGCGGCATCACCCCCCTGACCGCTGGAGGGGATCACCTGACCACCCTGCCCGTCCTGCGCGCGATGGCCAAATCCGGCCCGCTTGGCCTGATCCAGTTCGACAGCCATACCGACCTGTTCGACACCTATTTCGGTGGTCATAAGTTCACCCACGGCACCCCGTTCCGCCGCGCGGTCGAAGAAGGACTGGTCGACCCGAAACGTTTTGTTCAGGTCGGCATTCGCGGTACCGCCTATAACACGGAAGACATCGAATGGGGCGAGGCGCAGGGCATCCGCATCATCCGCATCGAGGAACTGTTCGATCGCGGCATCGACGACGTCATGACCGAAGTGCGTAGTATTGTCGGAACGGCACCGACCTATTGCACCTATGACATCGACTTCGTCGACCCGACCTATGCGCCCGGCACCGGCACGCCCGAAATCGGCGGGCCGAACAGTTTTCAGGCGCAGCAGGTCATTCGCAAGATGGCTGGCGTCAATTTGGTCGGGGCCGATCTGGTCGAGGTCGCGCCGCCTTTCGATCCCGAGGGCGGCACAGCCTGGCTTGGTATTTCGCTGATGTTCGAACTGCTCTGCGTGCTGGCACAGGCAGTGGATGCGCGGCGGTCTTAGGCCGCGCTGACGTTCTCAGCGATCATCGAGATCATCTCGAACATCACCGCCGCTGCTGTCAGGGCGGTGATGTTGTTGGGGCTGTCCTTGGTGGGCATCATGCAGACGACGTCGCCGCCCACAATGTTCAACCCGCGCGCGGCGTGCAGAATGCCGACGGCTTCGTCTATGTCGAAGCCCTTCTCACCGGGCTCCAGATTGGACACCGCAGGCGCAACCGTCGGGTCGAGGCAATCTAGATCAAAGGTGATATAGACCGGACGATCACCCAGAACCTCTTTAGTCTGCGCCACCACATCTGCAAGCCCGCGCTGGCGGAATTCGCGCATGGTGACGATGTTATAGCCATAGTCGTATGAGGGTTGCAGCCAGTCCAGACTGCGCGGATGGCCACGAAGACCGATCTGCATGGATCGTGTCGGGTCGACCTGCCCCTGATCGGCCAGATAAGCCCCCCAATGCGCCGCAGATTTCTTGGCACCCAGAAAGTGATCGACCTTGGTGAACACATCCGTGTGGGCGTCCAGATGCAGAAAGCTAATCGGCTCACCGCCCGCCAGCTTGCCCCGGCCCAACGCTTGCACGATTCCGCCCGTTATGGAGTGATCGCCACCCACCGAAACAGGCCGCGCACCAGCTGCATCGATATCTTTGTAAAACTGCGTGATGCGCTCGATGCAGTCCTCGTTGTCATTGGCCCTGGGGAACGGCACGTCGCCCACATCGGCAATCCGCGCAGTGTTCCAGGGATCGATCCCAAACAGCGAATGAACACGGCGCTGCACGGCCGAGACATGGCGCAAGGCGCGCGGACCGAGATGCTGATCCCGCTCGGTCGTGCCATTGCCGGTGGAATGGGGCACGCCAGCCAGCGCGATATCCTGCCCTTCAGGCCCGACATTCGGGCAGCGGAACAAGGTGGGCACCCCCCACCAGTAAAGGTTTTCCATCATGGATTGTTCATAACGGTCTGTCATTGTTGTCCCCGGTAAAAGAAAAACGCCCCCGGCGGAAACCGGGGGCGAGTATGTTCAGAGTTTCTCGTCTTCTCGCCGGAAGGCCCCTTGCACGATCCGGTCCATGACCATGGCCAGGAACAGGATTGCAAAGCCGCCCAGCAGGCCCGGACCCTTGGCGGCGTATTGCAGCGCCTCAAGGATTTCCTTGCCCAAACCACCACCGCCGATCAGCGAGATGATCACCACCATCGACAGACACATCAGGATGGTCTGGTTCACCCCGGTCATGATGGACGGCAAGGCCAGCGGGATTTCCACATCTTTCAGCAACTGCCATTTGGACGCGCCAAAGGCGACGGCCGCTTCCTTGATGCTTTCCGGAACCCCGCGCATACCCAGCGCAGTCAGACGGATCACCGGTGGCATGCCAAAGATGATCGTGGCCAGAATGCCCGGCGGGTTACCCGTGCCAAAGAAGGCAATGATCGGGATCAGATAGACGAAGGCCGGAAGCGTCTGCATCAAGTCCAGCACAGGTTCCGCTGCGCGATAGGCGCGTTTGGACTTGCCAAACCAGATGCCCAGCGGGATGCCGAACACAACACACAGCAGAACCGCAGCCCCAACCAGGGCCACTGTCTCCATCGCCACATCCCAGTAGCCCAGCAAGGCGATATAGGCCAGCGAAGACGCGGTGAAGATCGCCACGCGCGGACCCGCCGCACGCCATGCGGTCACGCAGATGACCAGCATCACAACCGGCCACGGCGACCCGATCAACGCCACCGTCAACGCATCCAGAACCGAACGGACACCGGCGACAATCCCGTCAAAGACGTCTCCCCCAGCAGCGGCAGCAGCGTCAATCCTCGCCTCCATCCAACTGGCCAGGTTAGAAAACAGCGTTCCCTCGCCCGGGCCCAAAATGATCTCGGACACCTGTTCCTCGGGGAAGGCATCCAACAGGGGCAACGAAGCGTTCACCGTGAACTTATAGACGATCAATGGCGCAATCGCGGCCACCAGAATGGCACCCATCACTGTGTTGCGCGTGGAACGGCCGCTTTCCGTACTGGCCGGATCCGTCCGCCATTTCGAATACTGCTTTTCATAGACCCGATCCGCGTAAAACCCCTGCACCAGTTTGAACACCAGCAGCATCAGCAGGCCAGTGACCATAATACCCACAGCCTCGGACTGTGCAGCAGCAGCCTTTTCAAAGCTGGAATCGGCGGCCTTTTGGATGTTTTCAGCCAGTTTGGTGAATCGGTCTATGTCGGCCTTTTCCGTGGCTTCCCCAGCCCGTTCCAGCAACTCGTTCGCGCGGGCCTGCTGGCGCTCGGCACGCTCGGCCAAGTCGGCCCCGGGGTTACCCCAGGCACCTCTACCGATCTGAACCCACGCGATGATTTCCAGGATCAGGAAGGTCCAGAACATGCCCCAGATTGCGCGCGACGCCGACCAGAAAGGCCCAAGCACCGCTGCCCACAGGTTGAACGTGTTCGGAACCGGGCTGGTTGCGTCATGGATTTTGTGGAACGCGTTGACATAGTAATCACCGCTCGGCCCGACGAAATCGTGAATGGACTGGTCCAGCGCCTCGCGGTCGACCTCGATATCTGAGGCGGCCGTTACTTTGACCTCTGTGGTTGCATCAGTCATTTTTGCCCCCCTGAATTCCGCGCAGCAGGCGCGGTTTGGTCACAACGCCCACATCGGCACCCGCGTCAGTGATGATCACTGGCATATCCGTATTGACGGCCAGGTCGATCAACTGATCCAGATCCGCCCCTTCGTCTGCACGTGGCGCGCCCTCGGTCGGGCCGGAATAGCTTTCCATGGGTTCCATGATCGAATGCGCCTTGACCAGTTTGAGCTTGGAGATGCCCTGTACAAACTCGCGCACATAGTCGTCCGCCGGGTTCATGACGATGTCTTCCGGCGTGCCGATCTGAACGATCACGCCGTCTTTCATGATCGCAATCCGGTGACCGATGCGAATGGCCTCATCCAGATCGTGAGTGATAAACAATGTCGTCTTCTGCAACTGCGCCACCAACGCCTTGAACTGATCCTGCAATTGCAAGCGGATCAGCGGGTCAAGGGCCGAAAACGGTTCGTCCATCAGCAGAATTTCCGGGTCCGAAGCCAACGCGCGGGCAATCCCCACCCGCTGCTGCATACCGCCCGACAGTTCTTTGGGCAGGCGATCCTCATATCCAGTCAGGTCCACCAGACCCAGCGCGTGATCGGAAACCGCCCAGCGTTTCGATTTGGAAACCTTTCGAATTTCCAGCGGATAGGCCACGTTATCGCGCACCGAACGGTGCGGCATCAGCGCCATATGTTGGAACACCATCCCGATCTGCTGTGCCCGAATGCGCCGCAGTTCATTTTCGGAAATCTTGGACACGTCGTGCCCCAGAATTTCGATCTTGCCTGCGGTCGGCTCGATCAGGCGGTTCACGTGCCGCACCAGCGTCGACTTGCCCGAGCCCGATAGGCCCATGATGCAGAAAATCTCTCCCCGAGGCACTTCGAAGGTGGCACCCTGCACACCCACGACACAATTAAATCTTTCCAGAACTTCGGGCTTTCCTATGCCCTCGTTCCGCACTGCGGTCATGGCTTCTTCGGCCCGTGCGCCAAAGATCTTCCAGACATCCGTCAGTTTTACGACTGTTTCTGTCATTTTTGTCCCTTCGATGCAGAACAGGCCGCCGGTCAACTCCGGCGGCCTGTCCGAGTTTCAGCCCTGATTGGCGTCACTCACTGTGACATCCAGTCCAAAACGGCATCTTCGTTGGCTGCCACCCACTCTTCCGCATAGGCAGCAGGCTCTTTGCCTTCGATCACCAGCGCATAGGTCATGGCGGAAACCGAATCGGTATCCAGCTTCATGTTGGCCAGCAATTGGGCAACTTCGGGATATTCATCCTCAAGCGCCTTTGCATAGTGCAGGTGCAGATAGGCCAGATCCCAGGCTACACCGGCCTCGGACTTTTCAAGCCAATCCGGATCGTCGGTGGGCTGAAGCACATTCCACTTGGACGCGTCATAGGCCGGCTCTTCCAGAATCTGCATATCGTGCAGGGCAAACACGTAGTGCGGCGTGTAGCAGAACCCGACCCATGGGTCGCCTGCCTTGATCGCATTGTCGAGGTTCGCATAGGCGACGGTCTCGTCAATCTCGGTCAGCTCCATAACCTGATCGTAGCCGTAGGACTTGGCCCGGATTTTTTCGACATTGGTCGAGGCCCAACCCGGCGCACCGATCCATACTTCACCCTGACCGTCACCATTGCTGTCGAACAGCGCGGCAATGTCGGGGTTGGTCAGATCGTCGATCGAACGGATGTCGTTGGCATCCGCTGTCGCCTTGTCGACACACATGCCCTGGAACGCTTCAACACCATTGGGGTTGAACGCAACGGTGCCTTTGTCGGTCACATAGGTGTCGTGCAGGTTCTGCTGGTTCGGCATCCAAACTTCGGGGTGAACATGCATCGCGCCCGAATCCATCGCCTCAAAAACGATTGGGTTGGTACCGTTCTGCAGTTCGACCTCAAGCCCGAGGTTCTGTTCAATCGCTACCTTCAGGATATGCGCTGTCGCATTCACCGATGGCCAGTTCGGCACACCGATCACGATGTCCGCGGCCATAGCAGGCCCGGCGATCGCCATTGATGCGCCTCCCAGTAGCGTTGCAAATTTTTTCATCTGATATCTCCATGTTGGTCGTCTTTAGTGCTTATTGTTGTCCCCGGTCTGACCGAGACGCACCTTTCGAACAAATTCCGGAAAGCCGAATTACCTGTCTTCTTAGGTAAACAACTTGCTACTCCGGGATTGCCCGAAAATTCAAACATGCCAGCACGCCGCCCATCAAGAGCTTCGCGCGACAAATTCCTTAATACGACATTATCGTAGGTTAGTTTCGCTTTTTTGCAAATCGAATGGCTGTGACGTCTGAATTTTTTGCATGAAGGCTTCTGGCATAACTTTGTCCATTTTGTTTAGAAAGATAACAACCGTGATGATAACCATGAAACGGTTGCGGGTTGGACCTACCCCAACCGGAAGATCAATTGTCATGGCCGCCAGAATAGCCAACCCTTCAGGGTCGCTCAGCAATACTGCTTGGTCCTGGCAGTGCATCAACGGGCACTTTCAAATCTTTTCGAATAGAGCTGTCGCCTCTTTGTGGGTGGTCGATGGATGTCACCGGCGCATATTTTAGAGCAAACGGTTATTCTTCAGGAGCATACATGAACGCCAAGTATTTCGCGCCGCACGGGGGCCATCCCGCGCAGGACCAACTGTTGACTGACCGCGCTGTTTTTACGGACGCTTATGCCGTCATTCCCAAAGGCACAATGCGGGACATCGTGACCAGCTTTTTGCCGTTTTGGGACGACACGCGCTTGTGGGTAATCTCGCGCCCGCTGAGCGGCTTTGCCGAAACATTCTCGCAATACATAATGGAGGTGCAGCCGGGCGGGGGTTCTGACCGGCCTGAGGTCGACCCCGAGGCCGAAGGCGTTTTGTTCGTTGTCGAAGGAACAGCGACGTTGAACGTCGAAGGCGAAACCTACGAATTGACCCCTGGTGGCTATGCCTATTTGCCTTGTGCAAGTGAATGGACGCTGCACAACCACGCTGAAGAAACGCTGCGGTTCCACTGGATCAGAAAAGCCTATGAGGCGGTCGAAGGGCTGGATAAGCCCGATGTTCTGATCCTCAACGAAAACGATATTGAGCCGACAACCATGCCCGGCACAGACGGCAAATGGGCCACAACACGGTTTGTCGACCCAAGTGACCTGCGTCACGACATGCATGTCACGATTGTCACGTTTGAGCCGGGTGCAGTCATCCCATTCCTCGAGACGCATGTAATGGAGCACGGGCTCTATGTCCTCGAAGGAAAAGCTGTTTACCGGTTGAACAATGACTGGGTCGAGGTTGAGGCCGGCGATTACATGTGGTTGCGCGCGTTTTGCCCCCAGGCCTGTTACGCAGGTGGTCCGGGCAAGTTCCGGTATCTTCTTTACAAGGATGTAAATCGACACATGGCACTGAGACCGGGATCGGTTGCCTACCCTCAGCAAAAGCGCCTCAGTACGGCGGCTAAATAGCAACTATATAGCCAGGAACATACGATGGGCCGCCTCGATTTCGGGGCGGCTTGGTCGTTCAGCCTCTGGTTCCTCAAATCTGATCCTGACAGTAGGATTTAGGAACAAACAAAAGCGGCGTACCTCGGCACGCCGCTTTTTTTACTGTGTCACGTGGAATGCCAATTCAGGCATCATTAGACGTGATCGTCATGTCCAATCGACCCCTGACCGTGACCTGCCATACCACCTGAAACCTCTTCGGTTGCCTCGTCCGAAAGTTCCTCGGGCAGAACCAGGTTCAAAACAATCGCGATGACGGCGGCGGGAAGGATGCCTGAGGTGGCCAGAACCTTTAATGTGCCGGGCAGATACTGCAAAGCACCGGGCTCAAGCTGCAATCCAAGGCCAAGGCTCAGCGCAATCGCAAAGATCACCATGTTGCGACGGTTCCAGTTCACGTCCGACAACATCGAGACACCCGCCGCGACCACCATGCCGAACATAACGATTACGCCACCGCCAAGCACTTCGATCGGGATGGATGAGATAATCGCACCAATTTTCGGGATCAGGCCACAAATGATCAAGAAAAGCGCACCGATGGTGACAACCATGCGGCTCATTACACCGGTCATGGCGATCAGACCGACGTTCTGGCTGAACGACGTATTTGGCAACGCGCCAAATAGGCCCGAGATTGCGGTGCCGACACCATCGGCATAGGTCGCGCCCTGAATTTCCTTGTCGGTCGCTTCTCGTCCAGCGCCGCCCTTGGTGATACCGGACACGTCGCCCACCGTTTCGACCGCTGATACAAAGGACATCGCGCAGAAGCCAATGATCGCCGCGACCGAAAATTCAATGCCGAAATGCAGCGGGTTCGGCAGTGCGAAGGAAGCCGCGTTGCCAACATTGCCCAGATTCACCTGACCAAGTGCAAATGCCACCGCGTACCCGACCAACAGGCCGATCAGCACCGCCGACACAGACAACATACCCCGCGCAAAGAACTTCAGACCAAGCGTGACCACGATCACGGTGCTTGCCATGAACCAGTTCAGGCCCGAGCCGTATTCTTCGGTACCGATGGCGGGCACACCGCCAGCGGCGTATTGAACGCCGACCTTCACAAGCGCCAAACCAATCATGGTCACCACAAGACCTGTCACCAGTGGCGGCAGCGCAAATCGAAGACGTCCGATGAACAGCCCCAAGAACGCATGGAACAGACCACCAACAACAACGCCGCCCATCAGGACAGCAATGGCATCAACGCCCTTTCCAACCACCAGCGGGATCATGATCGGGATGAAAGCGAACGATGTTCCCTGCACGATGGGCAAACGGGCTCCGACAGGACCCACACCAATGGACTGGAACAACGTGGCGACGCCCGCAAAGAACATCGACATCTGGATCATGTAGATCATCTGCGGAAAATCAGGACTGTTCGAGCCGAACCCAAATCCGGCCGCGCCGCAAACGATAATGGCTGGCGTAACGTTCGAGACGAACATCGCCAGCACGTGCTGAATGCCCAGTGGGACCGCTTTGATAAGTGGTGGTGAGTAATTCGGATCGCGGAGCTGCTCCGGCGTTCCGATGGTTGCATCTGACATTTTGTCTTTCCTCCCTTGAGAGACGTTAACCGGCTCCTCTTCCGGCTAGGTTTCTCATTCTGTGATTGTGAAGGGCTCCTCGAACCAATGCTCCTGAAGGTTGGGCCCGGTTCCAATTCGGTCGACCACTGCAAAAAGCCCGGGCGCGTGGAGCGGGGTCAGAACCCCATGCCACGTGTTGCGGTGATAATTCACGCCCTGCCCCGGTGCTGTTTTGAATGCGATAGGCTGTCCGGGGACTCCATCTTCGTCGGGCGCCACGACCACAACAAAGGGTTTGTCCGACAAGGGCAGGAAGGCCTGACTTCCATCCGGGTGACGTTCGACCATGTCCAGTTTGATCGGCAGGCTGAACGCCTCGGACTGAAACACGCTGATCCCGGCGCGCCCGTCACGGAAATCCAGCGCGGCGCGGTCATGATACCGCGCGCACTTGCCCTGATTGATGTATTTGTCCACATCACCAGCCACTTCGATGACATCGCCGAATGGCGCAAAGGCCTCGGACGTCAGGGGCAGAAGATTCAGGACAGTCGTCATCCCGCGAACTTCTCGATCAGGCGCAGTTCCGCGATCCGTTCGACCTGGCGGCAGGCTTCGGCAAATTCGGTGTCGCGGTCGCTGTCGATACGGCGGTTGAAGGCGTCTAGAATGCTGGCTTTCGTGTTGTCCTTGACCGCGATGATGAAGGGAAAGCCGAACTTGGTTGTGTATGCCTCGTTCAGCGCTGTGAAATTCGCGCGTTCTTCGTCCGTCAGCATATCCAGACCGGCCCCGGCCTGTTCAGCCGTGCTTTCCTTGGTCAGACGACCTGCTGCGGCAAGCTTGCCCGCCAGATCCGGGTGGGCAGTCAGAACACCCAGACGTTTTTCGGCAGAGGCCGTGCGGAACACCCGCGCCAGCGCGTTGTGAACTCCGGCAGCATTGTCATGGGTCGGCCCAAGCTCCAGATCATACGCGCCTTCGGCAATCCATGGGCTGTGTTCGAATATGCCGCCGAATTCGGCAACAAAGGTGGGCTGGTCCATTTCGGAAGGGGGCAAGCGTTGCATCGGGGGGTTCTCCTTTGCCCAGTGATCGGCAATCTGTTCGCGCGTCGCGAACCAGACACCGTCATGTTTCATGAAATGCTCCAACGCGCGTTTCAGCGCCATGGCGCGGCCCGGCCGGCCAATCAACCGACAATGCAGACCAATTGAGAGCATCTTGGGCGCACCGGCTTCGCCTTCGGCATACAGCATGTCGAAGCTGTCTTTCAGATAACTTTCGAACTGGTCGCCAGTGGTGAACCCCGCCTGAATCGCAAAGCGCATGTCGTTGCAGTCCAGCGTATAGGGCATGATCAACTGATCTTTGCCACCGGCCTTTGTCCAATAGGGCAAATCGTCGGCATAGCTGTCTGCGATATAGGCAAAGTCGCCTTCCTCGGCGGCCAGATCGACTGTATTCATCGAGCAACGGCCCGTGTACCAACCGCGCGGCGGCTGGCCCGTGACCTCGGTATGCAGACGGACCGCTTCGCGGATTTGCGCGCGTTCTTCGTCTGGGCTCATGTCTTTGTGTTCGATCCACTTCAAGCCATGGCTGGCGATTTCCCACCCTGCGTGCTGCATTGCCGCAACTTGTGCCGGTGCGCGGGCCAACGCAGTGGCCACGCCATAAACAGTGATGGGGAGGTCTTGGAGAAGCTGGTGAACGCGCCAGAATCCGGCACGGCTGCCGTATTCATAGATCGTCTCCATGTTCCAGTGTCTTTGGCCGGGCCAAGGGGCGGCACCGGTGACCTCGGACAAAAATGCCTCGGACGCGGCATCACCATGTAAGATGTTGTTTTCACCGCCCTCTTCGTAGTTCAGCACAATCTGAACCGCGATTTTGGCATCATTGGGCCAATTGGCTGTGGGCACTTGCCCACCATAGCCGGTCATATCTCGTGGATAACGCGTCACATCAATTTCCTTCTTCTTGAAATGATGAATACCCCAGATAATCGACGATGTTTTTCAAAAAATACAACAAAGAGTTTCGGCCAGTCAGCCTTTGCCTCTAGGGGAGTAATCGGATTAGTAATTTCCAAGTTTTAGAGAGAGGCGCAAATGTCAGGTTACCTAACTACACATGTTCTGGACACGGCGCGGGGGTGCCCTGCCGAGGGTCTGAAAATCGAACTTTTTCGAATTGAGGGGACTGGCCGTACATTGCTGAAAACCCTGGTCACCAATGACGACGGCCGCACGGATGAACAAATCCTGCCCGAAGCCGAGTTTTCATTGGGCGAGTACGAATTGATTTTCTACGCCGGGGAATACCTGGACGCATCTGGCACTCCGCCCGAGGATCCACGTTTTCTGAACATAATCCCAATCCGCTTCGGGATGTCCGAACAGTCGCATTACCATGTGCCGCTGCTTCTTTCGCCCTTCGGGTACTCAACCTATCGCGGCAGTTGAGCCGACTTTTAGGGCGTGTTTGTCTCAGCAATCGTTGAACCAATACGCTCGATTATGAACTCCATGAACAGGCGTGTCTTGGGGTCCTGCATACGACGGTGGGTAAACAAACACGCCATTTGAATCGGTTCCGGTGGTGTTTTAACCGCGACCGGAACCAAGGTGCCGGCGTTGAGGTACTTTGAAATCTCAAATACCGGCTTCAACGCGATGCCGTGCCCGGCCAGGGCCCAATCCGTCAACACGTCGCCATCGTCTGACTCGTACCGCCCTGAAACACGGAATCGCTTTGGTCCGGTTTCGGTTCTCAAAAGCCACTGGAATTCAGTTGCACCGGGAAACCGCAGGCTGAGGCATTCATGCCCGTTGGCGACAATATCGTCGCCACTTTCTGGCATCCCATGTTTCTTGATGTATTTCGGGGAAGCACACAGAACCCGTTCCACGTCAGCAATCTTTCGAATGCGCAAATTGCTGTCTTCGGGCTGACCAAGGAAGAAAGCCAAATCCAGGCCTTCGGTCGTGATATCCACATTTCGATCAGTCAGCCTTAGCCGAACATTCACCTCAGGGTATTCTGCCAGAAATTTTGGCACCTGCGGAGCTATCAGACGCCGACCAACCCCCAAGGGGGCGGCGATATATAGCGATCCCTTGAGGTTCTCTGTGATATTGACGATTTGCGCTTCGGCGTTCTGGACGGCTTCAAGAATTTCCGTCGCCCCCCGATAAAACGATTTTCCCTGTTCTGTCGGCGTCAGGCTGCGCGTTGTACGTTGAAACAGACGTACACCAAGATGTTCTTCAAGCTGGGAAATCCTAGCCGAGGTTACAGCCGGTGAAACCCGCAAATCGCGGCCCGCGGCAGACATGCTGCCCAATTCATAGACACGGACAAAAGTGCGGATGTTATCGAAGTAGGACATTTTTTTGCATTTTTTGATACTGCTTGGTCTTTCGCAGCAATACCAGAACAAACCTCTATCGCATAGAGTGCACAGGAACTTTGAACTTTAGGAGCAATGCCATGTACGACTTGGCCGTAATGTGGGAGTGGATCGCCTTTTCTGTCCGCTGGCTGCATGTGATCACCGCGATGGCGTGGATTGGCGCGTCATTCTATTTTATCGCGCTGGACCTCATGCTTAAGCCAAACCCTGCCCTACCGGACGGGGCTTATGGCGAGGAATGGGAAGTACATGGCGGCGGGTTCTATCACACCGTCAAATACCTTGTGGCGCCTGCCCGGATGCCCGAACATCTGACCTGGCACAAATGGCAGAGCTATACGACCTGGCTATCTGGAGCGGCCCTTCTGATGATCATCTACTGGGTCGGCGGTGAGCTGTTCCTGCTTGATCCAACCAAGGTGGATTTGGCGCTGTGGCAAGGCATCCTGATCTCTGGCGGTTCACTGACTATCGGATGGTTGCTGTACGATCAGATGTGCAAATCCAAGCTCAGCGACCACCCGACCGTGTTGATGCTGTTGCTATTCGTGATCCTGGTGATCATGTCTTGGGGTTATAACCAGATCTTCACTGGCCGCGCTGCGCTCTTGCACCTTGGTGCGTTCACGGCAACGATCATGACGGCCAACGTGTTTTTTCAGATCATGCCGAACCAGCGGATCGTGGTCGAAGACCTCAAGGCCGGTCGGACGCCCGACGCGAAATACGGCAAGATCGCCAAGGTGCGTTCGACGCACAACAACTATCTGACCTTGCCGGTCGTGTTCCTGATGTTGTCGAACCACTACCCTCTGGCTTTCGGAACCGAGTATTCGTGGATCATTGCCAGCCTGATCTTCCTGACAGGCGTGACCATCCGGCATTACTTCAACACCATGCACTCGACCGGGGAAGGCCCGCACTGGACCTGGGCTGTCACGGTCATTCTCATGGTCATAATCGCTTGGCTGTCTTCGGTCAGGCCAACAGAAACATGGGAAGACGCCGAAGCCCGCGAGCTGACGCCATATGAACAGAAATATGCGTCAGCCGCCGGTTTTGAGGCCGCGTATGACACGGTGCTGGGCAATTGCTCCATGTGTCATGCGCGCGAGCCGGTCTATGGCACAATGAAATGGGCACCCAAGAAGGTTTACCTTGAAACACCCGGTGACGTGGCCCGGCAGGCCGACCAGATTTATCTGCAGGCCGGGATCAGCCACGCGATGCCGCCACCATCGGCGGTTCAGATGGATGAAGAAGCACGCCAGACCATTGTTGCGTGGATCAACGAAGTCAGAGATGAATAGCACCAACAGAGAAATTGGTGACAGGCAAACTGGGTTTTCATACCCAGTTTTTTGTTTTTCAGCCCGGCGCGAAAAAGCGTTTGCTGTGCTGCGCGATATGTTCGACGAACAGGCGCACCTTGGGGTCCTGAAGCTTTTTATGCGGATAAAGGCACCCGAAAATCGTCTGCACTGGGGGTGTCTTCGGTAGGACCTCGACCAGTCGACCGTCCTCAAGATAGTCCCGCACGTCAAAGCGTGGTTTGTTAACGATCCCTTTGCCCGCCAGCGCCCAGTCCGTCAGCACGTCCCCATCATCCGCATCGTATTTACCGTGAACTTCCAGCTTTCGCGGTCCCATGTCGGTGTTGAGGGTCCAGAAGTATTCGGGCGATCTGGGATACCGCAGCAAAAGGCAGTTATGGGGCGTATGCAGAAGGTCATCCGGCGTATTGGGCACGCCAAAGTTCGACAGATATTCCGGAGACGCACACAGCACGCGATCGCAATCCGCAAACTTCCGCAGTTTCATGGTGGAATCGCCGGGCTCACCGATAAAGAACGCGATGTCCAATCCGTCGGCCATCATGTCCACCTTGCGGTCCGAAAGACGCATGCGAATCTCTGTTTCGGGGTAGAGTTCCGAGAATTCCGGCACCAGAGGCGCGACGATTCTACGCCCGACACCCAGCGGCGCGGTGATGCGAATGGCACCTCGCGGGGCATCGGAAAAGCTCGCAACGCGCGCTTCGGCGTGATCGATCGCCAGCAGAACGGCTTTGGCCTCATCGTAGAAAACTGATCCGACTTCGGTTGGGGTCATCGACCGGGTCGTTCTGTTGAACAGCCGCACACCCAAATGGTTCTCAAGCTCTTTCAATCGTTTGCTGGCCACCGCCGGGGTTAACCGCAGGTCGCGCCCGCCGGATGTAATGCTGCCCAGCTCCATCACTCTGACAAAAACACGCAGGCTTTCGATGTACGACATTCGATCCTCTCCTTGCGGAAAGACTGCGCCATGGCGTTTTATTTTTCAACGATCTGTTGAAAGTATTTGCCGTTTCCGGCGATTTTAAGACTCAATCGTTGCGCCTATGGTCCCCCCGATCACCCACCTGAAAGGCAGGGGCATAGGGAGAATACCATGACGCATCGCACCGACATCCAATTTGTCCTGAATGGCAAGGATGTGTCCGTTCCAAACGTATCCGCAGACCAGACGCTTCTGGATTTCCTGCGGTTGGAGCGTCGGCTGACAGGCACAAAAGAAGGCTGCGCCGAGGGCGACTGTGGCGCGTGCACCGTTCTTGTTGGACGGCTTGGCGGTGAAGGTCTGGCCTATGTTCCCGTGAATGCCTGCATCCGGTTTCTTGCCTCGGTCGATGGCTGCCATGTCGTGACGGTCGAACACCTGTCCGGCCCGGACGGTCGTCTGCACCCGGTACAACAGGCGATGATTGATCACCACGGCAGCCAGTGCGGGTTCTGCACGCCGGGCTTCGTCATGGCGCTATATGCACTGTGGATGCAAACGCCCGAGCCGACCAAAGCGCAGGTTGAAACCGCGCTGCAGGGCAACCTGTGTCGCTGCACCGGGTATGAGCCAATCATCCGTGCCGCCGTTGCCGTCAGCCGCTATGGCACCCCGGCATCGGACCACCTGAATACCGAACGTGAAACCATGACCGCACGTCTGGCCGCGCTCAAGGACGATCGGCGCGTTGTATCCGGACCGGAAGACAACCTGAGCATTATCCCCTCCAGCGTTGATGACCTTGCCGATTGCCTGCAGAACTATCCCAAGGCCACGATCGTGGCCGGTGCCACGGATGTGGGTCTTTGGGTCACCAAATTCCTGCGTAACATCGGGCCTGCCATCTTCACCGGTCATCTCGAAGACCTGAAAACAGTCGAAAGACAGGGTTCCCTCCTCCTGATCGGTGCTGGCGCCAGCTACACCGATTGCCAGGAACTTCTGTCTGAACACCTGCCACACCTGTCCTCCTACTGGGATCGCATCGCAGGGTGGCAGGTGCGGAATATGGGAACCGTCGGCGGAAATATCGCCAATGGCTCGCCCATCGGGGATACGCCGCCGGTTCTTATCGCGCTTGGAGCGGAAATCACGCTGCGGCGCGGTTCCGAAAGCCGGACGCTGCCTCTCGCTGAATTCTTCATCGACTACGGAAAGCAAGACCGCCAACCCGATGAGTTCGTCGCAAGCATCCATGTGCCCCTGCCCGGACCCGATGATCTGAATGCGGCCTACAAGATTTCCAAACGTCGTGACGAGGACATCTCCTCGGTCGCTGCTGGCATTCACATTACGGTCAAGGACGGCACCATCAGCAATGCGCGCATCGCATTCGGCGGTATGGCTGCCACGCCCAAGCGAGCCACTGCTGCCGAGGCGGCGCTGAACGGTCAATCCTGGTCGCGGGAAAGCTTTGAGGCCGCCGCCGAGGCGCTGGCTGAAGATTTCAGCCCTCTCACCGATTGGCGCGCATCGTCTGACTACAGAATGCTATCCGCCCAAAACCTGCTGCGTCGCTTCTACCTTGAAAACGACGCCCAAACCGACGCCCCCGTTCAACTGGCTTGCGCCTGATAAGGAGACAAAAAATGAAAGATAACGTTTCCATCACCGGGGCGGCCCACACCAATGTCAAACATGACAGCGCGATCAAGCATGTCACCGGACGGGCCGATTACACCGACGATATTGCCCAGCCCGAAGGCACGCTGCACGCGTATCTCGGCGTCTCGGACGTAGCGCACGCCAAGCTATTGGGCATCGACTTCACCGACGTTCTGGCCACGCCCGGCGTTGTCGGAGTGTTGACCGCGGATGATGTGCCGGGGGCCAATGATATCAGCCCGACACATCTGAACGATGAACCGGTTTTCCCGACCGATGCCATTCAGTTTCATGGGCAGCCTTTGTTTGCCGTTGTTGCCGAAACCCGCGACATCGCGCGCCGGGCCGCGGATCTGGCAAAAATCAACTACGAAACTCTGCCCCATGCGCTGGACCCGATTGCCGCGCAGGAGGCCGGTTACCCGCATGTCACGGCACCGCTCAAGCTGGAGCGCGGAGATGTCGCCCCGGCGCAGGCTACCGCCCCCAACCGGATCAAGGGCCGCATGAGCGTTGGCGGCCAGGATCACATGTACCTCGAGGGTCACATCGCCTTTGCCATTCCGGGCGAAGACGACGATGTGGTCGTGCATTGCTCAACCCAACACCCGTCCGAGGCGCAGCATATGGTGGCGCATGTCCTGGGCGTGCCGTCCAACGCCGTTGTGGTCAACGTGCGCCGTATGGGCGGTGGCTTTGGCGGCAAGGAAAGCCAGATGAACCTGTTCTGCGCGGTTGCTGCCATGGCTGCCAAAAAGTGGAACCGCGCCGTGAAAATCCGCCCCGACCGGGATCAGGACATGACGGCGACCGGCAAACGCCATGACTTTGTGATCGATTATGACGTCGCCTTTGACGATGATGGCCGCATTCAGGCTGTCGAAGGCAGCTTTGCCGCGCGCTGCGGGTTTTCAGCAGACCTTTCGGGGCCCGTGACCGACCGGGCGCTATTCCACGCAGACAACGCCTATTTCTATCCGAACGTGCGCCTGAACAGCCACCCGATGAAAACCAACACGGTTTCGAATACCGCATTCCGTGGGTTTGGCGGCCCCCAAGGTGTGATCGCGGCAGAGCGGATGATCGAAGAGATTGCCTATGCCACCGGGCAGGACCCGCTGGATGTACGCAAGGCCAACTTCTACGGCACCACGGACCGCAACATCACCCCCTACCACCAAGAGGTCGAAGACAGCATTCTCGACCGGTTAATCGGAGAGCTGGAAGAGACATCGGAATATCGCAAGCGCCGTCGGGAGATCATCGAATTCAACAAGACGTCGCCGATCCTGAAAAAAGGCATCGCGCTGACACCAGTCAAATTCGGCATTTCCTTTACAGCGACTTGGTACAATCAGGCTGGCGCACTGGTGCATGTCTACAATGACGGTTCGATCCACCTAAACCACGGTGGCACCGAAATGGGGCAAGGCCTGAACACCAAGGTTGCGCAGGTCGTGGCCGAAGCCTTTCAGGTCGATTTCAGCCGGATCAAGATCACCAAAACGACCACCGAGAAGGTTCCCAACACCTCAGCCACGGCTGCCTCGAGCGGGACTGATCTGAACGGCATGGCTGCGTTGAACGCGGTCGAGCAGATCAAAGCGCGTCTGGTGAAATTCGCCGCTGAGAACTGGGATGTTACACCCGAGAACGTGGCCTTCCACGCCAATCAGGTGCATATCGGCGACGAAGTTCTGCCTTTCGACACGTTCATCAAACAGGCCTATCTAGCACGTGTGCAACTTTCGGCGGCCGGGTTCTACAAGACGCCGAAAATCCACTGGGATCGGGCCAAAGGACAAGGCCGCCCGTTCTACTATTACTCCTATGGCGCGTCCTGTTCGGAAGTGACAATTGACACCCTGACTGGTGAGTACCGGGTAGAGCGTACTGATCTTTTGCACGACGTTGGACGCTCGTTGAACCCTGTGCTGGACAAGGGCCAGGTCGAAGGCGCGTTTATTCAGGGCATGGGGTGGCTGACCACCGAAGAGCTTTGGTGGGACGACGCGGGCCGTCTGCGCACCCATGCGCCGTCGACCTACAAAATTCCGCTCGCGTCCGACCGTCCGCGCATCTTCAATGTGAACCTTGCCGACTGGTCGGAAAACCGCGAGCTGACCATCAAACGCTCCAAAGCTGTCGGAGAACCGCCGTTCATGCTGGGCATTTCGGTGTTCGAGGCGCTGTCGATGGCCGTGGCCTCTGTCGCTGATTACCGCGAATGCCCGCGCCTTGACGCGCCAGCCACCCCCGAACGTGTGCTGATGGCAGTTGCGCGGCTGCAAGCGGGGCCCTGAGCCATGACTGCCCCCGGTTCCCTTAGCGAATTCCTGTCCACGCAGCACAGCGTGATCCGCGTAGCACTGACACGTGTGCGCGGGTCGTCGCCGCGCAATGAAGGGACAGAGATGTTCGTGGCACCCGGGGCGCTGTGGGGAACCATCGGTGGTGGCCAATTGGAGTTCATGGCCATCAACGCCGCCCGCGACATGCTGCGCGACGGGGTGTTGCATCAGGATCTGGATGTGCCGCTTGGCCCGGAAATCGGCCAGTGCTGCGGTGGGCGGGTCGAGATGAAACTGACCCGCATGCGTGCGTCCGACAAATGGGCCGCCACGGAACGCGCGACCCAGCGCGACGAGGCTTTGCCACACGTCTATGTCATGGGCGCAGGTCACGTGGGGCGCGCTTTGGCCAATCAGTTTCAGCATCTGCCGGTGCGCTGCATCCTCGTCGACACCCGACCCGAAGAGGTCGAGCTTTGCACAGCCAATGTCGAAACCCGCGTCAGCGCGATCCCCGAGACGGATATCTGGGGTGCGCCTGCGGGCAGCGCCTTTATCGTTCTGACTCACGATCACGGGCTTGATTTCCTGCTGACATCCGCCGCGCTGGAACGTCAGGACACCGCTTATGTGGGGATGATCGGATCCGCCACCAAGCGAGTGAAACTTAAGAACTGGGCGCACAAACACTGTGACGGACAGTCTATCGAACACTTGAAATGCCCTATCGGGGCAAGCGGTAGCCGCGACAAGCGGCCCAGCGTCATCGCCACCTTCGTGGTGGCCGAGGTGATGGCTGAATTGACCTCTGAAACTGCCGCGACCGCCCCGACCGGGGCAAACCAGGCGCCCCTGCGGGGCCACCATCACGACCGGAAAGGGAGATCGGCCTGACATCTGTCGGGCCATTCCGGTCACATCAGAGGAGGAGACCGTCATGGACGGGAGGACCTACGAATACAAGCTGTTTACCCGCAGCGACTTCAGCGCTTTCTGGGCGCTGTTTACTGACAACCTCGTGAATCTGCTGATCCTTTCCGGGGTCTGCCAGTTCGTGTTTCAGATGCCCGCCGAAATCGTGTTTGGCCGCATTGTTCCCGGTGCCGCCGTCGCGATTTTGGCCGGTGTTGCCGTTTATACGTACCTCGCCAAATGGGCCGCAAACAAACGGGGTGAAGACGTCACCGCCTTGCCCTACGGCATCTCGACGCCGGTTATGTTCGTCTACTTGTTCGGTGTGATCGGACCCATCTACTGGGCGACCAATGATCCCATGCTGGCATGGCAAGTGGGCATTGGCGCCGGGTTCATGGGCGGCATCGTTGCGGCCTTGGGTGCCATTGTCGGGCCTTATCTGAAGCGGATCACGCCGCGCGCCGGGATGCTGGGCACGCTGTGCGGTATTGCGCTGGTCTTTATCGGTTCCGTTCCGTTGGCCGAGGTGTTCGAAAACCCCATCATCGGCTTCACGTCGCTGCTGTTTATCCTATGGGGTCTGATCGGGCGTTTTCGCCTGCCGGGCAATGTTCCGGCCGGTCTGGTCGCAATTGCTGCCGGTACGGTGATTGCTATCATCCTTGGTGAATCCAAAATCGACGTCAGCGGCATCGGCTTTTACCCGCCGGTCCCCTATTTCGGTGACCTCATCGCCGGTGTGCAATACCTGTTCGCCAACCCCGAGCTGTTCCTGGTGCTGATCCCGGTACAAATCTACAACTTCATCGAAACCATGAACAACGTGGAATCGGCCGAGGCTGCAGGCGACCACTACCCGGTTGGACTGTGCCAAGTAACGGACGGCGCAGGCACAATGTTGGGTGCGCTTTTTGGTTCGCCCTTCCCGACAACCGTTTACATCGGGCACCCTGCCTACAAGCGGCTTGATGCACATGCCGGTTACATCGTTGGTGTGGCTGTTGTGATCGCTGCCGCCGCTTTCCTGGGCTTCTTGTCCTTCCTTGCGGGCCTGATCCCGATTGCCGCCGCGGCTCCGGTCCTGGTCTTTGTTTCGGTCAGCCTGATCACCAACACGGCCTGGGCTGTAAAGCCGATGCACATGGCTGCCGTATCCTTTGCGATCCTGCCTCACATCTCGGCCTTCCTGATGGTCAAGTGGGGGTCTCTGATGAACGCTCTGCGCAGCACCGGTGTCGAGGGACTGCCCTCGCTGGGTGACGAAGGCCTGACCGCAGCACTACTGATGGAAGGTGCCCATTACGAAGGACACCTTGCCCTGAGCCAAGGTGCGATCATCACGGGTCTGGTCTGGGGTGCCATTGTGGCCGACGTAATCGACGGCCGGTTCCGGATGGCGGGCGCGTTTGCTGTCGCTGGTGGGCTGATGTCCTCTGTTGGGATCATCCATTCCTACACGTTGCAGGTGCCTCAGTTCGACGGGATCACCATTGGTTACTTGATCATCGGCGCGTTCCTCTACGTCTATCCGATGTTCGCACCCAAAGAGGATCTTGAGCATCGTGTAATCGTACCGGATGAGCCTGATCTGATCGACGACGACTCACCTGCACAACAGGCCTAATCCATAGCGGGGCAGTCGCAGGGCTGCCCCCTACTCTTTCCCTATCCTACAAACGAGACCTTTCATGACACAGAGATTGCTTCGCGGTCGTCTGCTGACCTTTCATCGCGAACCCCTAAGCGGCGAAGATTCCGGCGCGTATACCTATCTTGAGGACGGCGCCCTGCTGATCCAGGACGGAATCATTCAGGATACCGGACCCTTCGCCGAGATCAGCGCGAAAGCCGGGGATGTGCCTGTGACAGACCATCGCCCACACCTTATGATGGCCGGGTTTATCGACACGCATATTCACTTCCCCCAAGTGCAGGTGATCGCCTCATGGGGCGCACAGCTTTTGGACTGGCTCAACAATTACACCTTCCCGGAAGAAACCCGTTTTGCCTCGGATGCACACAGCGCGAACATGGCCCGGGCATTCTACGATCAGCTCGTCACGCATGGCACCACGACCGCGGTGGCCTATTGCTCGGTCCACAAAACCTCGGCGGATGCGTTTTTTACTGAAGCGACCAGACGAAACATGCGCATGCTTGGCGGTAAAGTCCTGATGGACCGCAATGCGCCAGAAGGTCTGCAGGACACGCCGCAAACCGGGTACGATGACACCAAGGCGCTGATTGCGGACTGGCATGGCAAGGGCCGCAACGGCTATGTCATCACACCTCGGTTCGCGATCACATCGACGCCGGAACAGATGGCCATGACGCAGTCCTTGGCGCAGGAGCATCCGGATTGTCACATCCAGACGCATCTGTCGGAAAACAAAGATGAGATTGCCTTTACCAAGCAGCTTTATCCGCAGGCGCGCGATTATCTGGATGTCTACCAATCCTTTGGTCTGCTGGGGCAAAAGACTCTGTTGGGGCACTCGATCCATCTGGAGGCACGCGAGATCGACGCGCTTGCAGAAACCGGTGCACATCCCGTGTTTTGCCCGACCTCGAACCTGTTCCTGGGCAGCGGCCTCTTTGATCATGGCGGGCTGAGCGCGCGCGGTATCTCAAACGGGATCGCAACGGATGTCGGTGCTGGCACCAGCTACTCGATGCTGCAAACCTTGAACGAAGGGTACAAGATTCTGCAATTGCAAGGGCTGGCTCTGCATCCCCTGCAGGCCTTCCACTGGGCTACGCGAGGTAATGCCTGCGTTCTGGGTCTGGAAGACAAAATCGGAAACCTCGACCCCGGAACCGAGGCCGATGTCGTTGTTCTGAACGCCCGCAGCACCCCCGCCATGGCCCTGCGTATGGATCGCGTTGGCAGTCTTGCAGAAGAATTGTTCGTCCTGCAGATGATGGGAGACGATCGCGCTGTTGAAGAGGTCTATGTATCGGGTACGCCCAGCAAATCTGTGACCGGCCAAACCTCCGAAACCAACTTTGCGTTCGATCCCGCGTAAATAATAACTGACCTGTGTTTGGCCGCTCCGTAACCGGTTAACGGCCAAGCATTTCAACGAACTGCCGGTGCAGCCCGGTGCGGCCCGGCGCAACTAACGATCCTTTCCGCTTTTCATCATTACTAACCGAGATCGGGTTTTCACCGCTCTCAGTTCGAAAATAAATTGTCATGGTTGACAAAGTATATTTCTCGCTTATTTGTCATTCGTGACAATAAACGAGATCCTGATGCCCAGACCTTCGCTAAAAGACCAAAGATCGCACGAAATACTCGACGCCTATCTAACCTGCGTGGCGCGGTTCGGGCTGGAAGGCGCGACCCAGGCGCGGATCGCCGATGAAGCCGGCGTCAAGCGACCGCTCTTACGCCATTACCTTGGAAACAAGGACGAAATGATAACCGCGCTGGCCGAATACGTGATTGCCGGATTTACCGCGTCATTGGACGGTTTGCGTCAGGCTTTGCCAGACACGGCGACACCTTCGGACCTGGTAGACACCTTGTTTTCCGAAGATAGCGGAACCGATCCACGGCTGATGCTGGCCTATCAGGCACTGGTCACCACAGTGCCCGATCGCCCCGATCTGCGCCAAGGTCTGATGGACAGCCTCACGGATTTCTTCGACGTGGTCGAAGCAATCCTGCGGCGCGCGGCCCCAATGGCACCAGACGCAACCTTACGCGCAGCAACACAGGGCATTTCGGCAATCTTTGTCAGTATGGACGCCCTGTCCCCGTTGGACCCACCCGAAGCATGGCGCGCCGAATTGAAACTGGCCGCCTCTCTACTGGCATCGACACTGGAGGCTAAAGTATGACCCCGACGCGAACGGTGAACTACATTGCCCTGCCCATCCTGCTGGTGGCCACTGTGCTTGGTCTCTACTGGGTTTGGGGGCTGCTCTTTGTCTGGTGGATCGTCCCAACCATCATGAACGGACAAGCCTTTCTGGTGTTCGAAATCAACCGCGACGATGACCCGGTTCTGTACTGGGCCATCGTCGGCCTCTGGGCTGTGCTGGGTCTGATGATGATCGCCGCCAGCCTGTTTCCCCAATATGCCCATCTTCTTGCCTGAGGTACTCTGATGACCAAAATGTATCACCATCTACCGGTCGAGGCTTACACCTCGCAGGACTGGTTCGACCGCGAACAGCGCCAGATCTTCTCGCGCACTTGGCGTTTTGCCGGGCTGGTTGAAGATATCGAAGGACCGGGCCATTACCTGTCGATTCAGGCCGGGCTGAACAATCTGTTCATCGTCATGGGGCGCGATCACCGGCTGCGCGCCTTTCACAACATCTGCCGGCATCGGGGTACCCAGTTGATCCGCGCGGTCGGCAAGACACAAAAAGCGCTGACCTGCCCTTATCACGACTGGACCTATGATCTTGAGGGCAACCTGATCTCGGTCCCGGATGAGGCGTCGGAGTTTCCCAACGGTGTCGACAAATCCTGCCTTGGCCTCAAACCGGCCAGCGTGGATGTCTGGCGCGGGATGCTGTTCGTGCATCCGGACCCTGACGCCCCCACCCTTGCCGAATGGTTCGGAGAGGTCGATCCCCTGTTAGGCCCGCACAAGCCCGAGGAACTGGTCGAGTATACCGACGGGCGCAACACCTATGAAATCAAGGCCAACTGGAAGATCGTTGTCGAGAATTACATCGACGTCTACCACTTGAGCCATCTGCATTCGAATACGCTGCATATGTATGACCATGCCAAGGCGGAATACGGATGGAAGGGGCCGCATTACCACTTTTGGGAACCCCCGTCCGAGGCCTACGCGAAGGACCACGAAGCCAAACTTCCTATGCCGCGTGTGATCGCTGAACCTCATACCGGTGCGTGGGTTCCTATGCTGTTTCCCGGCATTGGTATCGGGGCCAGCGAAGAAAGCTGGAATCTGTTCATCATCACACCGTTGGCCCCCGATCTGACACGGATCGAGAACCGCACAAAGGTTGCCAACGCTTCGAACTGGGAATTCCAGAAGCAACAGTGGAAAAGCGCGGGCTTTTGGAGGGATTTTGGCGGCCCGAAATATCAAGGCGACGATGCAGCAGGCGCAGATGATCCGATGACATCGGGCGATTTCACGACCGAAGATATCTATGCCTGCGAACAGCAGCAGAAATCGCTGAAAAGTCCGTATCTGGAAATCGGCCCCGCTGGGATTGGCGAAAGCCCGATCACGCAGCACCAGAAAGTGGTGCTGGATTTCATGCAAGACAGCTGAATGCCCCGGAGATTGATCATGAAACCAATCCAAGCCACCCTGATCGGAGTTGCGCTTGCATCGGTTCTGGTGCTGACGGCGCAAGCTGACGCACCGGAAGACATCGCCGCGCGTATCCTACAAGCGCAGGATGAACAAAGCCTGCTTGCCACCTGGAGCGATTGGCACCCCGATGCCACGCATCAGATCATCCTCAAATACGGGATGGGGCAGCCGGACGACGTGTTCTCGTACCGTGTCGGGGATGACACCGACGCGGAAGACCCCGAGATCGCGAAGGCGTTGGAAGGTTACTCAGAAACAGCCCGATCAGCGCCCGTGATTTCATCGCACACCGAGGATGGCGTGTCGCACGTCACAGCCGTGACCGATGTCGATTATGATTGGCAGGGATACAGCGGCAGAATGCGTCAGACAGACAACTTTGTCTTTGCGCCTTATCTTGGCGGGACGGTGATCCAGTCCTTGACCACGACCTATGATTACCGATGACGGGACCTTGTTATGCAACGTGACTTTCATACCCTGACCGTGTCCGACACTCGCCGAGAGATCGGCGGCGCGGCCACCAGTGTAACTTTCGACGTCCCGCCCGATCTGACCGATCTGTTTCAATGGACGGCCGGGCAACATCTGACGCTCAGGTTTCAGATTGCCGGTGCGGAGCAAAGGCGCAGCTATACCATCTCGAACCCGCCGGGATCGGCGCTGCGTATCACGGTCAAGCGTGTAAAGGATGGGATCGTTTCCAACCACATAGGCGACACCCTGTCGCCCGGTGGCACGGTCGAGGTCATGCCCCCATTCGGGCATTTCACCTTACAGCCCGGAGCCCTGAAACGCCGCACCCACTATTTCTTTGGAGCCGGCAGCGGTATCACGCCGCTTTACGCGATGATCAATTCCGTTCTGACCGATGAACCCCATTCTTCGGCCCATCTGGTCTTTGGCAATGCCAATGCGAACAGCATCATTTTCCAGGATGAGCTTGAGCAGTTGCTGGAACAACATCCGAACCAGTTCACCCTACGCCATGTCCTGTCGCACCCCTCCATGCTCAGCTGGTTTTCACCGTGGCGCACAGGGCGGTTGGACGCAGATGTCATTCAGGCGGCAATCACTGAAACGCCTCCGGTGGCGCAAGACACTCACTATTGGATCTGCGGCCCCGGCAGTATGAATACGGATATCCGGGCGGCGCTGCGGAATCTGGATGTGCCAGACGATCGCATCCACATGGAAAGCTTCGGCGGAGACGCCCAAGACGACCTGAGCGAACCCGGCATGGCCGCAACCGCCCGGATCAGGCTTGACGGCAAGGTCTCGGAGGTGCCTGTTGCTGCTGGGCAAACCCTCCTTGACGCGGCGATTGCAGCCGGTCTGAACCCACCGTTCAGCTGCCAATCCGGTGTGTGTGGTGCCTGCGTCGCCCAGCTTGAGGACGGCGCCGTTCATATGCGCAACCGGATGGCTCTGGAGGATCGTGACGTCGAGAAGGGGTTGATCCTGTGTTGTCAAAGCGTCGCAACACAAAAGGAGCTATCCCTGCAGTTCGAAGATTAGGTTATGTCAGGGCGTTTTGACATAACCCACCTTACTTGAACGTCAGATCAGGTGCGCCGCGCGTGACATTTTGCGTGCGGCTTTTACCAGCTTGATCAACCCGCACGGCCAGATTTTCAGCCGTCGGGAATCGTTCGAAATATGCAAAGTGGATGGCCTCAATCACGTCGATATTCTTGCATCTTATCAGGTATTCAGCCTGAAATTCGTTTGTGTCATCACCATCCGTCCGCGTGGTGTCTGTGTCTTGCCCCAAACCTATGGCCGAAAGTGTGACATTGGCCATCGCGGCAAAACACTCGGCCTCTTCGGGCACAACAAACAACTCCAGAGGTTTGGACAGGTCGGAAATGGCGACGGCAATAGAGTCCCGCCCTTCATCGTTTTGTGCAGGCTTCTCGGTGCCAAGAATGCCGGCGGCGGGGACTGCCAGTGACAAGGTGAACTCGGCCCCGGAAACCACAATGTCCAGATCAATCGCGGTATGATCCTGCGCGACAGCGGTATGCGCCTGCGACACAAAAACCGCAGAGATCAGGATCAGGGCGAAAGCTGCGCTTTTCATAAACAGGCACCACTAAACAAAGAATCACCCGGATTATTCTAATATGTTTCAAATCCCGTGCAATCTTGGGCCCACGCATCGCGCCCCACCAATATTGGGGAGTATCGGGGCGACCAATATTATCCGACTATAAAACTCAGGTTGACATAGGTGACTATTTCACTCAGTTAATACATCATACGCGCCACATAACCGGCGTATGAAAACCTTTTTCTGACTGGAAAGTGTCACCCCCATGACCCGATTTTTCACCGCCACCAGCATCCTTACAATTGGTGCTGCCTCCGCAGCTTTTGCAGCTGACGCACCCTCGAAAGCCGAAGTTCTGAATACCTACGCAAACATCGCCGAAGCCAAATATGACGATAGCCTGATCGCTGCCAAAGCGCTGCAAGAGGCCGTAAACGCCCTGATCGCCGACCCATCCGATGCCACCCTGAACGCGGCCCGCGCCGCCTGGGTCGCCGCGCGCGTGCCCTATCAACAGACCGAGGTCTACCGCTTTGGAAACGCCATCGTTGATGACTGGGAAGGCAAAGTGAACGCCTGGCCGCTGGACGAAGGCCTGATCGATTATGTCGATGCCTCCTATGGCGGACCCACTGATGAAAACGAGTTTGCCGCGCTGAACGTGATTGCCAATCCAAGCTTTGAGTTGTCGGGCGACGCCATCGACGCCAGCGAAATCACCCCCGAACTGCTGGGCGAAACCCTGCACGAGGCTGACGGGATCGAGGCAAACGTCGCCACCGGCTACCACGCCATCGAATTCCTGCTATGGGGTCAGGACCTGAACGGTAACGGCGCGGGCGCGGGCAACCGCCCGTATACCGATTATGTTCAAGGTGACGCCTGCACCGGCGGCAACTGTGATCGCCGCGCCCAGTATCTGAGCGCCGCGACCGCCCTGCTGGTCAGCGACCTGGAATGGATGGCCGCACAATGGGCCGAAGGTGGTGAGGCGCGTGCTGCACTGAACGCGAATGAAACCGCTGGTGTCAGCGCGATCCTAACCGGCATGGGTTCGCTGTCCTATGGCGAGCAAGCAGGTGAACGTATGCGCCTTGGCTTGATGCTGAACGACCCCGAAGAAGAGCATGATTGCTTCTCGGACAACACCCACAACAGCCACTATTACGACGGCTTGGGCATTCAGAACGTGTATCTGGGCAGCTATACCCGCATCGACGGCACCCCGGTTTCGGGCGCTTCGCTATCGGACTTGGTGATCTCGTTCGATCCGTCGCTGGACGCCGAGATGAAGGTCAAGCTGGCCAAAACCATGCAGGCCCTGGGCCGCCTGAAGTCGACCGCCGAGGCCGGTTTCGCCTATGACCAGATGCTGGAACGCGGCAATGAGGGCGGCGAGCAACTGATCATGGGCGGCGTCAACGGTCTGGTCGATCAGACCAAGACGATCGAGCGTATCGTGACCGCTCTGGAACTGGATCAGATCGAGTTTGAAGGCTCCGACAGCCTGGATAACCCTGACGCGGTTTTCCACTAAGCAAACCCCGGATCGGGGCGTGCGCAAATTCACGCCCCCGGCTTTCCTGTCACGCAAAATTGTGACTTTCAGCTGGACCCGAAACAAATAACTTACTAATTAAGTAAGAAATCTATCGAGCACAGATTCGCTATGATCGTATGTCACTGCACAAATATAACTGACCATGATATCCGCGCCGCGATCGATTGGATGCGGACAGCAGATGCACACACGATCATCACCCCCGGCAAGGTCTACCACGCCCTTGGAAAATCAGCGGATTGTGGCGGCTGCATGCCGCTTTTTCTGGACACAATGCGATCGAACGATAATCTGGAAGTCCCCATGCAGCTCCGTGCCCTACGCACCAGAGCAACTCAGGAGAAAGCAGATGAAGGGCAACCCCAAGGTAATAGAATACCTCAACAAATCTCTGCGGCATGAGCTGACAGCCGTCAGCCAGTACTGGCTCCATTACCGCCTGCAGGAAGATTGGGGCCTTGGCCACATGGCCAAGAAAAGCCGTGAAGAATCCATCGAAGAGATGGGGCATGCCGACAAGCTAATCGAACGGATCATCTTTCTGGAAGGCCATCCCAACCTGCAGAAACTGGACCCGCTGAGAATTGGTCAGAACCCCAAGGAAACACTGGAATGCGACCTGGCAGCCGAGCAGGACGCGCGCGCGTTGTACGTAGAAGCGCGGGATTACTGTAGAGAAGCACAAGACTATGCCTCTATGTCGCTGTTCGAAGAATTGATCCGCGATGAAGAAAGTCATATCGACTTTTTGGAAACGCAGCTCGACCTGTACGAAAGGATTGGCGACGCCAATTATGCGCAACTCAACGCATCGAAAATGGACGAGGGCGAGTAGCCTTTTCATCCTGTCGGTGGTCGCCCTTGCGGCCACCCAAACCCCAGCCGCCGAGCTGCGGGACTATCACCTGAATTTCGAACCCAGAACCGAGGATGAGCGTGCGCGCATCGCCCGTGTCACCGCTGCGCCCACCGATTTCAGCACGCTCCAAAGGTTCGAGGACTTGCCCGCCGGTGCCGCAACCGTTCGCACCCGTGCCGACGCTGATGCATTTTCGCAGCCCTCGGGCAACCTGAGCTTTGAGCAAGAGCTTGACTTTAAGGTTGGAAACGGGCTGTTCAAGAAAATCTGGGTGTCTTCTCCGGCCTCAACTCTGGCCTCGGATGGGCTGGGACCGCTGTACAACGCCCGCTCGTGCCAGCGCTGCCATATCAAGGACGGGCGCGGGCACACGCCCAACGGTCCGGATGACAATGCAATTTCGATGTTCCTGCGGGTCTCGATCCCCGGTGGCGGCGGATATGACGAGATTGAGGATTACATCGCCACCCAGCCCGAACCAAATTACGGCGGCCAGATGCAGGATTTGGCACTGCCCGGTCATCCGGCTGAATATCGCCTGGATATCACTTACAAAGACGTCCCGGTCACTTTGTCAGATGGCGAAACCGTCACTTTACGCAAACCGACCTACGCGGCGGCTGACCTTGGATACGGGCCGCTGCATCCAGAGGCGATGCTCAGTCCTCGTGTGGCGCCACAAATGATCGGCCTTGGATTGCTCGAAGCGATCCCGGTCGCGGATCTGCTGGCCAACGCTGATCCCGACGATGCCGATGGGGATGGGATTTCCGGGCGTCCCAATATCGTCTGGGCGATGGAATATAGCGCCCCGATGATGGGTCGGTTCGGGCACAAGGCCGGGATGCCCACGATCATGGAACAATCGGCGGCGGCTTTTGCCGGTGATATCGGCATATCAAGCCCACTTTACCCCGCCAGCCACGGCGATTGCACCGATGCTCAGATTGGTTGTGCGACCGCCCCGCACGGGGACGGTGACGTGCGCGAGTTCGAGATCGACCAGATCGGAATGGACCTTGTTGCCTTTTACAGCCGCAACCTGGGCGTTCCCGCCCGGCGGGACGTGGACGACCCTCAGGTGCTGCACGGTAAGCAGGTGTTTTACGACACTGGCTGCGCGTCCTGCCACACGCCTGCCTTTGTCACCCATCGCATGTCAGACCGGCCCGAACAGAGTTTTCAGCTGATCTGGCCTTATTCCGACCTGTTGCTGCACGATATGGGCGAAGGGCTGGCTGATAACCGCCCCGAGGGTCGCGCCACAGGGCGCGAATGGCGCACGCCACCGCTTTGGGGCGTTGGGCTGACTGAACAGGTTTCGGGCCACACCCAGTTCCTGCATGATGGTCGCGCGCAATCCTTGCTGGAAGCCATCCTCTGGCATGGGGGTGAGGCACAGGCAGCCCGCGATACGGTCGTGGCCATGCCCAAACCCGACCGCGATGCCCTGATCCATTTTCTGGAAAGCCTCTGAAACATGCGTATCCTTGTTGCTGCTGTTGCATTGACGCTGCCCCTAACTGCGCTGGCGCAGGACCATGGGCCGATCTTGTCAGATGCGGTCGAAGGGCACATCCTTCCAGGCTTTGCCTCACTGGCTGAAACGACCGGGGTGTTGGCCCAAACAGCACAAACCGATTGTACCCAAACCTCGCCCGAATTGCGGGGCGCCTATCACGCGGCCTTTGACGACTGGATCTCGGTCAGCCATCTGCGCTTTGGCCCGTCCGAGGTGGACGACCGCGCCTTTGCGCTGGCCTTCTGGCCCGACACCAAAGGGTTCACCCCCAAAGCCCTGTCCAGCCTGATCGCGACCGAGGATGCGGCTGTGGAAAGCCCCGAAGGTTTTGCCGAGACATCCGTCGCCGGACGTGGCTTTTTTGCGTTAGAGCAGATGCTTTATGAGCCCAATTTTGCCGATCAGGGCAGCGCCACATATCGCTGCGCGTTGATACAGGCCATCACCACCGATATCGTCAGCAATGCCCGCGCGATAAACGCAGATTGGGGCGGCTATGCAACTGCCCTAACCCAACCGGGCGACGACAGCCCCTATCGGTCCGACGATGAGGCCATGCAAGAGCTTTACAAGGCGTTGGTGACCGGACTTGAATTCACTGGCGACACCCGCCTTGGTCGTCCGATGGGCACCTTCGACCGCCCGCGCCCCAACTGGGCCGAGGCACACCGTTCGGAACGCGCGCTTCGTCATGTGGAACTGTCCCTGACCGCCCTGCGCGATCTGGCCGCGCGCCTGTCAGCGGACCACCCCAAGATTGCCGCCGATCTGGACAGCGCCTTTGACAAGGCCATCATCCGCGCGCAATCGCTGGACGACCCGGTGCTGGCCGGGGTCGCCACTCCGCAGGGCCGCCTTAGGGTCGAGGCGTTGCAGCAAGCCATCAACGATATCCGTGCGATTGCCTCGGCCGAGCTGGGTCCGACGCTAGGCATCAGCGCCGGGTTCAATTCACTGGACGGGGACTGACCTGTTGCCCAGCCGTCGTCATTTTCTGGCCGGTCTGGCCGCGACCAGCCTTTCGCCGATACAAAGCTGGGCCGCAGTTGGTTCGCCCGACTATCTCGCCGCTGCCCTGTTCCCGGATAGCAGCTATCGACTAGCCGGGCTGGATACGGGTGGAAACATCCTGTTTTCCATACCTCTACCTGCGCGCGGCCACGCGGCGGCAGCCCATCCGCACCGCGCAAAGGCTGTGGCTTTTGCCCGTCGTCCCGGCACATTTGCGGTGGTCATCGATTGCGCCACAGGCACCGAAGTCACCCGACTTAACGCCCCACACGGTCGCCATTTCTATGGCCATGGCGTCTTTTCCCCCGACGGCACTCGTCTGTTCACAACTGAAAACGACTATGATTCCGGAGACGGCGTGATTGGCGTCTGGAACACAGACAGCTACACCCGCATAGGCGAGTTCACTTCGGGCGGGATCGGTCCGCATGACATGCGATTGATGCCCGATGGTCAGACGCTGGTCATCGCCAATGGCGGCATCGAAACCCACCCCGAGACAGGGCGCACCAAGCTGAACCTGCCAACCATGCAGCCACGGCTGACCTATCTCGATTTATCCGGCACGGTTTTGGAGCAGGTGGAACTACCACGCGCGCTGCATAAGAATTCGATCCGCCATTTGGCTGTACGGCACGACGGTATGGTGGCATTTGCGATGCAGTGGCAGGGGGACAAGGTGCATCACCCCCCTCTGCTGGGCCTACATCGTCGGGGCGAAGCACCGCGTTTGCTTTCAGCGCCTGATGCCGCGCAAAGCACATTGCAAGGCTACGCGGGCAGTGTCGCCTTTGCCGGGGATGAAACCACGGTTGCCATCACCTGCCCACGCGGCAACGCCTTGCACCGGTTCGACGTCGCGAATGGCCAACTGAACGGGGATTTCCCGTTGGAAGACGTCTGTGGCCTTGGCTTCGGCCCCAAAGGGTTCGTTTTCACCACCGGCACCGGGATAGTCGGAGAGCTGACATCCACCCCCCGCATTTCAGCCTGGCCGGACTGTCATTGGGACAATCACCTGATCCCAATTCGCAAGCCTGCATAAACTCGGCAAATCCCCCCACATAGATTACACTTGGAAGAATCAAAATGCTGCCGTATTGGCGGGCGCTAAACCGGCACTTTAACCGCAAGGACTGACCTGATTGAAACAGACGCCCGACGCACCGCATTCCATCTACGGGGTAGAGAAATGGGGCAAACGCCTCATTGAGGTGACGGAGCAGGGCGAGATCGGTCTGCGCAATCCCCTAGTGCCCGAGGCGGCGGCAATCAGCCTGCCAGGTATCCTGCATGATCTGGATGAACGCGGTATTAAGGCACCGATGTTGCTGCGCATCAGTTCGTATCTGGAAAACGAGATTGCGCATATCAACGAAAGCTTTCACGATGCGATTGCACGTGTCGGCTACAAAGGCAGCTATCGCGGCGTATTCCCGATCAAGGTGAACCAGCAGGCCCAGGTGGTCGACCGGATCGTCGAGTTCGGTAAAAAGTACGACTATGGGCTCGAGGCTGGCTCCAAGCCCGAACTGGTTGTCGCACTGGCGCACCGTCTGGCCCGCGAGGCGCTGATTGTCTGCAATGGCGTCAAGGATGCCGAGTTCATCCAACTGGCCATCCTCAGTCGTAAGATTGGCTTCAACACGGTCATCGTTCTGGAAAGCCCGAAAGAGGCGGACACGGTGATCGAGGTCTATAACGAACTGAGCATCGAACCCCTGATTGGTGTGCGGGTCAAACTGACCAATCAGATCAGCGGCAAGTGGGAAGAAAGCTCGGGCGACCGGTCTGCCTTTGGCATGAACACTGACCAACTGGTCGCCACGGTGGACAAGCTGAAAGCGGCAGGTTTGCTGCATTGTTTGAAGCTGCAACATTCACACCTGGGCTCTCAGGTGCAGGACGTCAACGACGTGCGCCGCGCCGTTGGCGAGGCCTGCCGGTACTACACCGAACTGACGCGCGAGGGCGTGCCGTTGACCCATCTGGACCTCGGTGGCGGCATGGGTGTGGACTATACGGGTGAGAAAAAGGCTGCCGAGAACTCGATCAACTACACGGTCGAGGAATACTGCGCCAACGTGGTTGAAACCGTGGCCTACGCGATGGACGAGGCCGAGGTCGAACATCCAACGCTGGTGACCGAGAGCGGGCGCGCCGTGGTGGCGACGTCGTCGATGCTGGTGTTCAATGTGCTGGAAAGCACCTTGTATGACGCACCGAACGGCCCCGAGGTCGAAGCGGACGATCACCATCTGGTCTCGGACCTTGCCGCGATCAACGGGTACCTCAGTACCGAGCGTTTGCAAGAATGCTGGAACGACGCAAATTTTTACCGCAACGAGCTGCGCGCGTTGTTCCGCCGCGGCTATGTCGATCTGCGTCAGATGGCCCGCGCCGAACGCATCTATTTATCGCTGATGGCCCGCCTCAAGGCGCTGGCAGCAAGCGATGATTTGGAAACGGATGTGGACGACCAACTGGAAAAAGTGGCCGATATCTACCACTGCAACTTCTCGCTGTTCCAGTCGCTGCCCGATGTCTGGGCCATTGACCAGTTGCATCCAATCGTGCCTCTGCAAGGTCTGAACCAAACTCCGGACCGCCGCGCGGTCCTGTCCGACATCACCTGCGACAGCGACGGTAAGATCGACCGGTTCATTCTGGCCGACGGTGTCTCACCCAGCCTGCCGGTGCATACCCTGCCCGAGGACCAGGAATACCTGATGGGCGTGTTCTTTGTCGGTGCTTATCAGGAAACACTGGGCGATCTGCACAACTTGTTCGGGGACACCAATGTCGTAACCATCGACCTGCGCGCTGACGGTGGCTTTGACCTGCTGCACGAACAAGAGGGCGACACCATCAGCCAGGTCCTGTCCTATGTCGAGTTCGACCCCAATGATTGCGTCGCCGCCTTCCGCAAAATGGTGGACGAGGCGATCTCGACCGGTACTCTGATGGCCAAGGACCGCAAAACCCTGATGAGCGCCTATCGCGACTCGATCAACGGCTACACCTATTACGAATAACCCCAGAGAGGAGATTACCCCCATGGGAACTTTGAGTGGCAAAACACTGGTTGTCGGCGCGGGCGGCGTATCCCACGCCGCCGTGCACAAGATGGCAATGAATTCGGACATCTTCACCGAAATCACTCTGGCCAGCCGGACCAAATCGAAATGCGACGCCATCGCCAAAGCGGTGAAAGACCGCGTGGGTGTTGATATTGCCACGGCCGAGTTGGATGCCTACAAAGTCGAAGACACCGTCAAGCTGATCAAGGAAACCGGGGCCGAACTACTCGTGAACCTCGCCCTGCCCTATCAGGATCTGGTGCTGATGGACGCCTGCCTTGAGGCCGGGATCCACTACCTCGACACAGCGAACTATGAGCCCGAGGATGAGGCCAAGTTCGAATACCACTGGCAATGGGCCTATCAGGAGCGGTTCAAAGAGGCTGGGCTGACCGCCATTCTTGGATCGGGCTTCGATCCGGGCGTGACCAGCGTCTTTGCCAAATGGCTTAAGAAACACAAGCTGGACACCATCCGCCAGATCGACGTTCTGGATGCCAATGGCGGCTCGAACGATCAGGAGTTCGCCACCAACTTCAACCCCGAGATCAACCTGCGTGAAGTGCTGGCCGAAGTGCGCCATTGGGAAAACGGCGAATGGCACCATAGCCCGGCGCTGACCAACAAAGTCGAATACGACTTTCCTGCCATCGGGCGGAAAAACATGTACCAGATGTACCATGAGGAACTGGAATCGCTCTCAACCCATTTCCCCGAGATCGAGCGCGCCCGATTCTGGATGACGTTTGGCGACGCCTATATCAAACACGCGACCGTACTGCAGAACGTCGGCATGACACGCATCGATCCGGTCATGCATGACGGCAAGGAAATCATCCCGATCCAATTCCTGAAAACTCTGCTGCCCGATCCCGGCGATCTGGGTGCCGAAACCAAAGGCAAGGCCTGCATCGGCGACATCGCTACCGGTCAGGCCAAGGACGGCTCGGGTGAGAAGACCTATTACATCTACAACATCTGCGATCACGAGGAATGCTATGCTGAGGTCGGCAGCCAGGCTGTCAGCTACACCACCGGCGTCCCTGCCATGATCGGCGCGGCGCAGGTGATCAAAGGCAACTGGTCCGAGCCCGGCGTGTGGAACATGGAACAGCTTGACCCCGACAACTTCATGGACATGCTGAATGAGCATGGCCTGCCTTGGCAAGTCCACGAACTCGACGGCCCGGTCGAGTTCTAAGTCCACTCATTTCATCTTTTGCCAAATACTCCGGGGGTCCGGGGGCGGAACCCCCGGCCTCTCCACCACAAGGAAACGCCGGACATGTCCGACATGATGACCACACAGGCTGGCGACGCCGGAGCCTTCCGCAATTTCGACCTGAACCGTGTGCCAACCCCCTGCTTTGTGGTCGATGAAAAAGCGGTCGAGCGAAACCTGACCATCCTCTCCGTTATCGGCACCCTGTCCGGCGCGCATGTCCTTTCGGCGCTCAAAGCGTTTTCCATGTTCTCGTTGGCCCCACTGGTGCGCCAGCACCTCGGTGGCACCTGCGCCAGCGGCATTTACGAGGCCCGGTTAGGCCGCGAAGAATATGGCGGCGAAGTCGCCACTTTCTGCGCCGGGTACAAAGATGCCGACATGGACGAAATCCTGTCGCTGTCCGACCACATCATCTTTAACAGCCCGGCACAAAAGGACCGGTTTTTGGCCAAAGCACAGGCCGCAAACGTGCAGGTTGGGTTGCGCATCAACCCCGAGCATTCCGAAGGCGAGATTGCCAAATACGACCCCTGCGCGCCCTGTTCACGTCTGGGTACCCCGATTAGCCAGTTGACCGCCGAGACCATGAACGGCATCGATGGCCTACATATGCACACACTCTGCGAACAGGGGTTCGATCCCTTGCAGCGGACATGGGCCGCCGTAGAACCAAAAATTGCGCCCTATATCAATCAACTCAAATGGCTGAACTTTGGTGGTGGCCACCACATAACGCGCGACGACTATGACCGTGAGGGACTGGTGGGCTTCATCAAGAGCATCCGCGAAACCTATGGCATCGACGTTTACCTTGAACCCGGCGAGGCTGTCGCTCTGGATGCAGGTATTCTGGTCGGCGAAATCCTCGACCTGCCCACCAACGGAATGAACCTTGCCATCACCGATATCTCGGCCACCTGTCACATGCCTGACGTGATCGAAGCCCCTTATCGCCCCGCGCTGATGGACGAGGCCGAGGCAGGTCACACCTACCGTCTGGGCGGCCCGTCCTGTTTGGCCGGTGACGTGATCGGAGACTACACATGGGACAAACCGCTGGAGATCGGCCAGCGTTTTGCCTTCCTTGATCAGGCGCATTACTCAATGGTGAAAACCAACACGTTCAATGGCGTACCCCTGCCCACCATCGCCCTGTGGAACAGCGAAACGGGCGAGTTGAAGATCATCAAACAGTTCGGCTATGACGACTTTAAGGACCGACTCTCATGAGCATTTTCCTCGACAGTGAACTGACCGCAACTGAGCGCACCGAAGATGCCCGGTTCCGCGTGATCCCGGTACCGCTGGAGCGCACGGTATCTTACGGTTCGGGAACGGCCAAAGGCCCCGAGGCCATCATTGAGGCCAGCAATGAGCTGGAACGTACCACCGGCCACGCCGAGCCCTGCGTCGAGGGGATTTTCACCGAAGAGCCCGTAGATTGCGATGCGTCCCTGTCCGAGATCATGGAGCGCCTTGCCCAGCGCACCGAGGCCGCCATCCGCGCGGGCAAGGTGCCGGTCACTTTGGGGGGCGAACATTCGCTGAGTTACGGCGCTGTGATGGGTGTGGCTCGCGCCTTGGGTCAACCCATAGGCATTGTCCAGATCGATGCCCATGCCGACCTGCGCAATGCCTATCAGGGGGAAAAACACTCCCACGCATCGGTCATGCATCTGCTCGCTGAAGAAGGTATCCGATTGGCCCAGTTTGGCGTGCGCGCCCTTTCGACCGAAGAAGTGCAAAGCCGCCTGAAAAATCACGTTTTCCACGTGGATGCTGAGGAATTGGTCACCGGTAATATCCACGCCGTCGACCTGCCCGAGGGTTTTCCTGAGCTGGTCTACGTCAGTTTTGACGTGGACGGGCTGGATCCCGCCATCATGCCCGCCACCGGGACACCGGTGCCCGGCGGGCTGGGCTACTATCAAGCGCTGCGGTTGGTCGAACATACCCTGAAAGGCCGCAAATGCGTGGGCTTCGACGTGGTCGAACTGGCCCCCAATGGCAATGCCGCCTGGGACTTTACCGCAGCGCAGATCGTCTATCGCCTGATGGCTGCCTGTTAACCCTCGGCGGTCTCGTTCAACTCCATGTGCCCCTCACCCTTGTTCAGGACACGACGCAACATGGGTTCGAAGAACTCCAGCGGTTTGGTCGGGTAATCCGGGTCGAACGCCTTTTGGTCGTATTCATGGCAGAAATAGCGGCAGTCCTCCCAATAAGGGCTGTCGCGATACTTGTCGCGGGCGTTGCGGTCGCCTCCTAGATGATGGTTGTAATAATACCCCTGAAACACACAGTGATGTTTGAGAATCCAATAAGTTTTCTCACTGACATAGGGCTTCATCATCGCCGCTGACAGCTCACCATGGTTATAGGGTGACAGAATATCGCCGGTGTCGTGGATCAGTGCTGCGACCACGATTTCCTCGTCCGCGCCGTCTTCAAAAGCGCGCGTCGCGGCCTGCAGGCTGTGCTGATAGCGGTTCACGGGATAGGGCGTCCAGTCTTCGTCCAGCGACCGGATCGCGTCCAGAATCCGGTCAGGCAAAGCGGCATTGTATGCCTCTTCATACTCCATGACGGCGTCCCAGTCGGCCTTGGTGGCCTCTTCGAAACTGGTCCAGGTGGGTTTGTGGCTTTTGTCCAGCATGGCGCGGTCCTTTGGCTGATCTGTTGGAATCAGAGTAACGCATCCCTCCTGCTCAAAAAAATGAATTGATTTTATCAATCTGATGAAAAAATAGTATCGCCATGCAATTCAAAGCAATCGAGACCTTTCTATGCGTGGCCGAGACCGGGGGCTTCCATGCCGCCGCGCGCAAACTGAACGTGACACAAACCGCCGTCAGCGCCCGTATCCGGCTGATCGAAGACGAAACCGGCAAGGCGTTGTTCACCCGCGGTGCAGGCGGCACCAGCCTGACTGAATTCGGGCAACAGTTCCGACCATATGCCGAACAGATGCTGTCGCTTTGGTCATTTGCATCGCGCGAGCTGCCAGCCCAAACGCAGAACCGGATCGCGCTGCGTCTTGGTGCGCAACTGAGCATCTGGGACCCGCTGCTAGTCGATCTGGCCGTTCAGTTCGAACAGCGCCTCGGGCAACTTTTGCTGACGTTGAACTATGACCACGATCTGAACATGGTCGACGCGGTCGCCACCCATGTTCTGGACGCCGCATTGACCCACGAAACACCCAACGATCCGCGCGTGCAATCGCACGAGTTAAACCCCGAACGCCTGTTGCTTGTCAAAACTCCGGAAACGGACGATCCAGTTTTCGTCAATCTGGAACTGGGAGAGGTCTATCAGGACCACGTCCGTTCGGCTGCGCGGCAGGCCACGGGGCAAACGGTGTTTCTGGGCAATTGCCTGATGGCCCTGCGTTATGTCCTGCGGCGGGGCGGAACCGGGTATTTCCCGGAATACGTCATCCGAGATCATCTGTCCGCGGGTCAACTGACACCCGTGGCCGGGGCCATTGACCTGCTGCTGCCGCTGCATCTGGTAACCCGCAGTGACAGCACAACCAGCGACGATGTTCTGACCTGCCTGACCGAGCTGCGCGCAGCCTAGGCTTGAGAGATCGCGCTCGAGGCATCTCTGTGGCGCCTGCGCAGCAACGGCCGCCCGGCAACCAGCAAGAACAGACAGGCGACCGCGATGCCGATGACCGCCGGCAGATACAACAGTATCCACAATTTCGGTTCTTCGATTACAACGGGTGAAACAAAGCCCCGCACGCCTTCCAGCACGACCAGAATCGAAAACGCCCCCAGAATCTGCGGCCACAGACCAAATCGCGAAAAGCTACCCAACATCAACGTGGCATACCCGGCCATTGCCACGGCGATACAAATGGCAACCCACGAAAACCGCTGATGCAATTCGTCAACCAATTCCCCGACGGGAAAGCCTTCGGCCGTACTGATGGCGGCGCGGTCTCGCAAAAGTTCAACGGTGGGGATGGCTTCGAGACTGCGCTCTGCCATGACATTCGAATTCGTCAGTGCGGAAATGTCATATGAGGCGTCCTCGAACAGCGTCGAGGACAAGGTTCTGCCCTCCTGATCCAAACGCAACGCGATCCCGTCCAACATCACCAAGTGGATCCCAGATTCATTGTTGACCAAATAGGCCGTTTTTGAGGAATAGCTGACCGGGTTCAGCGCATCTCGCCGATCTGATACGAAGACCTCAGACAGCGTGCCGTCCAGGTCAATCTTGCCGATATAGACAGTAACGCCAAAGGCGGGATGCAGGAATTCGCCCTCGTTCAGCAATTGCGCGGTGACGTCCCCTGCAACCTCGGCCTGGCGCTGCTCAAGCTGTTCGACCGATGCGGGGCGCAAAAAGACGCTGATGACTGCCATCATCAGCCCGGTCACCAACCCAAACAGGAATACCGCACGGGCCAGCCGCCATGGGCTGGAACCGGTGGCCAGCATCACCGTCATCTCGCTTTCGCGGCTCAGCCGGTTGGTGGCATAAACAGCGGCGGCAAACACCGCCATCGGCATCACCGTGCGGATCAGCGTTGGCAATGTCAGCGCCGAGAATTCCAGAAACACCATGGCCGATTGGCCACCGCTGATGACTCGGTCAAACAGGCTAACCGATCGGGTGATCCAGAACACACCGACCAGAACCAAGGTGAAAAAGCCGAACAGAATCAGCAATTGCCGCAGGAAATATCCATCAAAGCGCGACATGGGTCCTCTTACGTGTGTTCGTGGTGGTCGGACATTATGTCATTCCGTCGCTGTAGGAAACCGGGATTGGCCAATTGTCACCACCACGAAAAGCGCGGCAATGGCCTGGCTTGCTGAACCCAAGACTGTGGCGTGGCCGATTCACGCGAACTATACCTCTGGAAACTCTTACATTCGGATCAAGGTGTGTCCTCCTTACCCGCCCATCCCGCTGTATCTCGGCGCTGTGTATCTACCTCTTCGAATTCCTGCTAAACATAAACAAAACAAAAAAACATCATTGAGCAGACGAGCAGATGAGAGGTCTAACGGCAGCGTTGGCAGTGCTCTTGACTATGAGCACGCCATTGGCATCGAAAGAAATACAGGTTGGCAATGATCCAGGCGGGCGGATTCTGGACCGCAAGGTTCAGATCGAAATCGCCAATAGGACCAACGCGCGCATACACATTGTCGGGGATTACTGTAACTCCAGCTGCACCATGCTGTTGGGGGCAGACGATGTGTGTGTATCCTCCGAAACGCTTTTCGGGTTTCACGGCCCGTACCGAGTAAACCGGACAAAGATGACCGAAATGGAATTCGACCAGAAAAGCACTTCGCTTGCCACGTACTACCCGCGCCCGATAAGAAACTGGTTCATGTCCAAGGCAAGGTTTGTGGGCCCGGATGAGTTTCTGTATGTGTCCGGTGAATATCTGATAAGCATCGGCGTGCAAGAGTGCGCGTAAGACTTCTGCAGGCTGTCACATCTCACAACAACCCATATACAAGTCGCACGACTGTTGCGCATCCATTGAAACAGCGATTTGAGTGGAATGGCAGGGGCAGCAGGGTTCGAACCCGCGACCTACGGTTTTGGAGACCGTCGCTCTACCAACTGAGCTATACCCCTAAGGTGGGCCTCAGATATGCCAGCCGCGCGACGGACTCAAGAGGCTTTTTCAGATTCCGCGCGACAATTGCATTCGACAAACAAGTTGCGTGCGGCGTTGAGTTCTATAAGACACGGTTTGGTCAGTACGAGGGACCCCATCCGTGAGTATCCGCAAAAAGATCGCCGACAGCGAAGCCGTTCTGAACTGGGCTGCGCGCCGCATCGCAAGCTATATCCGGATGGTCAATCGCAACACCAAATGGCAACGCATCGGGTACGACGAACTGGACCATCTGGTCGAACAGGGTGAGCCGGTGATCGTGGTGCTGTGGCACCAAAGGCTGGCGCAATCCCCTTATTTCTTTCCTTTGGAAAAAGGGCCGATCTGTTCGATCACCTCATCCGCAAGAGCGGGTAGTATGGTGGGCCGAGTGCAGAAACTGTTCGGCATGGATACCATCGCCATGACCAGCAAAAACGCAAATAACATTGCGATATCGCGCCAAGTGATCGGCAAGATTAAGCAGGGCATTTCCATAGGCATCGCCGCGGACGGTCCGCGCGGTCCCGAACGGGTACTGTCCACTGTGCCTCTGGTCTGGGCGCGCACCTCGGGCAAGCGGGTGTTCGGCATCACCTTTTCGGCAGAACATGGCCGCGAGGCGGGGACATGGGATCGCCTTTTGATGCCGCGCCCCTGGCGGAATAAGGGTGTCTTTCTGTGCCGGGAATGGACTGAAACCGTGCCGCGGAAAGCGTCCGAAGAACAGGTCGAAACCCTGCGCCAAAGCCTTGAGCAGCACATGAACGACATCACCGCCGAAGCCGACCGCATGGTCGGGCGCGAACCGTGGTCGCCTAAGGGTTAGCCGCCCCTCAGCCGTTGCATCAGATAGATTTCGCTGCCTTCGGGGATCGGTTCGGTTAACCCGCTGGCGATAACCCGCCCGTCGATGGCGATGGACACCCCCGCATCAATCGGGGCCTGCAATTGCGGATGGATCTTCACCAATTCTCGCAGCAACTCGCCTGTGGTCTTGGCCTCAACCTCCACCACCTGCTGGCCCCCGGTCAGTGACCGGAGGCTGGACCAGAGGTGAACCTCAACCATTGTCCTTTAGCGCCGCCAGAATGCGGGGCGGTGACATCGGCAGTTGCTTCATCCGAACGCCCGCCGCATGCGACACCGCATTTGCGATGGCGGCCAAAGGTGGCACGATGCCCGTCTCACCCACACCACGCACGCCAAACGGATGGCCAGGGTTGGGCACTTCGACAATCACCGTGTCGATCATCGGCAAGTCACTGGCGACAGGAATACGGTAATCCAGGAAGATCGAGTTCTGCAGGCGGCCATCCTCGCCATAGATATATTCCTCGTTCAGTGCCCAGCCGATGCCTTGCGCGGCACCGCCCTGATACTGGCCTTCCACATAGGTAGGATGGATCGCCTTACCCGCGTCCTGAATGACCGTATAGCGGGTAATCGCAGTCTTGCCTGTTTCCGGATCGACCTCAGCATCAACGATATGGGTGCCAAAGGATACGCCTGCGCCTTCTGGCGTGGCCTCGAAATGGCCCGAGATAGGCCCGCCGGTTTGACCCATGTGGGCGGTGATATCGGCCAGTGGGCGCGGGTCGAAATCACCCGCGTTTGGACCCGAAGGTACAGCGCAGCCGTTTTCCCATTTCACCGCATCCGCCGGAATTCCCCAGCTGGCGGCAGCTCGTTCGCACAGCTTTTCAACCGCGTGTTTTGCTGCCTTGATGGTTGCCAAGCCGCTTGCATAGGTCACGCGCGAACCATGCGAAACGTCGTTATACCCCAGCGTCGCAGTATCGGCGACGGTCACACGGATGTTCTCATACGGAATGCCCAGAACCTCGGCCGCCATCAGCGCCATTGACGCGCGTGAGCCGCCGATATCGGGCGTGCCCACCATCAACTGTGCCGAGCCATCCTCGGACAGCGCCAGCGAAACCGACGTTTCACCCCCGTGGTTGAACCAGAACCCGCAGGAAATCCCACGACCCTGCCCCGGCTTCAGCGGGGCTGAGTAATGCGGGTGGGCCTTCGCGGCCTCAAGCGTTTCCACCAAACCGATCCGCTCATACGTCGGGCCATAGCTGGCTTTGGTGCCTTCATGGGCGGCGTTTTTTAGACGAACTTCGATCGGATCGAGGCCCAGCTTCTTACACAGCTCGTCAATCACCGATTCAACCGCAAAAGCCCCCATCGGCGCACCCGGCGCGCGGTAAGCGGCCTGTTTCGGGCGGTTGGCCATCACGTCATACCCAATCTGGCAGACATTGGTCAGGTTATAGGGTGCAAAGGCACACATGGCGGTCATGTCACCCGGGGCGCCCGGAAACGCCCCGCCCTGCAGGCGGAACACGCCTTGGGCTGCCGAGATGGTGCCATCCTTCTTCATCCCGATCTTGATATCCATCGACGCCGAGGATGTCGGGCCAGTGGCCCGGAACACCTCGGACCGGGTCATCACCAGCTTAACCGGGCGGTTCGCCTTGCGGCTCAGTGCCAGCGCGACAGGTTCGATGAAGACTGTGGTTTTACCGCCAAAACCACCACCAATCTCGGACGCAGTCACGCGCAGTTGCGAGGTTTCGATACCCAATAGCGCCGCGCAGGTCTTTTGCGCGATCCAGTGGCCTTGAGTGGTACACCACAGCTCACCCTTGCCGTCGTTGCCCAACATGCCCAAACAGGCATGCGGCTCGATGTACCCCTGATGGGTCGCCTCGGTGACAAAGCTGTCTTCGATGATCAAGTCAGCTTCGGCAAAGCCAGCTTCTACATCGCCGTGCCCGCTTTCGTGGTACCGCACGACGTTTGGGTGCATCCCCTCGGGTACGGAATAATCCGCAGCACCCTCGCGTAAGACCGGCGCATCCGGCTCCATCGCTTTGTCTACGTCGGTGACGTGCGGCAGCACCTCGTATTCAACCTCGATCAGCTTGAGCGCATCGCGCGCCGCCAAAGCCGAGGTCGCCGCCACAGCCGCAACTGCGTGCCCGTCATAGAGCGCCTTTTCACCCGCCATGACGTTTTCCAGAACATTCCAGAATTCACCCTCAAGGCCGGGTTTGAACGGCACTTCGGCAAAATCCGCGCGGGTGACGACGGCTTTGACATCCTTGTGCGCTTCGGCCTGCGAGGTGTCGATCTTCACAATCCGTGCGTGGGCGTGGGGCGAACGCAGGATCGCGCCGTGCAGCATGCCTGGCGCAGAAACATCCGCCCCGAACTTGGCGCGACCAGTGACCTTGTCCAGACCATCGGGCCGATCCGGGCGCGTGCCGACGAAGGTGAATTGCGTTTTACGATCGTCGAGTGCCATTATGAAGCCTCCCGCAGTTCTTCGGCCGTTTCCATCACGGCGCGAATGATCTTGTCATACCCAGTGCAGCGGCACAGGTTGCCTGCCAGCCAGTACCGGGCCTCTTCCTCGGTCGGGTTGGGGTTCTTCTCCAGCAGCGATTTGGCCGCGACCAAAATGCCCGGCGTGCAGATACCGCATTGCAGGGCGGCATGCTCGATGAACTTTTTCTGCAGCGGATGCAGAACGTCACCCTCCGCGATGCCTTCGACGGTTTCGATCTGCTTGCCATCGGCCTCGACCCCTAACATCAGGCAGGAACAGACCAAACGGCCATCAACCGTGACCGAGCATGCGCCGCAATCGCCGGTGCCGCAGCCCTCTTTCGCACCAGTCAGGTTCAGCTTGTCGCGCAGACAATCCAGCAGGGTTTCGCGCGGATCGCAAAGGTAATCGACCGCGTCACCATTCACGGTGGTGGATACGTGGAACTTGCTCATGCTTCCTCTCCCTTGGCGCGGGCATAGGCGATTTTCGCGGCGCGCTTGGCCAGAACGCCGGCGACCTCGGTACGGAATTCGATAGTGCCGCGTTTGTCGTCAATCGGGTTGCAGGCGGCGGATGCCGCAGCGGCCAGTGCATCCAATGAAGCGTCGTCCAGCGCGCTGCCGATGATGGCCTTGGCACAGTCCTCAACCAGCAGCACGGTCGGCGCGACAGCGCCCAATGATACGCGCGCCTCGGTGACGGTGTCCCCGTCCAGACGCAGGCTGACGCCAACGCCAACCACGGCAATGTCCATCTCAGTGCGCGGGATAAAGCGCAGGTATGCGTCGCCGCCATTGTCGCCCCGTGCGGGGATGTGGACGGCCGAGATCAACTCGCCCTTGGCCAGCGACGTTCTACCGGGTCCGGTTGGGATGTCTTCGACCGCTACCTCACGGTCGCCATCCGGGCCGGTCACCGTGACCGTGACACCCGCCGCAACCATGGCAGGCACCGAATCCGCCGCCGGAGAGCCGTTGCACAGGTTGCCGGTCAGCGTCGCGCGCCCCTGAACCTGGGTCGAGCCGATCAGATCCATCGCCTCGACCACGCCGGGCCAGTCGCGACCCAGTTCCAGATGTTCGCTCATCTCGGCACCAGTGGCAGCGACGCCCAGCGTCCAACTGCCGTCGGCGTTGCTGTTGATATCGCGCACGCCGTCGATCTTCTTTATGTCGATCAGCGTATCGGGCGTCACAAGTTCTGATCGCAGTTGCACCAGAACATCGGTGCCGCCTGCCAGAAACCGTGTGATGCCCGTCGCGTTTGCGGCCAGTGCCGAAGCTTCGGCAAAGCTGGCGGGGCTGTGATAATCCATGAAATACCTCGCACCTGTTGATCAGGATTCACTGGGTTCAGAGGGGACGTTAGTGCAGCAGCATGGCCGCGTCCATGGCAGGAGCGACCAAATTTCATGTTACCCGATGTCGTTTCCAGACCTGAGGTCAGAGGTCGATCTCGATCACGCCGTCTGGCTGCGCCGCGCGACTTTGGCACAGGATCATCGCATCCGCGCGTTGCTGGTTCGACAGAACGAAATCGCGATGTTCAATGTCTCCCGAAATCACACCGCATTTGCAAACCCCACATATGCCGTCTGAGCATTTGACGTCCACGTGAATCCCCGCCTCGGTCAACACCTGTGCGGCGTCCTTTTCCACAGGTACGAACAATTCCCGACCCGATTTTGCCAGCCGTAAGGTGAACGGATGGTTTTCATATTCAGGCTGTTCAGGGACCGAGAAATACTCCAGATGCCGCGCGTCCTCGGGGAAGCCCTGCGCCTCGGCCGCTTGTATCACACTGTCCATGTAGCGGTCCGGCCCACAGGTATAAACGTGCCAACCCGGTTGGTAGCCTGACAGAACCGCATCCAGATCGGCGCGGGTGCCTTCGTCCGAGAAATGAAAATGTACATGTTCCGCCCAGGGCATCGCCGCCAAATCGTCCAGAAACCCCGCACTGGCGCGGGTTCTGGCTGAATAATGCAGCGCGAACGGCTTGCCCAGCGCGTGCAGGCGGTGGGCAAAGGCGATCATGGGGGTAATGCCAATCCCGCCGCCCATCAAAAAGGTCTTGGTGGCCGTCTCATCCAATTCGAAATGGTTGATCGGTTTTGAGATGAACACCTTGCGCCCTTCGTTAAAGATGCGGTGCAAAAGGGCTGAGCCGCCGCGCCCGTCATCCTCGCGCAGCACTCCGATTTGATAGGAGGACCGGTCAGACGGATCGCCAGACATAGAATACTGCCGCAGGAATTCCGGCGCGACCAGCACGTCCAAATGCGCCCCTGCGGTCCAGTCGGGCAAGGGCGCGCCGTCGATGGCCGCAAATTCGTACTTGGTCACATCCGCCGTCATCTTGTCGACTTTGGTCAGCTCAACCCGCATCACTGGCGCGTCGCCCGCAATAGTGTAGCGGTGGATTACCGACACATCACCGGCCGCTTTGCGGGCCTTGTATTCCTCAGCCGTGACCATCGCCTGATAGGCAGCAATCCCAGCCTCGCGGTCCATCGCAAAGGGATAGGGCCACGGGTGCGGCGCCAGATAGGCGGGGTAGACGGCCAAAGTCTGATCTTCGTATTTCAGGTCAAGGTCTGTTTGCAGACCACGCCGGTTCAGCGGGTGAGCGGTGGGGCGATAGGCACCATCAGTCTGCAGTTCGATATCCCACCACCACTTCTTGACGTCGTTCAAACCGCCATTTCCGACCGCATCATCCAGCTTTGCCAAAACAGCTGCGGCCTGAGGCAGGTTAATCGCGGCCCAGCGAATGGGCCGCTCTTGAAATATACCTTCAAGGTTCCACGGGCAGGTTTTCATGCACCGCCCGCACATGGCCCCACCTGACGTGCCGATCCGGTACGTGGCACATTTCTGGCTGTCAGATTTCCAGATTTCATAGCCATTGAACATCAGTTTCGGCCCGGCCGTGATCGCCCCCGAAGGACATTCACGCGCACATTTGTTGCATGCCTCACAAAAGCTCTGCAGACCGAAATCGATGGGCTTGTCGTGACTAACCGGCATATCCGTTGTCACCACACCGGACTTCAGGCGCGGCCCCAGATAGGGGTTCAGGATCACCTCTCCGATCCGACTGACCTCACCCAGACCAGACAGAAGCAACAGCGGCGGTTGCAGCACTTCGCCGTCCATGACGGTATGCGCCTTGGCCTTGTATCCGAGGTTACGGATTTGCTGCGCAATCACGCCGCCAAGAAGGGAAAACCGCAAGTAAGCCCGCATGGACTGGCTGACCGCGATCCAGTCGTCACCACTGGACCCTTCCATGGTTTCACGCCCCTGGTCGATGATCATACTGATCGCCTGATCATGCGGGGGGGTGATTTCCTCTCCAGCAGCGTCGTGGGAATACCAGCTCCATTCAGGGCACCGGCTGAGGCCAACGGCATCGGCACTTAGAAAATAGCTTGCGGCCTTAATATTCGCGGCATTGCGCGCGGCATCGGTAGGCTGCGACACCTCAGCACTTTCACCATCCTGCAAAAGCACGAAGGCCCCAAGCGCCCGGCGCTGCGCAAAACTGGGGGCAGATTTGCGGACATAATGCCCACCCTTTGCCGCGTCCTGCAGCGGTTTGCCCATATCGCCAAACAACGCACGGGCGAACATGTCAGCACGCTTGGGGACGCGGGCGACATTTTCTTCGTCGATATAAGTGGTAGGGCTCTCAACGCGTTTAAGCTTTTCGAACGGATGTGCGCCGTCCACATAGCGCCGTTTGGCGTAAACGTCGCGGTTCAAGGCGTTCTTGGCAAACCCGGTGCCCAACCACCAGGCCGGACCCTGTGTGTGAAACCACGGCTGTTGCGCCATGGGCAACAGAGGCTGGTCATGCGTGATCTCTAACTCGGTCGTTACGGCGGCCAGACCGAACCGTTTGCCCAACCACGGGGCCACTATGTCGCCACCCTCAACCGTGGCTAGACCCGCCGCCACTGCCAGCCGGCCCAGATCAACCTCGGACGACATCGCGGTATGCGCCCGCGCATCATAACCCAGCAGGCGGATGTAATTGGCGATCACCACCGCGTTCTCGGTCGCCAGCAGACAGGCACGATGATCCTGCGCGTCGATGATCCACTCGGCCCCTGGCTCGGCCGGGTCTGGATCACGATTGTGTTCGTACAGAAAAACGATGGTGTGGCGATGCGTGTCCATCGGTTTGGGCGCGGCCTCCATGCTTTCCTTCAGGTCCGCCATGATCAGGTCGATCCCCGAAGCCAACGTTTTGGTCTGTCGCGTCTTCAGCGCATGGGCCAACCGGTCGATATCGGGGTTGCGACGTGGCTCAGGCAACAACGCCTCAGACGGCAACGGGCCGCAGCCCATCATCGAGGCATCATTGAAATAACCAAATGCCTTAAGGTGGTTGGCGCGCTCGGACGGGTCCTCCGGAATCTCTGATCTCACCGGGTTCACGAACCCGTCGCGGATGGCGTCCATCATCGCCTGAAACTCACCCATCGCGTTGACGATGCTTTCGGGTTGGTCCGGTTGGCGAAATCTCAGCTTTGGCATCGGGGGCACTACAGACAGATCCGGCATCTCGATCTGCCGCTCCAACCGCTCCAGCGGATACCGGCCCATATGGACAGGTCTGTTCTTATCCGAGAAAAAGCGGATTCCCATTGCGCGCCTCCTGTTGCTGACTGTCACCTAATGCGCCGTAGACAGCAAATCCATTCATGAATAGTCATAGATGATATGAGCAAAACTGATTTCACCGATCTAGACGGCAAAGTCTTGCGCACCTTTCTGACGATCCTCGAGGAAAGCTCGGTTTCAAAGGCTGCCGACCGGCTGGGTGTGACGCAATCAGCAATCAGCCACACGCTGGCCAAACTGCGGCAGGTTCTGGGGGATCCGTTGTTCGTGCGCTCGGGTCAGGGCCTGACCCCGACCGAGCGCGCCTTATCGCTGAAAGAGCCGGTACAACAGGTGCTGGACGGCATGCGGGCGCTGACTGACGAGCGTCCGTTTGATCCGCTGGCCGATGAGATCAGCATCCAGATCGCCACCAACGACATGCCGCGCGACCTGATCTTTCCGCCATTGCTGCACGCACTTCGGGCCGAAGGCGTGCGCCTGCGGCTGGGTTTCATCCCGTCCGGCGTCCCCGACCCCGACCTGCTGCGCAGCGACCGGTGTCAGTTGATGCTGACCCCGCTGCCGCCCGATGGGCCGGATATTTTTCAAAAACGCGTACTGATCAGCCCGCTAATGATTTTCTACGATGCCGATCAGCGCAATCCGCCAGACAGTTGGCAGGCCTATTGCCAGTCTGAGCATATCGAGGTGCGATTTACCGACGGACGCAGTTCCCGCGCGGTGATGCGTGGTGTGGACCAAAGCCAGATCCGGCCACCCACCGTCACCCTGCCGCATTTCCACGCGATTCCGTCCTTTGTGAAGGGCAGCGACCTGATATCGACGGACACTGTGCTGATGAAACACGGGCCTTTGGCGGCACTGGACTGCGCGCCATTGCCGTTCGAGTGCGAGCCGGTCTCGATCTACATGGTCTGGCATCAACGCTCGGCCAATGACCCGGCCCATCGCTGGTTGCGCGCACGGATCGAGACCATCGCCACGACGCTGCAGAATTGATCACCGGGGCGGTCGCGGATCAGAACCGTGCTTTGATCAGATGCATCAACGTCGCGCCGGTCTCAAAATAAGCACGTCGCAGGGCGGTCCAGCTTTCGCGGTATTCAGGAACCGCAGGCACAGGCAGCAGGCTCGGGTCGTCCTGCAGCAGGCTTTCTGCCATCAAGCGGCCAAAAACCGTACCCGGACCGATGCCCCGTCCAGAATATCCGTGTGCTGAAAGGGCCCTGGGGCCGATCTGCGTGATCTTGGGGATGTGGTCCGAGGTCATGGCGATGCGCCCATGCCACCCCTCGGTCAACGGCTGATCTGTAAGTTGAGGAAACAACTCGGCCAGTTTGCGCCTGCACCATGCCGCGTGAACCGCCCGGCCCGCCTGGCCCAGATCACCCATGCCCCCGATGATCAGCCGCCCTTCGGCATCCATACGGAAAGAGGTCATGACCAACCCGGTGTCCCAGCACCCCTCCGCCCCCGGCAGAATACTGGCCCGCAGATTGTCCGACAGCGGAGCCGTAAAGAACTGGAAGTAATAGACCGGAACATAGTCTGGGGCTGTAGCTTGAAGACCCTGATGATAGGCATTGGTGGCCTGAATTACCGATTTCGCCCGCACCGAGCCATGCGGGGTTTTCAGCACCCATTGACCGTAGTCGTACTGCATCGACTGCACCGGGCATTGGGTGACAATCCGCGCCCCGGCCTCGGCAGCGGCACGGGCCAGACCACGCACATAGCCCAATGGGTGAATCGTCCCCGCACGCGGATCAAACAGCGCGCCATGGAATGCCGCGCTGCCAGTCCGTTGGGTAGCCTGATCGGCGGGCAGCAATTTAACCGGGGCTCCCGTGGCGCTCAACTGGGCGTGACGCCTCTGCAAATCCTGCAGGCCCGAGGCGGAATGCGCGCAGTGTAACGTCCCATTGCGAACAGGATCACAGTCGATGCCATGCCGTTCGATCAGGTCAAACACATCCGCAGGTGCCGCCGCCAAAAGATCGATCAACCGATCCCCGGCCCGCTTGCCCAGATGCGCGCGGATATCCTCGGGCGGCAACCACAGCCCCGCATTCGCCAGACCGACGTTTCGGCCTGAACCGCCGTGGCCAATGCCTTGCGCCTCCAACAGGCAGACCGACGCCCCGGCCTGCGCTGCCGTCAATGCTGCGGAACAGCCAGTATAGCCGCCGCCGATTAAGGCCAGATCAACCGTTAGATCACCGCTTAGGGGGCGGTCTTCCACATGCTCGCGGCAGGTTTTCAACCACAGGGATTGGTCGTGGTCACTCACGCTGGGCTCCAGAATTTTGCGCGGATCATCGGGGCTGATTCAGCCGGTTGCAAGTGCCCTTTGATCATCACGGCCCATTGCGATCAGAAACGGCTCGACCTGTTGCTGCGTCTGAAACGCCGCCTTGTCCGATATGCCCTTCCAATCGGCCAGTACCAGTGATTGCGCCACGGCACCCCCCAGGGTCGCGCCCGGGCCGGTGACGATGAACAGGTCCGGAGCGAACTCGCGCGCAGCGGTCTGGATGGCCCGGGTAAAATCATAGGTCTCGGTCACCTGATGGCCCAGAGTGTAATCCCACAGCGCCTGCGTATCTGTCGCGCCCGGCCACCAGATTTTGCCGCGCCCATCGATCAAGGGGCGATCAGGCTGCGCAAACAGATCCGGTGCCAGTCGCGCGCGCCCTTCTGCAGCGACCGGAGTCTGCAAGGACGTATGAAACGCCGCGTGGTTCGCCAACCGCATCGGAAAGCGTTCCTGTACAACAGGCTGAGAAGCTTCGAACGCCTTCAACCCCGCTTCGTTCCCGGCCAGCACCAACATCCCACCCAGATCAATGGACAGCGCCAAATCACACCCGTCGGTTGCGTTGATCCTTGCCACATCCACCAGCAACTCGGCCTTGCGCGTTGGGGCGTCCCGCCAATCGTCGCCCGCGTATGGATAGACAAGCTGCCCGCCAATCAGCTGTTCCTGCATCAGCGTGCCCATCGTGTTCACCACCCGAAAACCATCCTGCGGCGACAGCGCACCACCAGCGGCCAGGGCAATATACCAGCCCATCGAATTGCCGGTGACCGCGATAACCTCGATATCGTCCGCCAACGCCAGCGCATCGGCAAACGAGGCCGCATAGATTAAGGGCGAGGCCACATCGCCCCGCGAATACTTGGACATCGTATACCGGCCTGCACCATCCAGGGCGGTCACGGCGTCCTGCCCCGTCTCGGCACGGATGGCGTCGAAGCTGTGGAACAGGTCCATCCGCTGCGCGTGATGGCGGTGCAGAAAGCCCAGCTCGGGCTTGTTATAGGTGCCCCGACCGGGGCAGATGACGACGGCTGTGCGGGTCATTGGCGGCCTCCGGCCAGTTTCAGCGCGGCGGCAACGATACCGCCCCTGGATGGCAGTGGCGCGGCATAGGCCGGACCCGTGGCGATAAAGCAATCCTCGGCCACAACGCGTGCGGTTGGCGTTGCGGGATTTTCTTCGGCGAAGAACGTCATCAGCGCCTCGGACTGGCTGCCGGTGCGGCGGCATTCATCCACGACCAGAACATGTGCGCAGGGCTTGGTGGCCTCGCGCAGGGCCTCGACTGGCAAAGGCGCCAGCCAGCGCATGTCGATGATGCGCGTCTTTATCCCGGCTGCGTCCAGTTTGGGCAGCGCCTGTTGCGACAGATAATGCCCGTTGCCATAGGTCACGATGGCCAGATCGGTGCCATCCCCATGCACGCCAACCTCACCCAACGAAATACGTTGATCCGGCGAAGGGTAGGTGCTCATCCATCCGCCATCTTGCGCCCCGTGCAAATCGCGCATCGGATACAGCGCGATGGGCTCTAGAAACACCACCACCCTTTGCTCTTCCCGCGCCAACCGCACGCATTCACGCAGCATCTGTGCCGCATCTGCACCAGAGGACGGACAGGCAATGATCACGCCGGGAATGTCGCGCAGCACCGCCAGGGAATTGTCGTTGTGGAAATGCCCGCCGAACCCTTTCTGATACCCCAGCCCCGCAATCCGCAGCACCATCGGGTTCGTGAACTGCCCGTTCGAGAAGAACGGCAGCGTCGCGGCCTCGCCCCTGATCTGATCCTCGGCATTGTGCAGGTAGGCCAGGAACTGAATTTCGGGGATCGGAACAAAGCCGTTGTGCCCCATTCCTATCGCCAGCCCAAGTATGGATTGCTCGTCCAACAGCGTGTCGATCACCCGATCCGGACCAAAGCGTTGTTGCAATTTCTGCGTCACACCATAGACGCCTCCCTTACGGCCCACGTCTTCACCCATACAGACGACTTCACCGTGTTCCAGCATCAGATCTGTCAGCGCCCAGTTGATCAGGCGGCTCATGGGCTGGGGGTCATTCATCGCCCGCAAATCGCCGCCAAAGGCTTTGGCGCGCGCCTCGGCATCTGGGCCGTTGGTGGGTTTGCAGATACGTTTCGGTGGAACCAGACTGGCCACCACCTCGGCGGCATCTGACAAGTGAGGGCGGGTGGCGGCCTCGGCGGCGATGCGATCCGTGCGGGCGCAGGTGTCATTGTAAATCTTCAACGCCTGATCCGGCTGCAACGCGCCCGCTTGATCCAACAAACGCACAGTATGCAGCAGCGGGTCGTTGGCCTCATCAGCTTCGACCTCGGTTTTAGACAGATAGGTGGTCGGCACATCCGCCCCGGCGTGACCGTAGAGGCGCACTGTTTTCAGGTGCAGAAAGGCGGGTTTTCGGCGGGTTCGCACGTAATCAGCGGCTTCCTTGGCCACGGCGTAAGTCTCGAATATGTCTAACCCATTGGCTTGGAAATACTTGACGCCCGGCCGATGCTCCATCGACGATTGAATCCAGCCCTTCGGTGTCTTTACCGAGATTCCGATCCCGTTATCCTCGCACACGAACAACAACGGTAACGGCGTCGATTGCACGCTGGTCCAACCGGCCGTGTTGAGCGCCCCCTGCGCGGTCGAATGGTTGGCCGAAGCATCCCCAAAAGAACAAACAGCAATCCCGTCCAAGGGCAACTCGCGGTGTTCCGGATCATGCCGCCGCGCCGCGCCCAGGCTATAGGCCGCGCCCACCGCTTTGGGCAGGTGGCTGGCAATGGTCGAGGTCTGCGGCGGGATCGTCAGCGCATTTGAACCCAGCACCTTGTGTCGCCCGCCCGAGGTCGGGTCATCCTTGGAACATGCAAAGCTAAGCAACATGTCCCAGGCGATCTGCTGGCCCGGCACCTGTTCGGCCCGGGCAATCTGAAACGCCGCATCGCGATAATGCAGAAAGGCAATGTCGGTCGGGCGCAGCGCGTGGGCGACGGCTGCCATCCCCTCGTGCCCCGAAGAGCCTATCGTATAGAAGCCCTGCCCCGCCTTTTGCATCGCACGGCTGGTGCGGTCCAGCGCACGGCTGAGGACTTGCGACCGAAACAATGACACCGCATCGGGGTTGCTCAGACCCGGTCTGGGGGCGGCCCCGTCGGGTAAATCGCGCTGTGCGACTCGGGTCAGGAAATTCTCGTGAACGATCTGAGCGCGATCCATGGCCAGTTCCCTGATCCTGTGTGACTTAATCCGGAGTGTTGCCGCAGCAGCACCCCCCCTTTCTTGCAGGCATTCGAGGGCAGAGGCAAAAGAAAGTCGCAAGCACCCGGGAAATAAACCTCCGATCCGATGCACAGGCTTACACGCACATACCCTGAAGAAATACCTGCATTTATATCGGGCTGGCGCGCGGCAAAAGCCAGTGATATTCCTTTCGAAAGGTATGAGGATTTGTCATATGATCGCCCCGCGCCGCTTTTTGCCCTCGATCCCCTCTTTGCTGGCGCTTGAGGCCGTTGATCGCCTTGGCAGCGCCTCTGCCGCCGCCGAAGAGCTGTCACTGACGCAAAGCGCAATCAGCCGTCAGCTCAAGACGATGGAGGAACAGCTTGGCGTCGCCCTTATCCAGCGCAGCCAAATGCGGTTGCATCTGACGCCTGCGGCAAAGGAATATGTCCAGGTCGCCCGCAAAGCGCTGAACCAACTGGCGCAGGCGTCGCTGAAGCTCAAGGCCAACCCGACCGGAGGGTCGCTAAACCTGTCGATCCTGCCTGCATTCGGCATGCACTGGCTGGCGCCACGCCTGCAGGATTTCGCCCGCCGCCATCCAGAAGTCACGGTAAATCTGAATACGCGGCTGCGGCCCTTTGATTTCGACACGGAACAATTCGACGCCGCGATCCACTTTGGTCAACGCGACTGGGCCGGCGTGAATTACCTGCCCATTATGCGCGAAGATGTGGTGCCCGTTTGCGCACCCGATATGCTGCCCGACGACAGCGATGACATTGAGTGGTTGATCAAAGCGCCCCTGTTGCATTTGGAAACACGCCCCGAAGCCTGGGAGAAATGGTTCGCCGCACAAGGCCGCGAGGTTTCTGGGATACAGGGAATGCTATTCGATCAATTCTCGACCATGGGACAGGCCACTATCCACGGGCTGGGCGTGGCATTGCTCCCAAGTTACTTGATCGATGCTGATCTGGCAGCGGGGCGGCTTGTCCCAGCGTGGCACGGTCCGGGTGTCAGCCTTGGGAATTTCTATCTGGTCTGGCCACAATCGCGGGCGGAATCCGAACCACTCAGATCATTCCGAGCGTGGCTGCAAGGTCAGATTGATCAGGCCCCCAACACGTAAGCCAGAGGTGCAATGCGGCTCTGCGCCGCCTTCGGCCTTGCGTCCTGCCTGGCCCAACGGGAGGAGATGTTTCGTCAGAAACATTGATGACGGGCGGGAGTAACCGGTCTGATTAAGTATCCAAAGATCGGGCAATGAGTTCCTTCATGATCTCATTGGTGCCGCCATATATCATCTGAACGCGGGCATCCGCGTAAAGGCGGGCAATCGGGTATTCCATCATGAACCCATACCCACCGAACAGCTGCAAGCATTCATGCATGATTTCGTTTTGAACTTCCGACCCCCAGTATTTCACCATCGAAGCGGTCGCCGCATCCAGCGTGCCAGCTTCAAGCCGTGCGATGCAATCATTGACGAAGCTGCGCAAAACCTCGGCCTTGGTCTTGCACTCGGCCAGCTTGAAGCGGGTGTTCTGGAAATCCATCACCCGTTGACCAAATGCCTTGCGTTCTTGCGTGTACTTCACCGTCTCAGCGATGGCGAAATCAATTGCGCCCAGCGCACCGATGCCAATCGTCAGGCGTTCCCAGGGCAATTGGTTCATCATTTGGTAGAACCCCTGCCCCTCTTCCGCGCCCAGAAGGTTGGTCATAGGCACCTTAACGTCTTCAAAGAACAGCTCAGCCGTGTCATTGGCCTTCATCCCCAGCTTCTTGAGGTTGCGCCCCTTGCGAAAGCCCTCGGCGCTCTCGGTCTCAACCCCAATCAGTGAAACCCCTTTTGAGCCCAGCGCCTTGTCCGTCTTGCACGCCACAAGGATCAAGTCTGCCGATTGCCCGTTGGTGATGAATATCTTGGATCCGTTCAAACGGTAGGAATTTCCATCCTTGTCGGCCGTCGTGCGAATGGCCTGCACATCCGAGCCAGTCCCGGGTTCGGTCATGGCAAGCGCGCCGACCATCTCGCCCGACGCCAGTTTCGGTAACCAGTTTTGCTTTTGATCCTCGCTGCCATAGGCGTTGATGTAGTGAATGACGATGGATTGGATCGCATAACCCCATCCGGAATCCCCGTGCGAGGATTGCGCGTACATCGTAACTGCATCAAATCCGATGCCACCACCTACACCGCCGTAAACCTCGGGGATCGCGCCTGCCATTAGCCCTATGTCGCCAGCCTTGCGCCACATATCGCGATCCACGACACCATTTTCGATCCAGCGTTCGATATTGGGGATCAGCTCATCATCCATGAACCGATCCGCCATTTCGGCAAACATCCGGTGTTCTTCGGTTACCCAACTGGCGGTCGTGGTAAATAGCTGCATGCGGTATCCTCCCCAAATCTTCCGTTGATCAAGGTAGCTTTGGAGGCATTGCAATCCAATCCATCCAACGCGTTGGAACGTAACGTTCTTTTGAATGTTCGGGTCTGGTCAGGCCAGCGCCGCGTCCAGCAAGACCCGGGCAGCCGCCTTAGCATCCCCCGCCGGGTCACAGGTTTTCAAGAACACAGCCGTCACAATCGCGCCTTCCTGCAATAGAACAATCTGGCAGGCCAGATGTTCTGGATCACGGGCACCGGCCTTCCGCGCCAGATCGATAAAATGATCGAGCAATATGCGCTTGTGCTCGGCGGATTGCTTGTGGATCGGGTGGTCAATTTCCTGATACTCCGCCCCTGCTTTGATGAACATGCAGCCGCGGTATTCTTTCTCATCAAACCACTCGCCCAGCGCATCGAAACTTGCGAGCAACTGGCCGACAGGGGTATCTGCGAGCTCCTCGATCCGAGAAAAGAACTCTTTTCGGAAGTTCTCATCCCGCAACTGCAAGGCAGCCAGAATCAGCTCTTCCTTGGTGCGAAAGTGTTTGTACATCGAGGTTTTTGACACGCCCGTTTCCACCACCAGCTTGTCCATTCCGGTGGCGTGAAATCCGTCACGATAAAAGACCTGCAAAGACTTGCGGACCAGTTCATCGCGTTTGTTTGGGCGCATGTGTCACCTCCTACATGTACAGATCAGTACATAATACCGCACTGTCCTCACGGCAACCGTAGAGTGCGCTGCGGTGAAATTTCAAAATAAGACTTGCAAAAGTTTACAGATCGGTACACATTGCCAACAAGATGTACCGATCAGTAAACCATGGAGCGTTCAGATGAGACACCATGCCAGCCTTTTCCCACCCCAGTACGTCCCGGTTGTTTTAACCTTGGCGATGCTTGCAGCCATACTGACATGAAAGACCACGCAATGAGCCGACCCCCGCTGCCCCCGTTCAGTTTGGAAACCGCCAAACAGAAAGTCCGAATGGCGGAAAACGCTTGGAACAGCCGCGACCCGGATGTGGTCACTCCGGCCTATACTGATGACAGCCAGTGGCGAAACAGGGCAGAGTTCCTAAACGGTCACGCCGAAATCCACGCCTTTTTGACCCGAAAGTGGAGCAAGGAACTGGATTATCGCTTAATAAAGGAACTGTGGGCCTTTTCCGGCAACCGTATCGCCGTGCGCTATGCATACGAATGGCGGGACGACAGCGGACAGTGGTTTCGGTCCTATGGCAACGAGAACTGGGAATTTGCACAAGATGGGCGGATGGCCAAACGCTATACCTCATTAAACGACTTACCAATTTCCGAGGGCGATCGCCTGTTTCATTGGCCACAAGGGCCCCGTCCCGATGATCACGCCGGGCTGTCTGACCTGGGGTTGTAAAGGGGTAAAAACATGCCGCGTGCCTTTTCCGAACTGACATTTACACCAGCCGTCCGTGCGCATCAGGAAAGGATGGGCTCAGCCAAGACTTACGCCAAGTTTGTTGACGGCGGTCCGCAGCAAGGCCATCAGATCGGACCGGTTGAAAAGGCCTTTATCGAAGCGCGCGATGGATTCTATCAGTCCACCGTTTCCGAGACCGGCTGGCCTTACGTTCAATATCGCGGCGGACCGATTGGGTTTCTAAAGGTTCTGGCCCCACAGACCATCGGATACGCCGATTTCACGGGGAATAAACAGTATATTTCGCGCGGGAACCTGGATGGAAACGACCGGATCGCCCTGATCCTGATGGACTATGCCAACCAGAGGCGCCTCAAGATTTTGGGTCGGGTGGAGTTTACTGAGGGCGCGGCCGCCGCCGCCGACCTTTATCCCGAAGGCGCAAAAGCCCCCACCGAACGCGCCGTCCGAATTCGGGTCGAGGCGCTGGACTGGAACTGCCCCAGCAACATCACACCCCGCTTTACCGAAGCCGAGTTGCGCCCGCATCTTAACGCGCTGGGCCAGCAACTGGCTCAGTTACAGGCCGAGAACGAAAAACTAAGACAGCAACTAGCGCAACGGTCCTGACCCCGTTGCACCCAAAATTCGCAAACTAAATCAGATAATAGGGTCCACAACCATGCTACGCTTTGCCTTGAATGTTGTTCATCTCGGCCTGATTGGGGCGCTGTTGCTGGCTATGGGCCTTGCGTTGGCGTTTTTTGCCTCGCCTGAATCCGTGCGCTCCCCCCTTCCCTTTTCGCACGATTCCCTTTTGCTTGATCAGCTATCGAACAATTGATCTGCGCTGCGGAATTCTACGGATATCTGACATGACCCCTTGACCTTCCCGTGACTGGAACCCTCATCTGGAGGGTAAAAGTGACGATAGGATGAGTCGGATGGCTGCGCCGCAGACAACTCAGTTGAAAATCTCAGGCATGGGATGTGCCTCTTGCGTCGGTCGGGTGGAAAGCGCCTTGCTGGATGTGCCGGGTGTGTCTGACGCATCGGTCAACTTTGCGACGGAAACCGCGCAGGTTACCTATGACGGTCAGGTCGGCGGTTTGATCAACGCACTGTCACATGCCGGATATCCCGCTGCGACCCGGCAAACGACCCTGAAGATCGCCGGTATGAGCTGTGCCTCGTGCGTCTCTAAAATCGAGCGCGCGTTGAAATCTGATCCGGCAGTGGTCGACGCTCAGGTCAATCTGGCCACGGAAAGCGCGCAAATCACCTATGTAGACGGCGCAACCGATCCACAGGTGCTGGCGAAACGCTGCGAAGAGGCCGGGTATCCGGCGCGCGTGGCGGACGCTGCCGACCCCCAGACCGATGGGCGCAAAACCGAAGAGGCCCATGCGCTGACCCGCGCCACCCTGTTTGCCGCCATCCTGGCCCTGCCCGTGTTCGTATTAGAGATGGGCGGGCATATGATCCCGGCTTTCCATCACTGGGTGCAGGCAAGCATCGGCGCGCAAACCAGCCATCTGATCCAATTCGCGCTGACCTCTGTGATTTTGCTGGGGCCCGGGCGGGTTTTCTACGCAAAAGGCATCCCCTCGCTGCTGTGCGGATCGCCGGATATGAATGCGCTTGTGGCAATGGGCACGGGCGCGGCGTACTTGTTCTCGGCCACGGCCACCTTTGCGCCGCAGATCCTACCGCAGGGCAGCGCAAACGTGTATTTCGAGGCCGCCTCGGTCATCGTCGTTTTGATCTTGCTGGGTCGCGTGATGGAAGCCCGCGCAAAGGGCCGCACCGGGGCCGCAATCCGCAAACTGGTAGGCTTGCAACCCAAAACCGCGCGGGTCGAAATGGACGGTCGCTTCATCGACCGTCCGATCGCCGACATTACTGTTGGGGACATCCTGCAAATCCGCCCAGGTGAGCGGGTTCCTGTGGACGCAGAGGTGCTTGAAGGCACCTCCTACGTGGATGAAAGCATGATCACGGGCGAGCCCGTTCCTGTGGGCAAATCCCCAACCGATCAGGTTGTTGGCGGAACGGTCAACGGCACCGGCGCGCTGCGTCTGCGCGCCACGCGGGTCGGGGCTGATACGGTTCTGGCGCAGGTCATTCGGATGGTCGAACAGGCGCAAGGGGCCAAGCTGCCGATTCAGGGGCTGGTCGACCGGATCACCGCATGGTTCGTGCCGGTGGTCATCGCCGTCGCGCTGCTGACGATTGTCGTCTGGCTGATCTTTGGCCCTGCGCCTGCGCTGCCGATGGCACTGGTCACCGGGGTCTCGGTCCTGATCATTGCCTGCCCCTGCGCGATGGGTCTGGCAACGCCAACCTCGATTATGGTCGGCACCGGGCGCGCAGCTGAACTGGGGGTTTTGTTCCGCAAAGGCGATGCGCTGCAGCAATTGCAGCAGGCTAAGGTCATCGCGCTGGACAAGACCGGAACCCTGACGCAGGGGCGGCCCGAACTGGAAAGCGTCACCACCACGAACGGCTTTGATCGCGACACCGTTCTGCGGTTGGCCGCAGCGGTAGAGGCGCAGTCAGAACACCCCATCGCCACCGCAATCACCCGCGCGGGCCCGGACGATCTGCCCGCAATATCCGCATTTAAATCCCTAACCGGGCTAGGCGTTCAAGCGACGGTCGACGGACACGATCTGTTGATCGGGTCGCCGCGGCTGATGGCGCAGAACGGGGTGGACTTAACCACCCTGACTGCCGAGGCCGATCTGCGCGCCAGCGAAGGTGCCACACCTCTGTTCGTCGCCATTGACGGTCAGGCGGCGGCTCTATTGGCGGTCTCGGACCCGGTGAAACCCGGCACGCAGGACGCGTTAGAACGATTGCACGCGATGGGCCTGAAACTGGCGATGGTGACCGGCGACAATGCCCGCACTGCACAAGCACTGGCCGACAGGCTGGGCATCGACCATGTCACGGCCGAGGTTTTGCCGGACGGTAAACTGACCGCGATTACCGCGCTGCGTGAACAATTCGGCACATTGGCGTTTGTCGGCGACGGTATTAACGACGCCCCAGCGTTGGCGGCGGCGGATATCGGCGTGGCCATCGGAACCGGCACTGACGTGGCGATTGAAACGGCGGATGTGGTGTTGATGTCGGGTGATCTGCGCGGTGTGGCCAATGCGGTCGAGATCAGCCGCCGCACCATGCGCAACATTCGCCAGAACCTGGGCTGGGCCTTTGGTTACAACATCCTGCTGATCCCGGTGGCCGCTGGGGTGCTGTTCCCGTTCAGCGGGCATCTGCTATCCCCTGCCCTCGCTGCCGGGGCAATGGCGTTGTCCAGCGTCTTCGTGGTCGCCAACGCGCTGCGCCTGCGCCGTGTCCGGGCTGCACTGCCCGAAACATCCCAAGACCACACATCCCAAACGGTGACGCCATGAATATCGGAGACGTTGCAACCCAAACCGGCCTGCCCGCCAAGACGATCCGGTATTACGAGGATATCGGCCTGATCAAACCTATGCGGGACGACAACGGCTATCGCCGGTTCCGCGAACAGGACGTGCATAAGCTGAACTTTCTAGGCCGCGCCCGCGCGCTGGGGTTCACGATCGAGGATTGCCGCACTCTGATGGCCCTTTATGAGGATGAAACCCGCGCCAGTGCCGATGTCAAAAAGGTTGCCCGCGCGCATCTGGCGCAGATCGAAACCAAGATCGCCGACCTCAACGCGATGCGCTATACGCTGGGCCACCTGATCGACGCCTGTGCCGGAGATGACCGGCCTGATTGTCCGATCCTGCAGGATTTGGGTGGCAAACCCTGACACGGGGTTGCTCTTTGCGCGTGGCTTTGCTTTGTCTCTGCCTGGCAATCCGGCCCGCCAAATGAAATGGCCCGGACAACAGAGAGGATCACAATATGGCAAAAGTTGCGTTTCTGGGTTTGGGCGTCATGGGCTATCCAATGGCTGGTCACCTGCAGGCGGCGGGCCATGAAGTAACCGTATACAATCGCACTGCCGCAAAGGCCGAAGCCTGGGTTGCCCAACATGGTGGCGCGATGGCGACCACCCCGAAAGAAGCCGCCCAGGGCGCGGAGTTCGTCATGGCCTGCGTCGGCAACGATGATGACCTGCGGATGGTTTGCACGGGTGAAAATGGTGCCTTTGACGGAATGGCCGACGGCACAACTTTCATTGATCACACCACCGTTTCCGCCAAGGTGACCCGTGAGCTTTATGCGGCGGGCCAAAGCAAGGGTATCGCATTTGTGGACGCCCCGATCTCGGGCGGTCAGGCGGGAGCCGAGAATGGCGTCTTGTCGATCATGTGCGGTGGTGATCAGGCCGCCTATGATGCGGCTGAACCGATCATGCAGGTCTATTCCAAGATCTGCCGTCGGATCGGCGACAGCGGCGCAGGGCAGATGACCAAGATGAGCAACCAGATCGCCATTGCCGGTCTGGTTCAGGGTCTCAGCGAAGCGCTACATTTCGCTGAAAAAGCCGGATTGGACGGTCGATCCGTTGTTGAGGTGATCAGCCAGGGCGCTGCGGGCAGCTGGCAGATGGCGAACCGCTATGAAACCATGCTGGATGATCATTTCGAACACGGTTTTGCGGTTGACTGGATGCGCAAGGATCTGGGGATTTGCCTTGAGACGGCAAACGAAACCGGGGCGTCCCTGCCGGTTACGGCGTTAGTCGATCAATTCTACAAAGATGTGCAAAAGCTGGGCGGCGGACGGTGGGATACATCTTCGCTGTTCAAGCGGTTGCGCGCGTTGGACTGACGGCATTGGGGGGCTGTCTGCCCCCTTTTGGACCGTTCGGCCAATTCACCCCCGAGGATATTTTCGGCCAGATGAAGGGGAACCTCGTGAAAATTGGACAGGGAAGCGTATGAGCGACTTGACCGTATTCTGGGCGGATGCCCTGCGCGCCCATTGGGGGCTGGACGCCAAGCTGACGCGGCTGGATGGCGAATATGATCTGAACTTTATGGTGCGGGCTACCAATGGTCAGGATTATGTACTGAAAGTCTTGCGCCCCGGATGCGAAGCAGAGTTCGTTGATCTGCAGGTCAAGGCATTGGCCCATATCGCGGGTGAGGCGCCGGGGCTGCCATTCCCTCAGGTCTATCCCGCCCTTACCGGGGCGCAGCTGCCGCAAATTGCCGATCAGCAAGGGCAGATGCGGCTGGTCTGGTTGCTGGAATGCCTGCCGGGGCAATGTTACGCCAAGGCCGCGCCTAAATCCGAGGCGTTGATCTTAAAATTGGGGCGTGTTTTGGGTGCCACCGACAAAGCGTTGGAGCGGTTTACCCATGACGGGCTGCATCGTGCAGATTTCAAATGGGACCTTACGCAAGCCGGTTGGATCGCCGATCGGCTGGATGCGATCACTGATCCTGCTCGTCGGGTTTTGCTGTCCGAGATTTGTGACCAGTTCGCGGCGATCTCGGGTCCGTTGGCGGAACTGCCGAAACAGGCGATCCATAATGACGTCAACGACTACAACATTCTGGTTGAGGGCGAACTGGGTCAGCGTCAGAGTATCTCGGGCCTGATTGATCTGGGCGATATGTGTGCTGCGCCGCGTGTCTGTGATCTAGCGATTGCGGGGGCCTATATCGTTCTGGATCACCCTAAACCGGAACGCGCGCTTGCCGCTCTTGTGCAGGGCTATCACGCGGCTAATCGGCTGCGCCCCGATGAGATTGATTTGATCTGGCCCTTGCTGCGGATGCGGCTGGCGGTGTCCGTTGTAAACTCGACCCTTATGGCGATCGAGAACCCGGACGATCCTTATGTGACGATCAGTCAGGCCCCCGCATGGCGGTTCCTTGAGAATGCAGGCGTGAACGGTGACCTGATGGCGGCGCGGCTACGAACGGCCTGCGGTTTGCCCGTTACTGACGGGGCCGAACGCATCCACGCCTATCTGTCCGAACATCGCGGCCAGTTCGCCCTGATGTTCAATCAGGATCTGAGCGATGCGCCCATGGGCTCACTGTCGGTTGAGAACTCGACCTGGCCGCAGAACCCGTTCTACATGCCACTGGAAGAGGCAGCGCGTGTGGGTGAGGAATTTGGCCAAGGCCTTTGGTTGGGCTATTACAACGAACCCCGCCTGATCTATGCCGAGCCCGGGTTCCGCAAGGGGCCCTGGAAGGCTTCGGACCGGCGCACCGTGCATTTGGCGGTGGATGTGTTTGCCCCGGCAGGCACCGTGCTGCACGCGCCGATGAGCGGCCGGGTCGAAGCGGTCGAGAACCGCGACGCCCATTTGGACTATGGCGGCGTCGTGATCCTGCATCATGAAACGCCCGAGGGCGATCCCTTCTATACTCTTTATGGTCATCTGGACCCCGAAGTTTGTGACCGTCTGAAGCCGGGCGATCCGGTGGCGCAAGGCGCGGCATTTGCCCGGCTGGGCGATGCTAGTCAGAATGGCGGCTGGGCCCCACATGTGCATTTCCAACTGGCGCTAACCACGGATGGGATGCAGACCGACTGGCCCGGTGTCGGCGATCCCGATGAGATGGAGCTGTGGCACGCCGTCTGCCCCAACCCCGCGGCGCTGTTGAATCTACCGGATGAGAAAGTGTTCTATCGCCCCACCGACAAGCAAGCGATCCTGCAGGGGCGGCACGATCATTTCGGCGGCAACCTCAGCCTGACCTATGACGATCCGGTCATGCTGGTGCGCGGTTGGAAACATCACCTGTTCGACGAATGGGGACGGCCCTATCTGGACGCCTATAACAACGTCCCCCATGTGGGCCATGCGCATCCGCGAATTCGGGCGGTGGCGGCGGATCAGCTGAAGCGAGTGAATTCAAATACGCGCTATCTGCACCCTGCCCAAACGACCTTTGCCGACAAGATTCTCTCGAAACTGCCGGATCATTTCGAGGTCTGCTTTTTTGTCAACTCAGGCACCGAGGCGAACGAGTTGGCCTTGCGTCTGGCCCGCGCCCATACCGGCGCCAAGGGCATTGTCACCCCGGATCACGGCTATCATGGCAACACCAACGCGGCTGTTGCGATCTCGGCCTATAAGTTCAACAAACCCGGCGGTGTCGGTCAGGCCGACTGGGTCGAGTTGGTTGAGGTTGCCGACGACTATCGCGGGTCATTCAAACGTGACGACCCGGACCGCGCTACAAAATTCGCGAATTTTGTAGACCCTGCAATCGCTGCTCTGCAAGACAAGGGGCACGGGGTCGCAGGATTTATTGCCGAGACCTTCCCCTCGGTCGGCGGCCAAATCATTCCGCCCAAAGGTTACCTGCCAGCGGTATATGAGAAAATCCGCGCTGCGGGCGGTGTGTGCATTGCCGATGAAGTACAAACCGGGCTTGGGCGACTGGGTGAGTACTATTTCGGCTTTGAACATCAAGGCGCGCTGCCGGACATCTTTGTCATGGGCAAACCTATCGGTAACGGCCATCCGCTGGGCGTACTGGTTACGACCAAGGAAATCGCCCAGAGCTTTGACAACGGGATCGAGTTCTTTTCAACCTTTGGCGGCTCGACCCTGTCATGCCGGATCGGCAAAGAGGTGCTGGACATCGTCGATGACGAAGGCCTGCAGGACAACGCCCGCGATATGGGCGCGCGCCTGATGGATGGTCTGCGTCAGATTGAGTCCGATTTCGGATGCGTTGGCGATGTGCGAGGAATGGGCCTGTTCCTTGGGGTTGAGCTGATCAACCCGGATGGGTCCGAGGGCACCGAAATCTGCAAATACGTCAAAAACCGGATGCGCGATCATCGTATTCTGATCGGCAGCGAAGGGCCCAAGGACAACATCCTGAAAATCCGCCCACCGCTGACGATCGAGGCCGAGGACGTCGACATGATCCTCTGGGCTTTGCGGGACGTTTTGACCGGAGTGGGTGATTTCACCCCTGCCCCAGCCTGCGATCAGGGGCATCACCATGCTGGGTGCGGGTGCTGCTGAGAAATAAACCCCGGCCTAGGGAGGGCCGGGGTTCTGCGCCACGCTGCTGCTCAATGCAGCAGGGCTGCGGGGGGTTGGTGCCCGGTTGTGGGCAGCGGAATCGACGCGGTCATACGACGCAGCGCCAGTCCAAGTTCTTCTGATAATGAGGCCAGAGCGGGGGCAAAATCCGGTCGCACAATCAGGGACGCCATCATCATCGCGTCTTCACGGGAACCTTCAGAGGCCGCTGCGATCATCTGCGCAAAGCAATTTTCGTCAGCGCCAAGACAAGAACACCCCAATCCGTGACGGATCAACGGGCGGCGCCCGTGATGCGCGCACAGCGAACACAGGCGGTCAAGCGACATCATCGCAGCGCGCCCGCATTCTGCGCCCAACGCAATTTCAAAATCGCTGGCGGCATCTGCGCGGCCCTGGGCACCATCACCCCAAAGCCGCAAGTACATCACAGCTCCGGCTTCGACGGGGCCAAGGTCAGTTAAGCGGCCAACAGCCGCCCCACCCCGAGAGGAATTCGCGCTCATTTCGTCAGGATCAATTTGCCTGCGCGGGTGATGCGCAGCGTATACAGCTGGTCGCCCAATTCGATATGGGCCAGGTTACCGCCATTGGTCAGTTCTTCGGCCTTATGCGATGGCAGCATGGATACAGCATAGGATTGGCTGGGATTCGGGGTCTGCATATTCATCAGGACAACTCCAGAGGGGGCTGGGGCGAAATGCCTTAATCTGTTCGCGTTTCACTTGATCTGGCTGACCCTGACAGGGGTTGGCTGTGGACTTAAATAATAATCTGATTAAAATAGTCAGGTATGTCAAGGCCCGTTCTGGTGAATTCTCCAACCTCGCACGATTGCACCAAAAATTCAGGCAGGGTACCACTTTCTCAGAATATCAAACCAAGGGGGCAGTCAATGGCCGCGACTATCATGTTTGACCTGGATGGAACGCTCGTGGACAGTCTTCCTGATCTTGCAGCGGCCGCGAACAATATGTTGCGTGACGCCGGCGTAGCGCCCTTATCACAGGACCAGATCAAACAATTTGTTGGCAACGGGCTACCCAAACTGGTCGAGCGTGTGATTGAGCATTGCGACCTGCCGATGGTCCAGCACGGTGATCTGACCCGGTTGACGCTTGCCCATTACAACGCCGCCTCCAGCGATAAAACCGTGGTCTATCCCGGTGTGTTGCAGGCGCTGGAACATTTGCTTGACATGGGCTGCGTTCTGGGGGTTTGCACCAACAAACCCGAAGCCCCTGCCCGCCATGTGCTTGAGGCGATGGGGCTTGCACCCCATTTCGATGCCGTCCTTGGAGGTGACAGCCTGAACACCCGCAAACCCGACCCGGCCCATCTTGAGGCCAGCTTTGCCGCCGTTACCGCAGCCGGTCCGCAGTTGTTTGTCGGAGATAGCGAGGTGGATGCCGAAACCGCTCAACGCGCACAAGTGCCGTTTTTGTTGTTCACCGAAGGTTATCGAAAATCACCGGTTGCCGACATTCCACATACAGCAAGCTACGACCGATCCTCTGAATTGCCCAATCTGGTTGCACAAGTACTGCTATCTCTGGAGCAAAGCGCCTGAGAGCCTATTTCTAGAGGGGGATCGAAACGGGTCGCGGCCAGTGACTGAGGGGCCGGCCGAGGGGGTAAGTAGCCAGCCCCTCACAGGGGAAAAGTGGTATCGTCCGATATGACCCGTTCGATAAAACACAGTTAACGAATCGGCCTGAATTTCGATATAGGGGGTTTCCCGTAGCGCGCCGGACAGTGTTGAAATCACAGTTAATTTTTTCGCCCATTTTAGCGCAAACAGGGATTTTGCCCTGAAAACAGATAAAATAGGCGAACCCTTAACGCGCTTGTAAGGCAGGACCGTGCGGCTGCCTGTCCTACCGGGCAAATGACGTTGGACGGTACAGTCCACCACCTTGGCGTTGAACTGGAAAATACGCTGGATCACAGATTTTTTTGGATCACACCGCACGGCCGTGGTCGAAAAATCCGCCGGTTCAGCGGCCATTCATCTTCCACTCTATACATCCGGTTCGTCTCTCGGTAAGGAGCGTGCTTCGACAATGATCCGTGTGTTGGACGCTCTGAGGGTGACCGCATCACCCAAGAGAGCCGAGCTATGAAACAGACAATCGCAGATGCGCTGAAGCGCAAAGGATATGACACCCTGACCCCGGTCCAGGAGTCCGTGTCCGCACCTGAATTGCAAGGAAAAGACCTGCTGGTTTCGGCACAGACAGGATCGGGAAAAACCATCGGGTTCGGCCTGGCCATCGCGCCGACCATTTTGGGCGATGCGCAGGTTTTTGGCACCTCAGACGCGCCTTTGGCACTGGTGATCGCGCCAACGCGAGAGCTGGCAATGCAGGTCAAACGAGAATTGGGATGGCTTTACGCCGACGCGGGGGTGTTCATTGCCTCGTGCGTTGGCGGAATGGATATGCGCGACGAACGCCGGGCCCTGTCACGTGGGGCGCATATCGTGGTCGCGACACCGGGGCGTTTGCGCGATCATATCATGCGCGGGTCGATTGATCTGACGGCCGTGCGCGCTGTGGTTTTGGATGAAGCCGACGAAATGCTTGACCTTGGGTTCCGCGAGGATCTGGAGTTCATTCTCGACGAAACGCCCACAGACCGCCAAACACTGTTGTTTTCCGCCACGGTTCCGCGCGCCATTGCCACCCTTGCCACCCGGTATCAACGGGATGCCGAGCGTGTAAGCACCGTCAGTGAACGGACGCAACACGCCGATATCGAATACCGTGCAATGAATGTGGCCCCGCGCGATGGTGAAAACGCGATCATCAACGTGCTGCGTTATTACGAGGCCCCGAACGCCATCGTCTTTTGCAACACACGTGCGATGGTTGCACGCCTGACTGCCCGCTTGTCGAACCGTGGGTTCTCGGTTGTGGCTTTGTCCGGTGAACTGACCCAAAGCGAACGCTCAAATGCCCTGCAGGCCATGCGCGACGGGCGTGCCCGCGTCTGTGTGGCGACCGACGTGGCCGCGCGCGGGATTGACCTGCCGAATCTGGATCTGGTGATCCATGCCGAACTGCCCAACAGTCACGAAACTCTTCTGCACCGTTCAGGTCGAACCGGGCGCGCGGGGCGCAAAGGGGTCAGCGCCCTGATCGTCGCACCGGCTTCGTTCAAAAAGGCTCAACGGCTGTTGAAATTCGCCAAACTGACTGCTGATTGGGGTCCGGCACCTTCCGCAGACGCAGTCAACGCACAGGATCTACAGCGGATGTTCGGCTCGGACGACTGGCAGGTGGATCTCGTCGAGAGCGAGCGCACATCGGTCGACGAACTGGTGGCCAGATTCTCGCCGGAACAACTCGCCGCGGCCTATGTCCGTCAATACAAACGTCAGCATTCTGCTCCGGAAGAGTTAAGCGACGTCAAAACCACAGGGACAAAGTCAGAGGCACCTTTTGGCCCGAGTGTGTGGTTTTCGCTGTCGGAAGGACGCAACGATAACGCGTCTCCGCGCTATGTTCTTCCCATGGTGTGCAAGGCCGGGAACCTCACCAAATCCGATATCGGCGCGATCCGCATCGCTGACGATGTGACCTTTATCGAAATTCGCGAGAGCAGCGTTTCCGGATTTTTGGACGCGATCGGACCTGAGATGAAGGTCGAGGGCACAAAAGACATCGTGCGGTTGGACACGGCCCCCGACTTTTCGAAACCGACAAAGACAGGCCCAAAACGAGGTGTGAAAGGCAAGAGAGACCCGCAAAAGTCTGAGCGCAGACCGCCTCGCCTTGTCGATCCACAGCCTGCGAAGGCGCGAAAAAAGACGGCATCAAAGCCGCCTGAGAAAACCAAAGTCGACACTAAGCCCAAGCGCGATGGCGATAGCCTAAGCAGCAAAGGCAAAAAACCAAACCGCGGCCCAAAGGGCCCGCCGCCGCCCAAGGGTAAGCCAAACAGCAAGAAAAACCGCGCACGCGCTGCCGCGGCAAAGGGCGGCAATTCTGTACCGAGACGTTCCAAGTAAGCTGAAACGTTCCCCCGACCCGAATTCGCCTGGGTTCGTTCTTGGGAGGCAAACAAGCCGCACTGAAAATGCAGCTTTTCTCGCGCTGTCAGAAAAGGTTTAATCCACCCGTTCTAAGCTTTTGCTAAATGGGTCAGTGGCATGAATATTGCAGACATCGTCGACTTTGGGCGTTACCCTCTGGGAAATGAAGATTTCGGTACGAAGGCAAGATCGTCACTGAATGAAAACGGTGTCTTGGTCCTTGAGGAATTTATCCGCCCCGAGGCACTGGCAATGATGCAAGCCGAGGCTTTGACGGGACAAGACCAGGCATATTTCTGCACTCAAAGCCACTCGGTCTACCTAACGCCGCCAAATCCAGAGTTTGACGCATCACACCCGGCAAATCGGCAAGTGGAGTCATCCAAAGGATGTATCTGCGACGACGTGGTGTCACCGACATCGCCCCTGCGCACTCTGTATAACGACCCATTATTCCACAGCTTCATCAAGCAGCTCACGGGCGAGACTGAACTGCACCCTTATGTCGATCCGCTGTCGTCAATTAACATTCACTACGCAACCCGAGGGCAAGAACTCGGTTGGCATTTCGACAATTCCTCGTTCGCAATCACATTGCTGATCCAGAAACCCGACGCCGGTAGCCGTTTCGAATATGTAAAGGACCTGCGGGACGCGAGCGCAGGCGACATGAACTATGAAGGTGTCAGGGCCGTTCTGGACAAAGAATTGAAGCCACAAATCCTGAACATGGATCAAGGAACGCTGGTTCTGTTTCGCGGTAGAAACTCCATTCACCGGGTCTCACCGAATGAGAGTGACAAGACAAGAATGCTCGCCGTGTTGGCCTATAACTCGGAACCTGATGTGGAACTGTCAGAGAGTGCCCGCATGACCTTTTACGGTCGATTGAACTGACGTCGGCTTACTGCAATGCAGTACGAATATGCGCAAGATGGGACCTGGAAGGCCGCCAGTTATTCCACTGAGTCCAATTCTGAGGTGGCTCGTAGAAGCGCCGTCTCGCTATTTAAGATATCGATTTAAAATCAAAATGACTTGGAAACATCGACTGCAAGACAAACAAGCAGATTTTCAAAGCCTCTTCGGGTTTGAAAATCTCAGAGTGTAAATGGAAGTCGGTCCAGAGCCCTTCCAGCAAAGCAATCAATGCATCTGTTGCAAGTTTGGCGTCTACGTCTTTGTACCCACCTTCGCTTATGATTTGCTGCAACAGTTCAAGGATCACTGCCCGGAAACTTTTGTCCCGTGAGTCGATGAAAGGAAATATGTCGGGGTTCGAGAGAGCTTCGGCCCGAAATGAAAACCAGATCGCAACGTCCCGTGCATTCAGGACCAAAGGGTCGAAATCCGCCTTGAGGATTGAGATTAACTTGTCCGCAGGGCCTAATTCCGGACTGTCCGCGATTGCTTTCCACTGCCCGGCATAGCGCGCCGACAATTCCTCGGCCACGGCAAGCAGCAGTTTCTCTTTGGAACCAAAGTGCAGGTTCACCATCCCCCTCGACAGTCCTGACAGCTCCTGGATTCTGGCCGAGGTCGTACCGCGAATACCGTATTTATGGATGGCATCCGCAGCCGCCTGAATCAGCTGCTGTCGGTTCTGCAACTTACTCAGATCGCGGGCATTGGTCGGAGTATCGGCCTCGAGAGTAATCTTGATTTTCCTTCGCTGGGTTACTCGCCTTTGCTTTCTCGCATCTAGTGAAGCGAAAGTTCAAGGATTGACATTGAATGAATGTTTGTTCATTTTGTGATATATGTTACATCAAGGTGCCCCATGACTCTGTTCAACTCCGACTTTCAGCCCGTACGTGACTGGGACAACGAACACTTCCTGCATCCGTGGGAAGGGATGTCATTCCTTGGCCAAAATGAACGGACCTTTGCCGAAAGTGGCCAAGGCGTTCACATCGTGACAGAGGACGGAAAACGCTTGATAGATGGGCCTGCGGGGATGTGGTGCGTTCAATTGGGCTATGGGAACGCTGAAATTGCAGATGCGATGGCCCAGCAAGCGAAAGAGATGGCGTATTTTTCGCCCTTCAACAACGCCAACTCGGCCCCAGCCCGGCTGGCACATGAGATCGCCAAAAGAACGCCGGGTGACCTGAACCATGTGTTCTTTACAACCGGCGGCTCAACAGCCGTTGATAGCGCCCTGCGGTTTGTGCAGTTCCGCAATAACCTGCTTGGCAAACCTGAAAAAAAGATCGTGATATCGCGGCAAAAGGCCTATCACGGTTCGACTTATTTGGCGGCCTCAGTATCTGGAAAAGAGCGCGACAAAGGGTGGTTGGACCAAGCCTCTCACCTGACGCGCTTCCTGCCGAATGTGAACCCGTACACGCGCCGCGCCGATCAAACCGTTGAAGATTTTCTAAACGAAAAAATCGCTGATCTAGAGAACATGATCCTGGAAACCGGCCCTGACAAGGTCGCGGCTTTCATCGCTGAACCGATCCTATGTTCTGGTGGGGTCATCGTGCCTCCGCAGGGGTATCATCAGCGCTGCTTGGATATCTGCCGGAAATACGATGTCCTGTATATTTCAGATGAGGTTGTGACTGGATTTGGGCGGCTTGGGCATTGGTTTGCATCCGAAGATGTCTTTGGTATTCAACCAGATATCATCACCTGTGCCAAAGGTATGACGTCTGGCTATGTCCCCATGGGGGCCTGCATCATCTCTGATCGACTGATCGAAGATGTGAGCGGTGAGAACGCACAGGAGGCTACGTTTTCAAACGGGTTCACCTATTCGGGCCACCCGGTAAGCGCGGCAGCTGGTTTGAAAACCATAGAAATCATGGAGCGCGACGGTATTCTGGAACATGTCCGCGCGCTTACGCCGCTGTTCGAAGAACGCCTTCAGGCTCTGGCGGCCTTGCCGCTTGTGGGTGACGCCCGAGGTATGGGGCTGGTTGGCTGCGTCGAATGCGTTGCCGATGCTAATGCTGATAATCTTTTGGACCTTGATAAGTCTGTTGGCGCATTGATTGACCAGCATTGCCAGGAAAACGGGCTGATCCTGCGACCGATCATCAACATGTGCGTGTTTTCCCCACCGCTGATCATCACGGAAGGCGAGTTGAACCGGATGTTCGATATCCTTGAGAAAGGTATTCGGTTGGCGACTGAAGACCTGACACAGCAGGGTGCGTTTAAGGCTTAGAAGCCGTCTTGATGCGGCATCACTATTTTACAAGTTTCAATACCGCATCGCCTTCCGCTGTCCTCAACCCGCCTGCATCGCCTCAGGCGGTAATTTAATCGGAAACTTGGCCCGCACCTCTGCATCAGCCTTGCTGCCAAAGTAGTTCGGATAGTGATTGGATAGGATGTCGTTGACCACCGACCGACTCCGCTCAAACATGTCCTGTCGACCTGCCTTTTCCCAAGTATCGGTCAGTTCCCGATCCAGCAGGGTCGGGTAGACATATTCCGTCTCCATATATTGCAGGGTCTGCGCGTTACCAAGGAAATGACCAGGATCAATTGCGCATTCATGGATAACGTCGACCGAAAGCGTGTCGTCGCTCACCTCAATCCCGCGCAGCGTTCGCGAGATCATGCCCGCGGCCTCGTTGTCGATGACCATAGACTCAAAGCTGCAGCCCATCAGACTGCCAAGCATACCGCCAAATTCGCAGAGCCTGTTGGCACCGGCATGCGCCGCCAAAGCAAAGGTCAGTGCCTTTTCCAAACCGTATTGCGCATCCGGGATTTTAGAATCCGTCATACCACACCCAACACTGGTCGGCAGGTTATAGAAATTGCCCATCTGGATGGCCGCAGCTGAAATTAACGCCTGTTCGCCACTGCCGCCAGTAAAGGACCCAGTACGCAAGTCGGTGATGAAAGGCCAAGCTGCAAAAACGACCGGAGTGCCCGGATTGATGAGGTTCGCAATAGCGACGCAAGACAAGGTCTCAGCAACCGCTTGCGCTAAGGTTCCTGCCAAAGGCGCCGGCGAAGTCGCCCCGGCCTGTGGGGGAACGGCAAGATCGCACACCAGCCCCATCTTCGCCGTATCGATCAAGATCTCCAGATTTTCGCGCCCGAACCTAAGCGGGGATACGATGGGACAGCCTCCAAAGATGACCGAGGGCTTTTCAAGGAACTTGCCCTCGCCACCCGATGCCAGATCGAACAGATGGATCGCATCCTGAATGTGCTCGCGGGTTCTGAAGGTCAGGCAGGAAGGTTTTTCGCTGCCTGCCAGAATGGCGTAGAGCATGCTCATGTCATGCTCATAATCCTGTGGCACATCCGTCGCCAAAACCGTGTCACCGGTCATGTGAATATTATCGAGCCGGTCGACCAAGCGGGTGAAGTCGTAAATATCCTTAAGCGTTGATGGCCTGTAACTGCGAGTCTCGGCATCAAAGGTTGTCACCGCCGTGCCGGAATTTGCGTAATACACCTTGTCCTTGGTGCAGTGCATGTCGTCCTTACCGGCCCGCGATCCGCGTGCATGGACAAAGAATTCACTGGCGGCTTTGGCCAACAGATCTTCCATCAAGGCGCGAGGAAAGCACAACCTGCCGTGCGCGTTCAATGTCGCCCCTTTTGGCACCACAAGATCGAGAACTTCCTGCGTTGGGTCCCCCACGCCTGTGCGTTCCAGAATGCTAAGCGCGGCCTCGTGAATGCGCGACATGTCCGCGTCTGACAGGGGCTTGTATCGCCCACCCGAAATACCCGGCCAGATTGCTTGCGAGGCTGCGTTGCTGGTTCGCACGGCTGCGCGTGCCTCACGCCCGCCCCCGCGCCGTCTTGATCTGCGCTGCGTTAGCTCTGTCATGTTCTTTCTCCGAATTTTGCGCGTCTCAGATCATGCTGAAGTAGTTGCGATAGAAGCCCGAAATGCTCCATTCCATCTCGGACAATGGCCCGGGGACGAAATGGTGCGAGTTCACGCCTTCCTGATTGTGCCGGATGATCCGTTCGTCATCGAGCGACGTGACATGCCACAGCCATGTCAGGGTATCCTTGTCATAGTCGCGCCCCTCTTCGGCGTCGCCGCGTACGTACCAGACGATCTGAATATCGGTGTCTTGCAGAGCACGCGGCACGAACCGATACCCGACCACGTGATCGGCATAAACGAGGAAATAGTTTAGCGTACCGATCCCCAGATCGGTGGCCCCGCCGTCTTGGGATTTCAGCTCACCCAATGGCGGCGCCAAGGGCGCGCCATCCTTGCTGCCGGTCAAGTAGCCGGGGAACAGTGGGTAACGCCGCCAATAGACATCTGCGCCCGGTGCGACTGCGTTTTCTCCAGTCAGATCAAGCTCCTCGAGGGGAACCCCGGCTTCTTTCATCCGCTCGTGCAGGGCCCCGCTGAACTCAAGAACCTGGGCCGGATCTTTCAAGGAATGACTGCGCGAATAGTCCTGATGAGATGGCGCGCAGTGATAACATTCCAAGTAATTCTCCAGAGCAAGCTTCCAGTTCGCCGGAACCGGGTATGAGGCCTCATGGGCAATCTTCAGATTCTCAAAACCGAACGGCTTTGACAGCGGGGCCAGCCTATCCAAAGCGGCGTCCAGCGGCGGCGCGTCTTCGGACGGGCAAACAAAAATCAGACCCTGAAATATCTTTACCTGAACCGGAAACAAACCGTACTGGCCCGGGTCAAAATCCGCCCCCATTGACCGCCCGTTTCTGAGCTTACCGTTCAGGTCAAAGGTCCACGCGTGATAGGGACAGATGAAGTTTCGCGCCTTGCCTTTCTGTTCAATGCAAACGCGCGATCCCCGGTGTCGGCAAACATTTTGATGCGCGCGCACCTCACCCTCGCGATCCCGAACGATGATGATGGATTCAGGTCCGTAGTCGAACAGGAAATAGTCGCCCGGCTCGGCAATCTGGCTGATATGTCCGACCCAGATCCAGTTGCGATTCCAGAACGTGCTGATATCGTTTTCGTATACTGCCTGAGACGTATAGAAATGGCGCGGCAAGGCGAACCCTTCCCGCTGCGCTTCCATCAAGTCGCGCATTACTTGCAAGTCATCTTTTGGCATAGCGCACCTCATGCAGATTCAAGGGAAACGATTTCCCGACGGAAAAATTCACGGTCGATGTCGCCCGCGTCGCGTTCAAAATTCCTGGCTGCCATGTGGCCCGAATATACAGCGTCAGCGATCAAACCGGGGTTTGCCGCATCACCGATCAGTTCCAGACTTGTCAGTGGCTTGTCGGGCAAATTTCGCAGTTCCTCATAAAGGGCAGTCTCTCGCGCGCGCTGCGTGACCAAAACAACTGATGCGCACTCGACGCTTTGTTCGCGTCCGGTATAGGCGCATTGAACTTTCGCCATTCCGGGCGTGATTTCGACCAGGGTCTGGGACAACACCAGCCGAACACCTTTTTCCAACAAGCCGCGTTGCACTTTGACCTGTTCCAAGGTCAATTCAGTGAAAGGTGAAACCATCGAGGCCGGGGTTACAAAGACGACCTCTCGCCCGGCCTGCGCCAGATGATCCGCCAACACACCACCGAGATAGGCCTGATCATCATCGTAGACCATAATCGGGCCATCCCCCGGCATTACCCCTGACATGATGTCGTCCGGAGTGAATACTTGTGAACCTACCTCTATCGATACGCCCCGGAACGCAGACTTCCCGCGACCGTCTCGCCGCCATGACGCGCCAGTTGCCAGAAAGACATTCGGAATGCCCAACTCGATAACCTCGCTTGCTGACAAGGAACTGTCGGTGAACAGTTGCACGTTCCCGCGTTGCTGCAAGTCATAGATCCTGTGATCTGTCACGCGCCTCCATGCGGATAGCCCGGCCAGACCGGATTCTTGCAACACGCGCCCCCCAAGCTCTTGCTTGGCTTCGGCCAAGGTTACGTCATAGCCCCGACGCGCCAATTGCATGGCGCATTCAAGCCCGGCGGGACCGCTGCCGACAACAAGCGCCGCTTCTTCTTTTCCTCGGCTCTCTATGATTTCAGGATGCCATTTCCGGCGCCACTCCTCCCCCATCGTCGGGTTTTGAGTACATCGGATAGGAACGCCCAGCGCGTCGGAGGACACACAGATATTGCAGCCAATACACTCGCGAATTTCCTCGATCCGACCTTCCTTTATTTTGTTGGGAAGAAACGGGTCGGCAATGGATGGTCGCGCTGCGCCGATGAAATCAAGGATACCTTTCCTGACAAGTGACACCATCAAGTCCGGAGACGTGAAACGCCCGACACCCACAACAGGCTTGGACGTCACCTGTTTGACGAATTCAATGTATGAGGTTTGAAAACCGTCGCGGGGCTCAAAACGTGTCGTCGCCGAGTCATTGCTCCAGTCCGCGACGTTGACGTCCCATAGGTCTGGCAGGTCTGCCAGCAATTCGACTACGGCACGGCCTTCTTCCTGCGCCTGCATCCCGTCTGATCCCAGCATTTCATCAACTGCGAAACGCAAGGCGATAGCACACTCATCCCCGACCTCTTCTCTGGTTTCTTCCAGAAGCTCTCGGGTTAAGCGCACCCGGTTCTCCAACGAGCCTCCGTATTCATCCGTTCGGTCATTGAACTGAGGCAGCAGAAAATGATGCGGCAGGGTCATGTGATGACCGGCATAAACATACACGATGTCAAAGCCCGCCTCGCGCGACCGCCGCGCCGCCGCGCGGTGCCACTTGCGAAACTCGCGAATGTCCGACTTATCCATCGCCCGAGCCTGTTTGGGATACGCTGTTTGCAAGGCAAGTTCTGACGGGCCTAGCAAAGGCGCGCGGCTCAGGTGGTTCTGCGCATGGTGGCCGTTATGTGCCAATTCAATGGCCGCCAACGAACCCTTGGCATGAACTGCATCAGTCATCAGGCGCAGCGCTGGAATATCCCGTTCGTCCCATAGTCGGTTTTCCGCATATGGGGACAAATCTGAAGTGGGATGAATTTCCGTCTCCTGATTGGACACTACGGCCCAACCACCCTCGGCCTTCATTGCCCGCATGGCAGCTTCGGCCTGCGGTCGCAGATGTCCCATACCATTGCAGTGGGGCACCTGATAAAACCGGTTTTTGGCCGTCACTGGCCCGATCTGAACCGGTTCAAAGAGAACAGAATATCCGTCAGCGCCTGACATTGCCGCGCTTCCTCCAGAAGAATTGGAAATGGTTCTGTGGGATCGGCGGGCTTTCTAAGGCACCGCCAATCCCAATTGTGTAGTTAGATGGTTCTAAAAGCCCGCTTTGATGCGCTCGAACTCCTTCAACATCTTCGCTTCAATCTCAGGATTGACCGCGTCGAAGAACAGGCTGCCGTCAAAGAAGCTGTCCACGTCCGAGAACCCGTAGGTCTCAATCAACTCTGGATCAGCTTGCGCAAATGCGTCTTCATTGGCATGGGCATAACCCCAGCTTTCGATGATATACTTACCGCTGGCGGCCGAGCTGAGCGCGTTGAGCATGTCGTAGACCTGTTCATCGGACTGTTTGGCAGACTTCAGATGCACGTAACCACAGACCCAGGTGGCGATGCCTTTGTCCACATCACGCATCATGACTGCCGGGGTTTCGTTCCAAATCAGGTTCAACTCCGATTGGTTCCAGCCCCAACCCAGGGTCACCTCACCACTGGCAATGGCTTGATCCAGTTGACCTGCATCAGACCAGTAGAAACGTACATTGGGATGAATTGCCCGCAGGTAATCCGCCGCCTTCTGGAACTCCTCTTCGCTCATATCGGAATAGCTTGAGGCACCAGTTGCCAGTGCAGCCATGGCGAACGCGCTGGAGGCTGCATCCGGAACGGCAACCTTGCCCTGATAGGCCGGGTCTAACAACAATTGCAGCGAAACATCATCAGCCGAAATCATGTCGGTGCGGTAGATCAGGCCAGTGTTCCCCCATTCGAAGGGTACCATATAGGTCTGCCCGTCGATCGTGATACCATCGACCTCTTTGATCTTGGGCATCAGTTTGTCCCAGTTTTCCAGCTTGCTGGTGTCAATCGGCTTGATCATATCCGCTGCGACCCATTTTCTCAGGGCGTCCGTACACGGATGGGCCAGATCGGCCTCAAACCCGGATTGAAGTTTGGTGAAAGCCTCTTCCACGCTGCCGAAATAAGTGTAGCTGGGCGGCCCGCCGTATTTTTCGACGTAATCACCAAAGAATCCCTGATCCTCATATCCGGACCAGTCGAAAACGGTCAGATCAGCCGCGTCGGCCAAAGCTTGGCTTGCTGTGAAGGTGGCAACCACTGCTGCCGTAAGTGATGCTGTTTTATTCATGTGTCTCCTCCCAAAGATTCACGTTTGCCCAAGTCGATCACCGAGGCGCTTTGAACCCCAAGCCAGACGGTATCGTCGCGGCTGTGATCAACTGTGTGAAAGTAGTTTGGCACTGCAACGGCGATGCTTTCCGGCAACCCGTCGACGCGCACATAATAGTGGACGCTTTCGCCATAGAAGGCGACGTCCGACACCTTGCCCTGAACATGCGCGTCGTACCCATCCGGTTTTTCTGCGCTGATCTCCAATTGCTCGGGGCGAACGCCGACCAATAGATCCATGTCATGCACCTGAACGTTGGGGTTCACCCCAATAGTCATCGAGCCAAACCCTTGAACATTCACGTCCAGCGTGTCGGCGTTCTCAGCAGTCACTTCGGCATTCAGAAAGTTCATCCCGCCGATGAAAGAGGCCACTTCTCGGTTGCAAGGTTGGGAATACAGAACCTCGGGCTTGTCGACTTGCTTGAGCTGCCCAGCAAACATGACCCCGATCCGGTCGGACATGGTCATCGCCTCATACTGGTCATGCGTGACCATGACGAAGGTAATGCCAAGCTTTTGCTGCAGGCGGCGCATTTCCAATTGCATCGCTTCGCGCAGGTTTTTGTCCAGCGCGGATAATGGTTCATCCAGCAGCAACACCTTGGGTCGCATGACCAATGCGCGGGCAAGCGCCACACGCTGCCGTTGCCCACCTGACAACTCATTGGCCTTGCGGTCTTGCAAGCCGCCGAGTTCCACCATCTCAAGCGCCTCGGCAACGCGTTCCTTGATTTCATTTCGCGACAGCTTTGTCTTTCGCAAGCCGAACCCGACATTGTCACCCACATTCAGATGCGGAAAGATCGCATAGCTTTGGAACACCATGTTGGTGGGCCGCTTGTTGGCGGGCACCTCGCCCATCGTCCGTCCGTCAATCCGGATTTCGCCCTCTTCGTGATCCTGAAACCCCGCGATGATGCGCAAGGCCGTTGTCTTTCCGCAGCCCGAAGGCCCAAGCAGCGAAAAGAACTCGCCCTCTTTCAAGGTCAGGTTCAGGTCGGACACGGCCACAAAGGAACCAAAGCGTTTTTCGACGCCCTGTATTTCGATGATGTTCTGTTCGCTCATCAGGTTGGTTTCCTTTGGCTTCAATCTGTGGATTGGATGGAACGGCGGCGAAAATATTCGGCAATCAACAGCAGCAGAACCGAGGACAGCAAAAGCAGCGACCCCAGCGCCAGTGTATTAGGCAGCTTTGCCGGAAAGCGGATCTGGCTCCAGATATAGACCGGCAATGTCGGGCTGTTGCCGGACAGGAAGAAGGCCAGAACAAACTCGTCGAATGACACGGTGAACGTGACCAAAAGACTGGCGATGATGCCCGGTGCAACGATTGGTAGGGTGACACGCCGAAAGGTTCCCACAACGCTTTCGCCCAGATCAAACGCGGCCTCTTCCAACGACTGGTCGAAATCGTCAAAGGCCGATTTCATGATCGACACGGCAAAGGGCAAGGCCACAAAGACATGGCCAAGGATCACTGTCGTCAGCGATGGCTTCAGCCCGACGCTGATGAACAGCACCAGCATGGAACTGGCAACGATAATACCGGGAACGACCAGCGGGAGCATGACCAGACCTTCGGAGAATTCCCGCCCTTTGAACCGGTACCGGACATAGGCGCGCGCAGCGAAAAGGCCCAGAGACGTCGCCATCAAGGCAGTCACGCTGCCAACGATCAGCGAGTTCACCATCGCTTGAAGCAGCGTGTCCTGCTGACCCAACTGCGCGTACCATTTCAACGTAAAACCCTTTAAAGGGAAGGCCACGATGGTTCCGTCATTGAACGAAAACAGCGGCAAAAGCAGAACCGGCAGGTAGAGAAACACCAGGTAGGCGATCGCGTAAACAAGCAACCATGGGATACGAATGGCCTTGGTCATCTGATCCTCCGCCCCACAGCGGTGACGACCACCACGAACAGGATCGCGACGCAGCCAACTGAAAGCATGGCAAGCAGAGACAGGGTTGCACCCAAGGGCCAATTATTGGCCGCGCCAAACTGAACCTGGATTAAATTGGCCACCATTTTCCCCTGCGATCCACCGACCAGGGCCGGCGTGACGTAGTCGCCCACTGTGGGGATGAAGATGATCAAGCAGGCGGCGATGATCCCCGGTACCGTTAGGGGCAAAGTCACGCGCACAAACCGTTCCAGCTTGCTGCAACCGAGATCGGTTGCGGCCTCTAACAAGCTGCGGTCGATCTTTTGCAGCGACACGTAAATCGGCAGGATCGCAAATGGCGCCCATGCATGTGCAAGTGTAAGGACAACGGCGAATTCATTATAGAGCAGGAAGGTCAGTGGTTCCTGAATCAGCCCCAGCGAAATAAGGGCCGAATTCATCACCCCATTAAAGCCTAGGATCAGTTTCCAACTGAACACCCGCAGCAGGTAGCTGCTCCAAAAAGGAATGGTGATCAGCAATAGCCAGAGGGTCTTTTTCTGCGTCCGAAATGCGATGAAGTAAGCAATCGGATAGGCCAGACTGACTGTTGCCAGCGTCACCGCCCCCGCAATCGCAACCGATCGGATCATAAGATGCCGGACCAACGGATCGGTGAACGCCTCTTGGTAATTCGCCCATGTCAGCGTGCGGTCAATCTCGACATAGGTCTGGGTCCAAAAGCTGTAGGCGACAAGAATGCACAGGGGCACGGCCACAAGCAGACCGACATAGAGCGTCGCAGGCGCGCTCAGTGCCAGGCCCTTGCCCGTTTCACTTCGTATGACTCCAGCCATGCTTCCCTGCTGAACTTTGCTTTCGGTGGCGCGACAATATCGATCACAAAATGGACAATCGTCCATTTAAATCTGGAATTTTAGGGCTAGCTGTGTCAACTGATATTTTCACAACCGGGGCTGGCCAATTTCCCAAAGGCCATTAAAAGAACCCGCAAGAGACTGAAAACAAACAAAACCACCTGATCAGATGACTGGAAGACGACAAGAAATTCGAGAACGAAACCGCCTATCACTGATCGAGGCGGTACTCGACTCGGTCGCAGAAAAGGGGATTTCCGAGACGTCGGTCAGCGAAATCATTCAACGCGCCGATTTATCCCGCGGCATGATTCACCTTCATTTCGGGGGTAAGGACAACCTTGTCGACGAAGCTGCGCGCTATTCGTCCGAGCAATATTACAATGGCATTTATGCCATGCTGGAAACGACCGGACAAACAGGCCAGGAACATATTGAGATGATCGTTCGGGGTGACTTGAGCGAAGCCATTCTCAATAAGAAAAACGTCGCAATATGGTACGCGTTTCGAGGTGAGGCCAGGAACAGAGCGGCAATCGCTGCGTTTTCAGATACCCGCGATGCAAAGCTTCGGAAACTGATCTTCAACGCGTTCGCCCGCATAGCGAAAGAGACTGAAATCGAACACCCAAATCAAGTTGCGCGCGACGCCACTCACGGCACGCTCGCCATGTTGGAAGGCATGTGGACTGACTACCTGCTTCACCCGGATTCCTTTGATCGCGACGAAGCAATGCGAATTGTCTTTCGGTTCCTGAGGGCAATGTTCCCCAAACATTTCGACCTTAGTGGCGCCCGGTTATATCAATGAAGCTTGCGACACTGTGCCTGTCTGGCCACTTTAGCTTGGGGTACCCGACAAGGTTTGCGCTTTCCTTCTTGTGTTGCAGTCACAAGACTGACTGAACGCGCCAGGTTTCCATACATAAGATTGCCTACAGCAATAGGCGTCCTTCGGTGGTTCGTCCCTGCCCTCATCAGGATTCAGTCGGCGCATAGCTTCCGTCTTTGCGATGCACTTCGCGCCCGCTGAGTGGCGGATTGAAGACGCAGACAAGCCGCAAATCAGCGTCTGTTGCGCGAACGAGGTGCCGGTCATGTTGATCCAATGCATAAAGAGTAAATGGCTCAAGCGAATGCCAGGTTTCATCGCCTGAGGTCTTTATCTGCCCTTTGCCTTCGATACAGTAACACGCCTCTAGATGATGGGTGTATTCAAGCTCAAGCATTTCACCCTTTTTGATGATCGTATCCGTAAGCGAAAACCCCATGCCATCAGATGCCAGCAACAGTCGTCTGCTGTTCCAACCCGGACCGGAAACATCCCGATCTGTACCTAGGATTTCATTGAGTGCCCTAACAATCATATTTCTGCCTCGTTGCTACCGAACCGCGCGGTTCATCCCGCCGTCGGACAATATACTCTGACCGTTAATATACCGGGCTCCCTCGCTGGAAAGAAAGACACAAGCCTGTCCAATCTCTTCAAAAGTTGCTGACCGCTGAGCGGGAATTTCACGGCGGGCCCGTTCGGACAGGTTTACGTTCTCGCAGAAGCCGGGCAGCAGGTTATTCATTCGAATATTGTAACGTGCATAGCGATCCCCATAGAGCTTTGAGAAACTGTGCAAAGCGCCGCGCAGCATGCTCATGGGATAGGGCGCACGTGGTTCGATTGTGTTCATGGACGAAATATTTACGAAAGCGCCCCCGCCTTGTTCAATCAAGATAGGCGTGACGATACGAGCAATCTTGACGACGTTCAGCACATACATGTCCAGACTTTCGTGCCACAACTCATCGCTCAGCTCCAAAAGCGGTCCGTCAAAGTCGGGGTCGAATCCCACCGTTTTGATGGCTTCGGGCACCGTTCCGCCGTGGCCCATGTTGCTGACGATTGCATCAATCCGCCCATATTCGCTCATGGTGTCGTCGATCATTGCTTGCAGATCATCGACATCCAGCACAGAACCGCGGCGGCCGATGCCCCCAAGCTCCTCGGCCAGTTCGACCGAGCGGTTCGACGGGGACATCAGCGAGACCTTGTAGCCTGCTTTTGCCATTTCGACCGCACAGCCCCGGCCAATGCCTTGGCCTGTACCTGTCATCAGCGCGACTTTGGATTCGGGCATGGGAATTCCCTTCTTTAGGCAAGCAAAGTGTGAGATTTTTTGTGTTTAGATCAGTCTAACTTCTTACATTTAAGCGCAGCTATCGAATTTTTGGCACGTTACTGTTAGATTTTCTCACATGATGGAAAATCTCAGACACCTTCGTGCCCTTCAGGCGTTTGACGAAACTGCAACCCATTCCAGCCTGACCAAGGCAGCGGGTGTGCTGAACGTCACCCACGGAGCGATCAGCCGACAAATAAAGTTGCTGGAACTGCACCTTGGGGTGACACTCTTTCATCGCCGCCCCAACGGCGTTGAATTGACCAAAGCCGGCGAACGCCTGCACCAATCAACACGCGGGGCATTTTCTGCATTGCAGTTGGGCGTGATGGAGGTGAAGCGATTACATCACCGCCAGTCGATTACAGTGTCTTTATCCACATCATTGGCGCTCAAATGGCTTGTGCCGTTACTAAGTTCGTTTCAACAAGAACATCCGGGTATCGCGCTATTGCTGGACACAAATGATGCCTTTGCCGATTTCGATACGTCCGAGGTTGATGTAGCCCTGCGATTTGGAGAACCGGGTTGGGACGGGCTTTATCACGAGCAAATAAGACAAGAGGAGCTGGTCGTCGTAGCCGCGCCATCGCTTGTCGAGAATACACAGCTGCCAATGCTTGCCACTGACATCACCGATCTTCCATTGTTGCACGATGCCTTCAACATCGGCTGGGAAAGCTGGGCCGCGCAAGTTGGTCTGAACGCGGATCAGATCAACTCGCAGAGCATCAAATACGTGGATAGTGCTGTGCTTTTGGAGGCCGCGATTGACGGACAGGGCGTGGCATTGGCAAGACACCTCTTGGCGGCGAGAGACTTGGAATTTGGTCGTCTGATCCGTCTGGACGAAAGCCATGTTCCACTGGATCGCGGGCTCTACTTTGTCTGTCGACCCAGCGATCAGGATCGAGTCTCGGTGAGAATTTTCAAGAAATGGCTTTTGTCGATTTGACCAACGGGTTTCATCAAATTCCCCCTAGACGGATACGGCCTGCAACAACTGATCACGCGTAAGGTTATCTCTTGTGCCTTTGATCATGACTTCGCCACGCCGTAACACGACAAGCCTGTCAGCAAGGTCATAGGCAAAGTCGAAATACTGCTCGACCAGAACAATTGCCATTCTACTTGTCGTTCTGAGGTGCCGGATCACTTCGCCAATCTGTTGGATGATGTTCGGTTGAATGCCTTCGGTTGGCTCGTCAAGCAGCAACAGGTTCGGCTTTGTGATCAGCGCCCGCGCGATGGCCAGCTGTTGCTGCTGGCCGCCGGAAAGGTCACCGCCGCGCCGGTTCTGCATCTGTTTGAGGACCGGGAACAGGTCGAATATCTCATCCGGGACGAAATGCTCACTGACAGGCAGGCAAGAGAACCCAGTTTCCAGATTCTCGCGAACTGTCAACAAAGGGAATATCTCGCGCCCTTGCGGGACATAGGCCACACCTTTCCAGGCCATCCGATGCGCAGGTAAGACACCCAATTGTTCCCCGTTAAGCTCCAGTTTTCCACCGGAACGCGGATGCGTGCCCGAGATTGCCTTCATCAGGCTGGTTTTCCCGACACCGTTGGTCCCCATGACGCAGGTCACTTCACCTTGCCTGGCTTCCATGGAAATCCCGTTAAGAATTTGCGAGTGCCCATAGTGCAAAGTCAGATCGGTCAGCTTCAGCATTGTTTAGCGCCCCAGGTAGACATCGATGACGTCCTGATTAGATGTCACGTGATCAAGACCGCCCTCGGCCAAAACAGATCCTTCGTGCAAAACCGTGACCTTGCAGTTCAGACGCCGCACAAACTCCATGTCATGCTCAACCACCACAACAGCGCGGGTTTTTGCAGCCTGAACAAGCAAGTCTGTAGTGTGTTCACGCTCTTGCGGTGTCATGCCCGCGGCGGGTTCGTCAACCAATAGCAGACTTGGGTCTTGTGCAAGCAGCATGCCAATTTCCAACCACTGTTTCTGCCCATGGCTCAGTTCACCGGATTTGCGGCTTAGTTCCTGATGCAAACCAATTTCGGCGGCCAGATCTTTGACTTTCTGCAGATCATTTGCCGAAGGGCGATAAAGTAACACACCCAGCCAACCACGTTTGTTTTTAAGTGCCATCAGCAGGTTATCCTGTACGGTCTGATCTTCGAAGACGGTTGGTTTCTGAAACTTCCGCCCGATCCCTGCCTGCGCGATTTTTGCCTCGGTCATGTCCAACAAAGAAATGGACTTCTTTCCCCAGATAACCCGCCCCTCATCAGGTCGTGTCTTACCTGTGATGATGTCCATGAACGTGGTCTTGCCTGCACCGTTAGGGCCGATTACGGCGCGCAATTCGGCATCACCAATTTGGAACGACAAGTTATTGATCGCGCGGAAACCGTCAAAAGTGACCGAGACGCCGCTCACCTCTAGCAGAGTACTCATTCAATGGCCTCCTTTTCACGCAACGCTCCGTCATCGGGGCCCAGGTTGGCACCGTGGCGATCCGGGTGTCGCCGGTCGCTCCATAAGTCGAATAACCCGCCTATCCCTTGCGGAGCGAACAGAGTGACCAGCACGAACGAGACGCCCAGCAGCACCTGCCACCAGTCGACCCATTTGACGGTGTAGAAACCCAACGGAATGTTGGGCGCTTGCCCGCCGGTGAACCAGGTGCTGAGCAGGCTTACAAAGGCCGCACCGATCACGGCACCATAGAGACGCCCGCGCCCACCGATGGCGACCCAGACGGCCAGATAGATAGACGCGATGGGGGCCATCTCCTCGGGGTTGATGATGCCTGCCTGCGGGTAATAAAGCGCACCCGCGATGGCGGCTATGCAGGCGGTCAGGGTGAAGACGGTCAGCTTGTAAACCTCGACCGAATATCCAAGAAACCGCACCCGCGCCTCGTTATCGCGGATGCCGCGGATGACCGAGCCAAACTTACCCGAAACGATCCACGCCGCCAGCATGTAACCCAGTCCCAGCGCCAATGCCGAAGCCCAGAGGAACCAGATCGACACCACGTCCTGCGAGGCGGTCACGCCGGGCAAGTTCTGCAAGCCCGACAGCCCATTGTTACCACGCAAACCGCTGTCGTTTTGGAACAGATACAGCGCCAAGGCCAATGTCATCGCCTGAGTTAGGATCGACAGGTACACACCAGTAACGCGACTGCGGAAAGCCAACCAGCCAAAAATCAGCGCCAGAAGACCGGGCACCAGCACGATCAGCGCCAACTGCAGAACCAAACTGTGCGAAAATGCCCAGATCAGCGGGAATTCCGATGATCCGACGACGCCGAAAATCTGCGTCCCGATGGCGTCCACGACCTCGGACGGTGTTGGCGGGATGTCGGCCTGCGACAACGACTCGACCACGATCAGGCGGGTGCGTTCGTACATCAGCCACATGCCGATCATGTAGCCGCCCAGCCCGAAGAAGGCGAAGTGGCCCAGCGACAGGATACCGGTGAAACCCCAGACCAGATCCATCGCCACTGCGATCAGGCACAGGCATAGGGTCTTGCCCAATGTTTTGACGAAACTGGTTGAGATTACTCCGATCCCGAACCCTTCGGACAGGATGGTCACGCCCAATGTGAACAATGACAGGATGGCCAGAAAGACCAGCACGGACGGGTTCTTGGCGACGAAGCTGCGTTCCATGTCTCAATACCCCGCCGCGCGACCTTTGAGGGCGATGATGCCCCTTGGTCGGAACTGGATGAAAACAATGATGAAGACGATCATGTAGGTTTGTGCCGCAAGGGTGTTCGAGGGGTTCATCCACTCGATCCCTTTTTGCAGGAAGCCGATCATCCCCGCCCCGGCCAGTGCCCCCCAGATGTTGCCAACGCCGCCTACGACCACGGTCATGAAGCTTTGAACAATATAGTCGCTGCCCAGATCCGACGTGACCTTGGCAAAAAGGCCAATGGCGACCCCTGCAATCCCGGCGATGCCGGAACCCAAGCCAAAGGTCAGCATATTCACCCGCCCGGGATTGATCCCCATTGATCCAGCCATGCGTGGGTTCTGCGTAACCGCGCGCATCTCAAGACCCAGCCGTGTGCGTTTCATGATGTACAGGAACAGCCCCAGAAAGATCAGAGCCAGCACGAAGATCGCGATGCGGATATAGCTGATCGAAACCACATCATTCAGCACCCACGCCCCATCCAGCCAACCCGGCGCTGTCAGTGGACGGGCCTGCGTGCCAAAAATGTTCTTGGCCAGTTGTTGCAGGGCAATTGAGATGCCGAATGTCGCAAGAAGCGTCTCGAGCGGGCGGGCATAGAGCCAGCGGATCACCAACCGCTCCATCGCGACACCCATGGCGAAGGTGACGGCAAAGGCCATCGGGATCGCTACGATAATCGACAGCGTGTGGTCGGGGATGAATTGCTGAACGACATAGCCCGTATAGGCACCCATCATGATGAATTCGCCATGGGCCATATTGATCACGCCCATCACCCCAAAAGTGATGGCCAAACCGATGGCCGCCAGAAAATAGATTGATGCCAGTGAGATCGCGTCCAGCAACAGGTCGAGTGTCTGGTTCAACCCGACCTTGAATTCAATATGATCCAAAGCCTTCTCGGCAGCGGCAGTTACCGCAGGCGAGGCCTCGCGATAGGTTTCAAAGAAGACATGTTTGCCCAGCGCGTCATCGATATCCGCCTCTGTTACCAACGCGGAAACCGCCCCCGTTTCAGCCAAGGCGGCATATGCTTGAGTGCGAGCGGGTTCGTTGTTCAATTGTGCAACCGGGACGCCACCGACGCGGCCTCGGTCGATATTCGCTGACAAAGCCGTGCGGATGTCGTCCTGAGACACACGCGGAGTCGCAAGGTTACTGGCGACCAGCAAGTCATATGCTTCGTCCCGCGACAAGGCCTCTGATCCGGGTTCCAGAACGACAGCGATATTCTCATCCGTCGGCAGATTCGGCGCGACCATTCGTGTGGTCACCACCAAAGGGTTCAGCGCCGCGCGCACGTCGACACCCAAGTCGTTTGACATTTCCTCAACCGCAGCCACGCGAGCCGTGGTGTCTGCGTCGTACCCAATGGTCAGCAATCGTTCGAGCCGCTGTTTCTGCGCCTTCAAATCTGCATCCGTTTCATCCTCGATCGAGGCGCGCAAAGGTTCAAGCAGAGCGCCTTCGGGGTCACGTTGAATAGATTGCAGAGCGGCCAGGCGTCTTTTTCGATCCTGATCGGTCAGTTGGTACTGCACCAAAGCGGTCCCGATCATGGCGCGGACGCCGCTGTTGGGTTTCAATTGTTTCAGATCGGATTTCTCGTAGGTGCCGATTACCTCGCCTGTGTCGAAATCGGTCAGCTCGTATGACCGCCCTTCAACCCTTTTTCCCGCAAAGAACAAACCATCGGATTTGCGCATCCACATGTCCTTGGCGGCCCATGTTTCAAGCATCACCTGCGCTTGTGGTAACCCACTGGCCGTAATCGCATCAATCGCCGGTTTGATCGTCTTGCGCGAGCTTTTGGCGATGATCTCCTGATGGCTTTGCAAGATCGGCTCCAGGCCAGCCTCTTGCGCGTTGGCGGGCAGGCAGGCAAACAGAATTGCGAGGCTCGCAAGGAATAGTCGAAACATGTGGTGAAACCCGTGTGTCTTGGCGGCAAGGCGGGCGATTACACCCGCCTTGCTTGCAGATTAGTAGTTCGACAGGGTCTGAACGCACGTCTTGGTTTCGGTGTTGTACATACCGCAACCAAGATCTTTCCAATCCGATTTCAGGACCGCCGATTCCGGCAGGTAATCGGTCCAGGCGTCGCCTGGCACAACATCTGTCTCGCTAATGATGTCGAACTGGCCGTCTTCCTGAATCTCGCCAATCAGAACCGGCTTGGCGAGGTGGTGGTTCGGCAGCATGACAGCAGTACCACCGGTCAAGTTCGGGAATTCCTGCCCGTACATCGCGGCGCGCACAGCGTCGACTTCGGTTGAACCGGCTGCGGTCGCGGCGTTCACCCACATGTTAAAGCCGATGTAATGCGCCTCCATCGGATCGTTCGTCACGCGCCCGTCACCCATGGTGGATTTCCAGGTGTCAACGAATTCGGCGTTCTCATCGGTGTCGGCCGACTGAAAGTAGTTCCAAGCCGCTAGATGGCCGACAAGGTTGGCGGTATCGAGACCCGACAATTCCTCTTCCCCGACCGAGAAGGCCACAACCGGGATGTCATCCGCCGATACGCCGGACGCGGCCAGTTCCTTGTAAAAGCCGATATTTGCATCACCATTGATGGTCGAGATCACGCCAACCTTCTTGCCATCTGCGCCCAGCGCAATCACGTCAGCCACGATCTTGGACCAGTCGGAATGGCCGAAGGGCGTGTAATTGACGAAGATATCGTCATCCGCGATCCCCTTCTGCTTCAGATAGCTTTCCAAAATATTGTTCGTGGTTCTGGGATAGACATAGTCGGTGCCAAGCAACGCAAATTTCTCGACTCCCAGTTCATCCAGGAAATAGTCGGTCGCAGGGATTGCCTGTTGGTTTGGCGCGGCACCGGTGTAGAACACGTTTTTCGAGCTTTCTTCTCCCTCGTACTGAACCGGGTAAAACAAAAGACCGTTGAGTTCTTCGATCACCGGCAGAACCGACTTGCGACTGACCGATGTCCAGTTGCCAAAGATCACATCCACCTCGTGAACAGTCAGCAACTCACGCGCTTTTTCCGCGAACAAGGGCCAGTCCGATGCGGGGTCCACGACGACCGCTTCAAGCTGTTTACCCAACAGACCGCCCTTGGCGTTTTGCTGATCGATCAGCATGAGCATGGTGTCTTTCAGCGTCGTTTCCGAGATTGCCATCGTGCCCGAAAGCGAATGCAGCACTCCGACCTTGATCGTATCTTCGGCCGACAATGCAGCAGTAGCTATGGCCGCAAAGACAACCGATCCGGCGAGCGTGGATTTGAGCGGTTTCATGTAATCCTCCTGGCGGGGCCGGGAGAGAGGGCTTGCGCAAAGGCACGTTTCTCTTCTACCTGATCCCCGCAACTGTTGTTGCGTTTACGTGTGGCGGTTGTGTTCGAGGTCCAATTCGCGCAGCCGTCACACACCCCCGGGTCATCTCCGCGGTGGCACCTATACGGTTTCTGCATTGCAGCAAGATTGGCAACTTGCCTCTAACTCAATTTACGGAATCAGCCAGAAGCGCCCAATTTTTCATCCAAGACTAAGGTCACTGTCTAAAAATTAGACGCACGATGTGGAAATAAGCAGTTTCCGACACTGCAAGTTAGTGTTTTGACCCTTCAACAGAGAAACAAGAGGCACCAAACCACGCGCTAAAGGTGCCTTATTACCCAAGTTTCAGCCATATTACCCACGCACAGTGCGGTGCCGCCGCGTGCTGCTGGCACCGTCAGTTTGAGCACCAAGAAATTGGGCGACAGAACGGTTCTGGACAAGTTTCGCCAGTCGGGGTCCTTTAAGTGCCTGTTTCCCAGAACCACGACGCCTGATCTTGATGCCGTTCTATTGAACACAGCAGGTGGCGTGACCGGAGGCGACACATTCCGGTTTTCCGGCAAGGCAGCGGAAGGCACGGCGCTGACATTGACAACACAAGCCTGCGAACGCGCTTACAAGGCTCAGCCCGAAGAATGCGGCCAGATCACCAACCATCTGACAGTCGAGACAGGCGCCCGGCTGAACTGGTTGCCGCAAGAAACCATTCTGTTCAATGGCTGCACTTTGGACCGACGCCTCAGGATCGACCTGTGCCCGGATGCCGAGACGCTGATGGTAGAGCCGCTGGTCTTTGGGCGCGCGGCCATGGGCGAAACATTGACCGATATCCGCCTAAACGATCGGATCGAGATACGGCGCGAAGGGGTGCCGGTGTTTCTGGATGCAATCCGGTTCTCTGGCGATTGGCACGCGCATATGTCCAAGCCGCATACCGCAAATGGCGCAGGGGCGATGGCGCTGATCGTCTTTGCCTCAAGGTCCGCCGCAGGTCAGTTGGACCCTGTTCGCGAAATGCTGCCCGAAACCGCCGGTGCAACCCTTATCCGGGACGACCTGCTGGTTATCCGTGTTCTGGCCAAAAGCAGCTTTGCCCTTCGGAGCGCGTTGATGCCGCTTTTGCGCAGACTGAACAAAGACACGTTACCCCGATGCTGGATGCTCTGACATGAACCTGACCCCTCGTGAAAAAGACAAACTGCTGGTTGCCATGGCAGCCGAGGTCGCCCGAAAACGGTTGGTCCGCGGCGTCAAGCTGAACCACCCCGAGGCTATCGCCCTGATCACCGATGCCGTGGTCGAGGGCGCGCGCGATGGTCGTTCGGTCGCCGATATGATGCAAGCCGGGGCCGAAGTGATCACCCGAGGCCAATGCATGGAAGGCGTGCCCGAGATGATCCACGAGGTACAGGTCGAAGCCACCTTCCCGGATGGCACCAAGCTTGTAACAGTCCACAACCCCATTCGCTGATTACCAAAGGAGATACAAATGAACCGCATGCTCTTTCCCGCTCTTATTCTGGCTGGTCCGGCCATGGCCCACACGGACACTCATGTTCATGCACACGGCAGCGATTACGCCGCGTTGGCAGCTGGGTTGGCCTTGATCGCCGTCATCGCCATCACCGTGATCTTGAAGCTGCCGAAATGATCCCAGGTGAGATCATACCTGCCGAAGGGTCACTGACGCTCAACGCCGGTCGCAGCAGCCGTCTTGTTGTTGTCGCCAATACTGGTGATCGGCCAGTTCAGGTCGGTAGCCACTACCACTTTGCCGAAGCAAACTCTGCCTTGGATTTTGATCGCTACGCGGCCTTGGGGATGCGGCTGGACATCCCCGCAGGCACCGCTGTGCGTTTTGAACCGGGCCAAATTCGCGAAGTTATGTTGGTGCCATTTGAGGGGCGCCGGCACATCTACGGTTTCAATATGCACATCATGGGGGCTTTGAAAGATGCCGGGCAAGATCAGTCGGGGTGATTATGCCTCTATGTTCGGCCCAACGGTCGGCGACAAAGTACGATTGGCGGATACCGATCTGATCATAGAGGTTGAAAAAGATCTGATCGTGGAACGCGCAACAGCTGCACGGTTCAGCGAAACCGGACACCGCGAAGATGTGTATGGAGAAGAGGTCAAGTTCGGCGGTGGCAAAGTCATTCGCGACGGGATGGGCCAATCTCAGGCCACACGCGCCGAGGGGGTCGTTGACACGGTCATCACCAACGCACTGATTGTAGATCATTCCGGAATTTACAAAGCGGATGTAGGGCTGAAGGACGGGCGTATCGCCAAGATCGGCAAAGCCGGAAACCCGGATACGCAGCCTGGCGTGGACATTATCATTGGCCCAGGAACCGAGGCAATTGCAGGCGAGGGCCGCATCCTGACGGCGGGCGGGTTCGACAGCCATATCCACTTTATCTGCCCGCAACAGATCGAAGACGCCTTGCATTCCGGCCTAACGACAATGCTTGGCGGTGGTACCGGCCCGGCACATGGTACTTTGGCGACCACTTGCACCCCCGGCCCTTGGCATATCGGTCGGATGTTGCAAGCTGCGGATGCCTTTCCGATGAACCTTGCCTTTGCGGGCAAAGGCAATGCCTCACTACCCTCGGCGCTGGAGGAACAGGTCAAGGCCGGGGCCTGCGCGCTGAAACTGCACGAGGATTGGGGAACGACCCCTGCCGCCATCGACTGCTGCCTGTCAGTGGCCGATGCGATGGATGTTCAGGTGATGATCCACACCGATACGCTGAACGAATCCGGATTTGTCGAGAATACCGTGGCTGCCATGAAAGGTCGCACCATCCACGCCTTCCACACCGAAGGCGCAGGTGGTGGTCACGCCCCAGATATCATCAAAATCTGCGGTGAGAACCATGTTCTGCCGTCCTCGACCAACCCGACGCGACCGTTCACCGTGAATACGGTCGAAGAGCATCTGGATATGCTGATGGTCTGCCATCACCTCGACAAATCGATCCCCGAGGACGTGGCCTTTGCCGAAAGCCGCATCCGGCGCGAGACCATTGCCGCAGAAGATATCCTGCACGACATGGGCGCGTTCAGCATCATCGCCTCCGACAGTCAGGCCATGGGCCGTGTGGGCGAGGTGCTGATCCGTACATGGCAAACGGCTGATAAGATGAAGAAACAACGGGGCCGGCTGCCCGAGGAAACCGGGGACAACGACAACCTGCGCGTCCGCCGGTACATCGCGAAATACACCATCAACCCGGCTATCGCCCATGGGCTCAGCCATCAGATCGGCAGTATCGAAGAAGGCAAACGCGCTGATCTGGTGCTGTGGAACCCGGCGTTTTTCGGCGTGAAACCCGAAATGGTTTTGCTGGGCGGCACGATTGCCTGCGCGCAGATGGGCGATCCCAATGCCTCAATCCCGACACCGCAGCCTGTCTATAGCCGTCCGATGTTCGGGGCCTATGGCCGCTCGGTCGAGCATTCGGCGATCACATTTGTCTCTGAGGCCGCACAGACCGACGGGATTGGTGATTCACTGGGCTTGGCGAAGCAAACTGTCGCCGTGCACAACACGCGGAATATCGGCAAACGCGATCTGTTGCTGAACAATGCAACACCCCAGATCGATGTCGACCCGGAAACCTACGAGGTCCGTGCGGATGGTGAATTGCTAACCTGTCAGCCAGCCGAAGTTCTACCGATGGCACAGCGATACTTCATGTTCTGATTAAAAATTTCGCTGCATTGCAGCAAGCGCATCCCGGGCATGACCAATTGCCCACTACTAAGCGAGTGCAATATGACGGATACTATCACGCAAGGGAGGACCAACGTCTCGCAAGCATACGAGGGTCCCAATGGCACACACAGAAAATCAACCGCATTCCGGTTTTTCCGTATTCGGTCTGTTCTCGACGATTGGTTCGTCGATCTATTCGGCTCTTGCTCGATTGGCCGAAGCACGATCGCGCACCGATCAAATCCAGTTCCTGCAATCGCTGAGCGACGAAGAACTGCGCAAACGCGGCCTGTCCCGCGACCGTATCGTACAACACGTTTTCGCGGGTTCTATCTGGTAACAGCTGCCCGTTCCACAGAGGGGGCGTTGGCATGACCATCCTCCTTTGTACAGCACGGCAATATTCTGATCATTTACACGGCGAGCCTGCGGACGCCCTGTCACTGACCTATGATGACCGTTTTTTGCGCCGCAAGGTTCTGACCTGCGAAAGTGGCGAACAGATTCTTGTCGATCTGGCGCAAACGACGTCGTTGAACCACGGCGGCGCTTTGGTTCTGGATGATGGCCGCGAAGTAGAAATACAAGCTGCACCCGAAGCGTTGCTGGAAATAACCGCCCCGGATCTGACGCGCGTCGCTTGGCATATCGGCAACCGCCACACGCCTTGTCAGATCGAAAAGGATCATCTGCTGATCCAAGTCGATCACGTCATCCAAGACATGCTTTTGAAAATCGGGGCTTCGGTGCGGGAAGTGCATGAACCGTTCACCCCCGAAGGCGGGGCCTATGGCCATGGCAGGACTCATGGCCACGCCCACTGACGCCGACATCCTGACGCTGACGCAATGGTTGTCGCCCGCTTACCCTGTAGGGTGCTTTGCCTATTCTCACGGGCTAGAGACCGCAATTGACGAAGGGACCGTCACCGATTCACGATGCACCCAAGCCTGGATTTCAGATGTGCTGGAACATGGTTCTGGTTGGAACGACGCTCTGTTCGTTGTTTCGGCATACAACGCGCCGGATAAAGATGAACTTATCGGCATCGACGTTACTGCACGGGCCTTTTGCGCGTCCTCCGAAAGAAAAATGGAAACCGAGTTCCTAGGACAGGCATTCGGGACGGTGACTGGAAATGTCTGGGATTTAGACCTTCGAAAGTACTCCTATCCCGTCTCACTAGGCCAGGCCGCGCGTTTGCAAGGCCTTCCCCTTTTGCTGACGACAAAGATGTTTCTGCAAGCCTTTGCAAGCAACCTAGCCTCTTGCGCAACACGCCTTGTGCCGTTGGGCCAGACCGCGTCTCAGAAAGTGATCCGAGAATTGACACCGCTATGCGCCCGTATTGCCGAAACGGCGCAAAAGGCCAGCCTGGATGATTTGAACTCGACCGCGTTCCTGACAGACATCGCGTCGATGAAACACGAAACACAGTATTCAAGGATGTTCCGAACATGAGCAGTATGAACGGCCCCCTGCGCGTTGGCATCGGTGGTCCGGTGGGCGCCGGAAAGACCACTTTGACCGCAGCGTTATCCGAAGCCCTGCGCGATGTCTGCTCAGTGGGCGTTATCACCAATGACATTTACACGCAGGAGGATGCCGAAGCGCTGATGCGCATGCAGATCCTGCCGCAAGACAGGATCATTGGCGTGGAAACCGGTGGGTGCCCACACACAGCGATCCGCGAAGACGCCTCGATTAATTTGGCTGCGGTCGCCGAAATGCAAGACCGCCATCCCGATCTTGATGTGGTTCTGATCGAAAGCGGCGGGGACAATTTATCGGCTACGTTCAGTCCGGAACTCGCAGACCTAACAATTTATGTGATTGACGTCGCCGCCGGAGAGGAAATTCCACGCAAAGGCGGGCCGGCGATTACGAAATCGGACATTCTGGTCATCAACAAAACCGACTTGGCGCCGCATGTTGGTGCTTCGTTAGAAGTTATGGAACGTGATGCGCAAAGAATGCGCAAAGGACGGCCGTTTTTGTTCTCGTCCCTTCGTCGCAGAAAAGGGGTCGACGCAATTGTGGACCTCCTTGTGAAAGGCGGAGGTCTAAGGATTTCGCAAGCGCGTTAGATCGCCAGCAAAGATGGTAAGTTGTCGGCACACAAAGCCGATGTTGGACATCGATTGAAGGGGTCAAAAGGACAATCGTGTTTTTCACGCTTGTCCGGAAGCTACCTAAGATTGGTGCGCACGATCATCCTGTGCGCACCAAACTCAACAGGTGCGGATTACAACTCTACAACCACTTTCCCGACCGCAGCTCCGCTCGTCAGGTGCGCATAGGCTGCGCCGACATCGGCCCACCCAAACTTGTGTTCGTCAACAATAGGTTTGAGCCCCCCTGCATCCGCCAGATTCGCTAATGTCTTGAGGATGTCACCATGGGTTTGCCGCCCGACATCATGCATCATCGGGATCAGCATGAAGACGACGTGCAGGGACAGACCTTTGAAATGCGCGGGCGTCAAATCAATCTCGACCATCGCAACGGTTGAGGCGACATGGCCGTTGAGCTTGGCCGCTGCGAACGAGTTTGTCATGTTCGGCCCACCAACGCTGTCGAACACCACATCAAAGCCCACGCCATCAGTGTGCGCAGCCACGTAGTCTTCAACCTTTTGCGTTGTGAAATCCAAAGGACGCGCACTCAACCCCTCAATCAGAGCCATCTGATCCGCGCCGCGACCTGTTGCGGACACGGTTGCACCAAGGTGACGGGCAATTTGCACTGCGACATGGCCAACGCCTCCGGCGCCGCCCTGTACCAGCACGGTCTGCCCATCGCCTACACCAGCACGGGTCAACCCTTCGTAGGCGGTGATACCGACGAGGGGCAGCGCTGCGGCTTCCCGCATACTCAGCGATTTGGGTTTGTGTGCAATCAGGCGGGCGTCTGCGTTCATGTACTCGGCCAGAGTGCCAGGAATGTCCATCAGACCACCGGCGCAGCCGTACACCTCATCACCTAGGGCGAAGTTTGTCACTCCGTCGCCCAATGCAACGACTGTGCCTGCAAAATCCATGCCAAGTACGGCAGGCAGCGCGGGGGACAGGGGCAGTTCTGCCCCCATGCTTCGGATCATCGTGTCGACTGTGTTGACGCTGGTGGCCGCCACCTGGACCACCACATGTCCGGGTGCCGCAACCGGGTCTGGCATTTCTGCGGGCTCAAACTGTGCGTCGGGTCCATAGGTATTCAGAACCATTGCTTTCATTGGGAAATTCCTTTTCTAGCACCACGCTGGGGCGCGCATCGAGATATCGGGCGCCTGGACATAGTTATTTTGATGGGGGTTCAGTTGATATCTTGCACCTGCATAACCAGGTCGCCCCACTTACGCTGATTTTCGATGTCGTGTTCCAAACCTTGTTCATCCGCGATGGCAAACCGTTTGACAGCCGGGGTTTTGCTGGTGGCCTGATAAAGCCAATAGGCTTCGGCCTTCAGTGCCTCATGAATGGGTTTGTCGATGGATTCATAGACCATCTGCTTGCAGGCGTTGATCGACTCTGCCGGAAATTGCGCGATCCGTTCGGCCAGCGCGGTCACATATGGGCCAATCTCATCCGGCTCCAAAGCCTTGTTGATCGTGCCCAGACGCTCTGCATCATCCGCGTCATAATCCTGCGCGCTCAGGATGATCTCAAGCGCTTTGCCAAGGCCGGTTTGGCGTGCCATCCGCGACGCGCCACCGCCGCAGGGCAGGATGCCCATACCGACCTCCATCTGCATGAACTTGTACTTTCCCCGCGCGGCAAAACGCATGTCGAGCGCCAGTGCCAATTCGTGCCCGCCACCGCGTGCGAACCCCTCCAGCTTAGCAATAGTGGCCTGCGGCACCTTGCTAATCCGTTCGCAAACCGATTGCAGGTCCAACAGCTGTGCATCCTCGCGGGATACCGCCTCGGTCGACATGTCTTTGAGAAGATCGGTGTCGTAGTGGCAAACCCAGATTTCTGGGTTGGCGGATTGGAAGATCACTACTTTGGTGTCGCGGTCGCGCTCTAGCCGCATGGCCAGGCTGTTGAGGTCGGCCAACATTTCCTGGCCTTGCACGTTCACGGAACCGAAATTGAATGTCACCGTGGCGATACCTTTTCTAACGGCAACCTCAAAAGTTTGGAAGTTTTCGTATTTCATAAGGCAGTCCTTTCTTGGGCCTCGACGCGGCGCGCGTGAGGGGTGATAGGAGGTAAAGGTGGATGTGTGTTTGAGGCTACCGCGCCGCCCGGATCAGCCTGTCTGGCTAATCAAGCCCTTGATTGTGTTCATGACGTTGGCCGCGTGATCTTTGTCGAGCGCTGCGGCATGTGGATCAGCGAAGGCCCCACTGTCATTGTCAAAATAGGCACCTGACGCGTCAGCAAACCGCCCGCCCAGGGCCGCATCCATCAGTATATCAGCGCCAATGCTCATATCGTTCCCAGAAACGCCAAAGCCCTCTTTCACCATCTTCGAGGCCAAAAGCGATCCGGGATTCACTGCCACCATCACCGGCCCATCGGGTTGTAATTTGGCCCATTCCCTGCTCCAGATCGTGATAGCCAGCTTGCTTTGGGCATAGGCCTCCATATCTGTCAGCGGCACATTGCCCTGCATGGCCTTGACGTTTACCGGGGCCTGCGCCGCCGATGACAAGTTCACAACGCGCCCGTCGGAGGGAATGATCGGCAACAACAATTCGGTCAGCAGATAGGGTGCAAGCGTGTTCACGACAAAGCGGATGTCCTGCCCATTCTCAAGCACCGTTTGCGGGGCTTTCAACACACCCGCGTTATTGATCAACACATCCAGTTGGTCATGTTTGGCGCGTATGGATTCGGCTAGTTTTCGAACCCCGGACAGATCGCTTAGATCAGCGGTATAGGTTTCGACATTGCTACCGACTTCGGCGGCGGCGCTCTCCAATTTGGATGCGCTGCGCCCGTGCAAAAGCACTTGGTGCCCGTCAGCGGCCAGTTTCTTTGCTGTCAGCAAGCCAATGCCGTCAGTTGAACCGGTGATAAGAACAGTCTTGGTCATCAGTTTTATCCTTTAGGAAAAGTCTGGCAGCACAACGTCCGCCAGACGTTCAAGTGTTGTGTCGATGGGTGCTTGATTGAACCTGAGGTTCAGCGCGACGTGATTGACGCCAAGGGTTTCAATCTCGCGCAGATAGTTGCACAGGAAATCAGTTCCGGACTGAAACCCAAGGTGGATCGGGCGCGGAGATGCAGCGGGATCGGCAACGACATCGACATAAAGCGATTGCATAACCGGCTTGTCCGGTTGCCCTGCCGCCTTCGTGCGCGTTCGGTATTCCGCGATGACCCGCCCTTGGGCTGCGGCGTTGCGTGGATAGGTCATCCAACCGTCCCCGTTCTGTGCCACCCAATCGGAGGTTTGCTGGCTGCCACCAGTGATAAGCAACGGCAAACGCGTGCCATGCGGCTTTGGCAACAGATCAATGTCGCCAGACAGTGTGCCCTGCCCGCTTTCATGCGTGGGATAGCCCAATCCGACCGCGCGGATGTACTCAACACTATCGCGGAATCGTGCCCCCCGATCGTCAAAGCCCTTGCTCATCGCCGGGTACTCCTCGGGCCGGTCACCAGAAGCAACACCCAAGAGCAACCGACCACCCGATAGCACGTCCGCGGTCGCCGCCGCCTTGGCCACATGGGCTGGGTGACGCAGAGGCAGGATCACACTCGACGTTCCTAACGCAATCCGGTCTGTCACCGTTGCCAGCGCACCCAAATAGACAAAGGGATCGAAAACCTGTCCGGCATCACCAAAACTTGGAACATTGAAAGGCACGTCGCGCAGCCAAAGTGCTGCAAACCCAAGGTCCTCTGCCCTCCGCGCGGCCTCTAAGTGGCCCTGCATCGTCGGCTCTGCGCCGACCGCGTAGGATTCAAGCGGCAACACAAGGCCGACACTCAGCCGGCCCGGACGAAACACCCGGTTGTAGGCCACATTGATCTGGGCAAACTCGTTAGGCTGCATTTTATCCAACATCTCGGGACCCCTTTAATAGCGCACCAAGGTGCGGCTCTCGATGCTCTTGCGAATGGTGGTGACGTTTGGATCCTCGATCATATCAAGCGCGCTATGTGCCACCGACGGTAGCCCTTGACTGTCGTAGATGTTGAAAAACGCAACCTCGTCCGGCGTCATCTTGGAAAGATAGACCCATTCATGGTCAGAGTTTCCCACCAACCCCATGATTTGCCCTTTGCGGTCGGGATAGATCAGGTCCAGCAGAATCCAGTCAGACGGGTCAACTGAAGACGGGCGAACAAAGCCCAGCGGGGCGGAATTAATCGGATGTTCAACAGGACGCCACACATTGACAAAGGCAAAGTGACCTTGCGCCCATTCAGCTGCGGTCTCGGCCCCCAGCAGATCGACAAGGCGCTGCTCAGCCCCGTCCTTGCTGTAGTCACTGTGGACGTTGCGCGCGGGCTTGCGCGTGGCACCGGGATCGTCGACCCGAACGGTGTGATCAAAAATCACAACCTCTTGCGCACTCAGCCTGTCCAGAAGCATCCCGGTCAGTTCCGCATCATATGTCTGTTTCCAGGAGTCCCCGGTAAAATCCCGGACCTGCGATTTCAGCAATGTGAATTCTGCGGCATCAGATGCAAATGTGACTGACGTTGCCTTCGTGCGGGTATCCGCCAGCGCAACAGTCGTTGGAGCCAGTTCTGGGGAAATCAGGTTGCCCGCAACCCCACCTGAATCAAGTTCAAAAGCTTGCCGATAGGGCTTGTGAACATGGTAGTTGACTGTGGCTGTCCGTGTCATCTGCGCCTCCTGCCTAGGCCCTTTTGCGTCTACAAAAGGGATTTAATGTCGATCAAATTGCAGATAAACCGCCAATATCAGGATTTATAATTCGGGTTTTGGATATAATGAGCCTTGATACAGATGCGCTCCGACTGTTTGTAAGGGCGGCAGAAATGCTCAACATCAGTGCTGCGGGGCGCACGTTGGGCATGGCCCCAGCTGTCTCCAGCGCAAAGCTTGCCAAGTTGGAACAGAGCCTGCGCTCTGAACTATTGCACCGAACGACCCGCAAAGTGTCGCTGTCTGTCGAAGGGGCCGATTTCCTGCCTTTCGCCCGCGAGATCATCGCGCAGGAAGATGCCGCGCTTGCGGCCCTGGGCAAGCAGACGACAACGATCCGAGGCACATTGCGCTTTGCTGCGCCAAGCAGCTTTGCCCAACTCTACATCGCGCCGATCCTACCGACGTTTCTTCAACAGCACCCTGACCTCACATTGGACTTGCGCCTTTCTGATGTTCAGTTCGACCTGATCGAAGGCAGCTTTGACCTTGCACTTAGGAACGCGCCGCTTGTGGACACCAGCTTGAAAGGCCGCAAATTGGCCGATGACCGGCGCATCCTGTGCGCCGCGCCGCACTATCTTGAAACGCACGGAACCCCCAATACGCCCGCCGAACTGGCAAACCACCATCTGATCGCCTTCCAAAACCGTCAACCGCGCCCGCTGACAGGCCCGGCAGGCGAACGTGCTGTATTCGACCCCGCATCTGCCAAAGGTCAATTGATTATCGACGACGGCCAAAGCCAGGTCTGCGCCACGCTGGCAGGGGCCGGTATTTCCTTGAACGCTTTATGGAGTGTGCATGAGCAACTGAAGTCAGGCCGGCTGACACAGGTTTTGCCGAACTTTGAAGCCGCAGAGGACAATGTCTTGTGGTTGATCTATCCCAAGTCCAACGTGCTATCCCCCAAAGTGCGGGTGTTCATGGACTTTCTGATCGCAGAGATTGGCGCAGCCCCACCATGGGAAACATGAACCGGAAAAGATCTGTCGCTGTCGTGTGGGCACAGATCGGGTTCTATGGCATCAAGCGATGTTGATTTTGCCAAGGCCGCCAATCTAAGTTGATCGTTGCCGTACACGGCTTAACGTCCAATACGCCAATGAAATCCTTGACCTACTTTGAATCAGAGTTCTTCATTGAGTAGAACATGATCAGAAAACACCGTTTGCACGACGGGTCAAACCAACAAGGGGAAGCATGCTGGTAGGGCGCAGGCGATAGTTCTGCTGAAACGGCAAGCAAAAATGTAGATGTCCGATATAGCGTCTTGGCTAATAAAACATGGTTTGTCCAAGTATGCTGCTGCCTTTGCAGAACACGAAATCGAACATGGTGATCTTTCTGAGCTAACAGACGATGACCTTGTGACAATCGGCCTCCCCCTCGGACCAAGGCGGCGTTTCATGAAGGCTGTTCGCTTCGATGCAGAGCCAGGCCTAGACCCACACAACACCGGTACTGGCCCCGAGATCATCGCGGAACGGCGACAGCTTACCGTCATGTTCATCGATTTGGTCGGATCAACGGAAATTTCACAACGCGTCGATCCGGAAGATCTGGCCGATGTTCTTCGACTTTTCAAAGAAACATGTGCTGCGTCGGTTGCTGCGTTTGATGGCCATATTGCCAGCTATTACGGCGATGGGATTATGGTCTTTTTTGGATTTCCCCACGCGCATGAAGATGATCCAGAGCGGGCAATTCGGGCGGGCCTGCGCATTATGAATGAAATGCCGAAAATTCGCACCCACGCGAAACTTAACGTCCGTATCGGGGTTGCGACCGGATTAGTTGTCGTCGGTGATCTGCGTGGCGAAAACATGTTTGAGGACGGGACGGCGATGGGTGAGACGCCGAACCTGGCCGCGCGCCTTCAGGCAATGGCGGATCCAGGTACGATGATCGTCGCCCCCAGCACGCATCAGTTGGCCGGTGATACCTTCGAATACGTTCTGCGAGGCGCGTTCAAGCTCAAGGGTTTTGCTAAAGAGGTCGAAGCTTGGCAGGTGACGGGTGAGCGGCAAACCGTCAGCCGTTTTTTGGCAATAGATGATGTGTTGCTTAAGCCGTTGGTGGGTCGCTCCGCAGAATTAGAGACCCTCAATGACAAATGGACGCTTGCCAGCGGTGGTCAGGGACAGGTTGTGTTGGTGTCGGGCGAGCCTGGAATTGGCAAGTCGCGGCTGGTGGAAGAATTCAGGCAAAATTCTTCGGATCTGCCGGGCATCCAGATGCGATATCAGTGTTCTCCCTACCATTTTGCGACTGCGTTCTATCCTGTCATTCGACAACTTGAGAATGTCGCCAAGCTCCGTTCCGAAGACTCGAACGAGGCAAAGCTTGAAAAAGTCCGCGCTGTTCTGGACGATCATTCCAACGATGCATTGAAGCTGGCCGCGTCCCTTCTGTCCATCCCATTCGAGGATCAATTGGGCCCCCTGAACCTGACGCCTCAGCAGCTCATGGATCAGTCATTAGACCTGCTGCTAGGCAATCTCACGTCTGAAGCAAGGGAGCGGCCGGTTCTATTCTTGTTTGAAGATGCGCATTGGATTGATCCAACGACCAAGCTGCTTTTGGACCGAATAGTGGACCGAATTCGCGACCTTCCGGTTCTGGTCGTCATGACATTCAGGCCCGAGTACGACCCGGGCTGGACGCTGCAATCGAACCTCACGAAAGTTGTTTTGAAGCAGTTGGATTTTCAAGAGGTGAAGAGCATTGTGGACGAAGTCGCCAAAGGAGAGGTGATCTCGGACGAGATGTACGACGCGGTCGCGGCGAGATCTGACGGAGTGCCGCTATACATAGAGGAAGTGACCAAAGATCTCCTTGAATCTGGTATTCTAACCAAAGGCCGAGACACTTACACGATGGGTGGGGCCTCTCCGGCCAACTCGGTGCCCAGCACGTTACATGATGCACTTATGGCGCGCCTTGATCGTTTGAGTTCTGCCAAGGAGGTGGCCCAGATAGGGGCCGTAATCGGGCCGCAATTCAGCTATCCTTTGATCTCTAAAGTGGCCGGTATTGGCGATGAAGCGCTGCGTGCGAATCTGGAACTATTGCTAGAGGCAGGCATCGTTACCGTTTCTCGCTCTGAAGATTTTGAAACCTTCAGCTACTGTCATGCCCTCATTCGTGACACTGCCTACAACAGCCTATTAAAGCGGGAACGTCGCGTTCTGCACTCTCGCGTAGCGCAACAACTTGATGACACTTCGACGCACACGGGTGATGCCAGCCCAGAAGTGCTGGCCCATCATTACACTATGGCTGGCATGCGTAAGGAGGCCGTCAATTACCGGTATCTTGCCGGTCAGCGTGCTGTCCAACGATCCGCGAATACAGAGGCGAACACGCAGCTTTCCTTGGCGATCGAACAGTTGAGTGAACTGGAACAAAGCACTGAGCGAGACCGCAAGGAAATTGAGATTCAGGTTCTGAAAGCAGGCGTTCTACGATCAACCGCTGGGATTGCAGCGGATGAGACCGGCTCGGTCTACGCAAGGATTCGCGACCTGTGCGAACGCGTTGAAGAAACCGATCATCTGTTCCCGGTTCTGAACGGTTTGTATTCCTTTCATTTGGTGCGCGCCGAGTATGATTTGGCCAAGAACGTTGCCACGCAATTGCTGGAATTGGCGACTACAACACGCGAGACGCAGCACCAAATGGTGGCACATCGCGCCATGGGCGCCGTGTTGTTTCATATCGGGGAATTGGGTTCAGCATACGAGCATTTGAACAAGGCGTTAGAACTCTACAGCCGGAAACGTGATGGCCACCTTGCGTACATTTACGGGTCGGACCATGCGGCCATCACTTCGTGCTTTTTAAGTTTGGCCATGTGGATGCGCGGGGATCCAGACAACGCTCTTGAAGTTCAGACGCAAGCGGTGGCGGGCGCAGAAGAACTTGAGCATGCCCACAGCATTGCGCAGTCGCTGACCTATCTGTGCATGCTTTACCTCCTGAGACGTGAACCTGATAACGTACTCGGGGCTGTTGAAAAGCTTGAGGCGCTTTCAGTCAAACACTCATTCACGTTCATGTCCTTGACTGCGACCCTCTGGCGATGCTGGGTGAATGCGTATCTTTCGCCAAACCGGGAAACGATCCTTTCGTTACTGAAAGCTTCAGAAGCTTGGTGGGCAAGCGGGGCGGGAAACTATAAGCCGTTCTTTCTTACTCTGATTGCCGAACTCGCACTCAAAACCGGTGATCGGGAAGGTGCCTTGAGCTTTTTGACTCAGGCGCGTGAATACCAAACTCAAACCAATGAGGGATGGGCCCAATCTGAGACGGATCGGGTCTATGCGCTTGCGCGGTGCGAGAATGAAGTGGCCGAACAAGAGTTTCGTGAGGCTTTGAAATCTGCGAGGCGGCAAAAGGCAGGAATGCTCGAGCTACGCGTCTCGGTAGATTACATCAAGCAATGCAATCGTTTTGAACAAGCGCAGATTGCCGCCTTTGATCTAAGTGCCGTTTTAGAGAGGATCACAGGAGGTGAGCATACGACCGATGTGAGTGATGCATTGAAGCTAATTGCTGAAAAATCTGTCAGTTGAACCTCAGATATCCGCATGAAATGGCCGAAGCTGAAGCTTTTTGTTTTCGTTAGGTATTTGTGCAGATTTTTTAACGGCAGTCGCGCAGTTTGTGTCCGTGCAGCCTTTTTTTACGCACGCGGCGAATAGCTAGTTTTACCGTCCGCAACCCAGCAAAAAATAACTTGCTACAAGCGGCTAGAATGGGTCGCAATCTCTTTTCATTGATGGACTATCAGGAATTGTGCTCTTGTTCAGAAGATTCTACGGGCTCATCCAGATCCAACACTGCGGGGTCGATCATGCGTTTGTTTGCGCTTATCTTGACAGAATTCCGCATTGCCTCACTGCGCCAGAGCAATCGCCGGAAACGCGCTTCGTCGAGCATGAGCAGTGTCGAGGGGGCCAATGCCCGCACGTTTACGCGACGGGGCCTTTTCAACAGCATGGCCAATTGCCCAAACATTTCACCACGACCTAACCGCGTAGTATGTCTGCCGAGTTCCACTTCGACTGCCCCAGAAGCGATAAAGAATACACTCCCCGCGAATTCGTCTTTGGATATGATCGTGTCACCCGCGTTGGCATATCGGGTTCGCAATGCTCTGCTGAGTTTCCTCAGTGACGCTTTGTCGAGATCAGAAAATAGTGGAAACTGCCGGACCAGATCCCGTCCTTTAAGGGCAATGTCCAGTACCGGACGCCCTTCAGACAAAGCACGTCGCGCCGCCACTTCCTGCATCAACACCGAATAGAGCTCTTCACCCACAAGGCCGTCCTCGCGCATGACCGCGTATTCACGCTCTTCCAGCCGCAGCGCCGTTCGCCGGATGAACCGCCGTTCCAGCTTTTCGGCGTAGCCTGGATATTGGAGCCGCAATCCGTCAAGCGCTGCCTCAACCGCCTCGGATCGACGCGCCAACAGGTCGTCAAGCAATTCCGCAACCCGGCGGCCGTGGATTCGACGTATGCGCCCACGGACGAACCCATCAAGGTCCCGCAGGATCAGGCGTTGCATGAGCAGTCTTTCAAACCGATCCGTTGTAATACGCGTGAGTGGAAACGAGATTCGAAGCCGGTTGTGCAAAAAAACGGCGATCCGGAAAGACCTGCCGTAAACGACGGACCGGTTTGACGCGCGCTGATAGCCGAGCCGCCCTCCGGTCCGTGCGCCTTCAATGAGGCGATCCGCGTCGGACAGAATCTTCTCACTCAGCACAGATGACATGGTGCGCTCTCGCATCCGGGCCAACACGGAATCCCGCTCTGCCCCAGCCAGCGCAATAAGGCCAAGTGTGATCCGATCACGATCAAGAATCTGCGCGCTGTCTTCAGCAGCGTTTACGGCCTCGTCGAGGCGTTCACTGAACTGTTTGGCTTCGTTTCTGACGATATCGTGGGTCAAGTCGTAGTTTTCTGCAATGCGGGACACGTCCTCGCGCACCGATTGCAAGGCGACGGCGACCACTTGGCGTGACAGTGCCGTATCAAGCGGAGAGAGCCTATCGAGCCCCAGTTTTGTGATCACTGCGCGCAAGGTTGTTCCCTGCACAATCAGTGTAAACAGCGTAAAGCCAGTGGCCAGGATGCCGACCAGTCGCTTGGTCTCCAGCGGGATATGCGTGCTTTCGGTGACTGCCAGCGCCAGCGCCAGTGTCACGGCACCCCGCAATCCACCCCACAGCATCGCGGTGCGATAGGGGCGATCAACAGCTGGCGACAGACCGATTGTCGTGAGCAATGGCAACAAGCCGAACAGCACCGCCGCCCGTGCAAATACTGCAGCAAGAACCACCACGGCCAACAGGCCGAAGTCAGACGGCTGCACCCCTTCCAACAGTCTCGGAATCAGCAATGCCGCAAGAATAAAGATCAGCGCGCCCGCCCAATGTGCCAGCAGGTCCCATACTTCTTGAAGATTTGTCCAACCGGCCGGTGACAAACGACCGGGACCCGTAAGGTTAAGCGTAAGACCTGCGGCCACCACGGCGATAACGCCAGAAGCCCCGATGCTTTGTTCCGCAACGATATACGCGAGATAAGGCAGTGCAACGGAAATAGAAATTTGTGCCATATCCCAGCGGTCGACGAACGCCATCACCCAAACAGCCATGCGCGCCATGAGCCAACCGGTGAAAGCACCTCCTGCGATTAGCAGCGGAAATTGCCCTACAGCTTCACTTAGCAATGGGTCGGGCCTTCCGAGCATGACAAAGCTCATGAATAGTCCGAAAAGAGCAATGGCAGCGGCATCGTTAAGGAGGCTTTCGCCTTCGATAATTCGCGACAGCCTGCGCGGCGCGGAGATTGATCGAAAAATGCTGACAACCGCCGAAGGGTCAGTTGTCGACACAATTGCACCGATCAACAGACAGGCGGCCAGTGGCAGCGTACTTACCCAACTCAGCGCATAGCCAATGGAAAGTGTCGCCACGATCACCGCGACAACCGCCATCATCAGGATGGGCATCCAATCGTCCAGCATCCTGCGCAGGTTCATGCCAAGCGTCGCCTGAAAGAGCAATGTTGGCAGGAAAACATAGAGAAAGACGTTAGACCGGATCGGCAGGTCAATAATCGCTTGCGCGCCCGGGTTCAGCGCATCCGTCAGGTCGGTTTTAAGAAAGAATGCCGCGCCAAGCCCAATCACTATCCCAAGAACAGCGAGGATAACGCTGTAGGGCAAGCGCAATCGCGCGGCCAGTGGTTCCGCCACCCCGATTACAACAAAAAGAGAAGTGATGATGGTCGTAATGACGACGATATCCATCCATACGTATTACCTGAGAACTCGACCTAATGGAATCCACCCTTCAAGCGTTTCGACCACATCGGATCAAAGTGTTAAAATACACTCGCCAGGCTGTGCAGTTGCAGCCGATGCCAGCAGTGACTGGGCAAACTACGGCACCAGACCCACGATTTGACGGATTGAATAAGCCAACCGATTAGGCCGCCCCCAGGCGTTAGGTTCCGATGACTTCAATGGGCGCCAAACAACTTTAAGATCACTGGCCACATTCGGAGCAGTGCTATCCATCAAGCTGTGACCATGAAGAAGTTGCACGGCGCGTAAGCTGCTAGCTTTCTTGTGGTACCCTCTGCCATATCAGCGGCAGAGGGCCTATTGCGTCACAGGGCCTTTCGGAAGATAATCTTGTCATCGCCCTCCGCCCAGAAATCGCGGATGCGCGCTTCTTCCTCATAGCCATTCTGAGCATAGAACTTGCACGCGAGTGCAAAGTTGTCAGTGCCAGATGTGTCTACGATTAAGATACGTTGCCCTTTGTCTTTCAAATACTGTTCCGCGGCCTTGACCAAGGCCGCGCCCAGACGTTTGCCTTGCAAGTCTGGGCGCACCGCGAGCGCGAGCATATTCCAGGTTCCGTCAGCAAGGTCTTCCGGAACGATGTAGCACAAGCCGACGGCTTCGTCGTCTGAGTGGCACGTAAGCCAGAGAGCTTCTGTTTCCCCTGACAATGTAGGTGCCAGCATATCCGGAAGCATCTCGCTTGGGAAAAGTCTTGTATTGTCCAGCACGGCTTTGAGATCCGGAATGTCGTCAGAAGACGTTGGCTTGATTATTGGATTTGTCATTTTCTAGTTTACCTTAAGGCACGATGCGGGCAGCAATCCGGAGCGACTTTTTTTCGACACTCCGACGCAGTGTTTCAGCGCACGATAAGGCAAAGGTAAGACCAGCACCCCACTTTCTGTGCCTTTTCGTCAGTTACAAGCCGACTGGCCTGCATACATTCCAAGTCCGGCACCAGCCGCCGTTGCAAGGGTCTGGCCTGTGCCCGAACCAACCTGATTGCCTAAGACGCCACCCAAGGCTGCACCCCCCAAAATCCCAGCGGCACATCGGGCGTCGTTTTGTGCTTGAGCCTGAGTTGGTGTTGTCGGGGCTCCACATGCTGCCAAGAGCAACGTGCCACCAAGCAGGCATACTACTGCTGTCTTCTTCATGTCGGTTTCCTTACGTTCACGCGTATGTCTTAGATGCTTGTTTCTGGACATGTAGGGTCTGCTCAACCTCTCTCCAACCCGTGGCTGATCCAGGCGCGAAAACCCGCCTAGTGGCGCGGTGTTTCGCCAATTGAGAAATATCGCCGCGCAATACCGGGGTGAACCGCAGCTTAACCCACCATTGGCTCGCCCATCACACCCAGGCCGAGAAAAGCAATTTTTGCCATTACCGTTTCTTATCTACAAAAGGTCTCGCGGTGTTTTTCCAGCAAAGAATGCGTCTAAGTTGTCCAATGCGCGAAAGCCCATGGCGTCCCGGGTTTTAGTCGTGGCGCTACCTATATGCGGCAACATGAAGATGTTTTCGTGCGCTGCGAACTTTGGATTTCCGCCCGGTTCTGTCTTAAAGCAATCAAGCCCTGCGGCAGCCAGCTTTCCACTTTCAATGGCTTGCAGCAGCGCGTCTTCATCAACAAGAGCGCCACGAGCTGAGTTGACGAGTATTGCATCGTCAGGCAGCGCAGCCAACCGTTCGGCATTCATAAGGTCCAGAGTTTCGGGCGTCGCAGGACAGTGAAGCGATAAAAAGTCGGCCACTGGCAAAAGAGTATCGACGCTTTCGTGATAAATTGCCCCCTGTTCCTTATCAGGTGACAGGCGGGTGCGGTTGAAATAGTGAACTTCCATATCAAACCCGCGCGCTTTTGTTGCAAATGCCCGACCCACGCGCCCCATCCCGACGATGCCCAGACGCGCACCCGTGAGTTGCTTGCCGACCATGAAAGATGGGCTCCAACTGTCCCAAGCACCTGTACGCATAAGGCGATCGCCTCGGACAGCGTGTCGCGCCGCACCAAGCATGAGCAACATTGCAAGTTCCGCCGTAGCGTCAGAAAGGACATCTGGTGTGTTTGTCACCACGATCCCCCTTGCTGCCAAGGCCGGCAGGTCGCAATGGTCCACACCAACAGAATGGTTCGCGACAATTTTCAAACGCGGGTCAAGCTTTGACACGACCTCTGCTGAGAAGTGTTCCGAATGGCAGGGCATTATTGCGTCCACCTTGGAACTCATCTCAATGATCTCTTCTGACGTGCCCGGAGTATCGGCTTCGTTCAGGATCACGTCATAATCCTTTCGCGCACGCGCTATGGTTGCGTCGGACACGCGGCGCGGCAGCCATAGGACTGGTCTGTCACTCATGCGTTCAGTCCTTTTTGACGGCGTCTTCCCAGAAATTATAAAGCGCCAAGGCAATTACAAAGACCGCAATACACAGGAAAGGCAAACCGCCCCAAAACCCGGCAAAGCCAGTTGAAATGCTGTGTGCAAGGCCAAGAACAAAAACCATCATCAGACCGGTGCCGATAATGCCCATAAGAATGTTTGTAAGTCGCGACATCGTTTAATTTCCTTACTGTTCTTGTTCGGCGAGGGTGCGTTGTACCCATGATGCAGTGCGCAGAAGCCGGTCATCTTCCTCGACTGCGCCAATCAATTGCACGCCGATTGGCAGGTCATTCTGCCCAACCAGCAAAGGCAAGGTGAGGCACGGTAACCCCGCCAGCGTCCAAGTCAGGCAAAAGACTGAATCGCCAGTATGCCCTGCTGTCAGTGGCACGGCCTCTCCTGTAGCCGCAGGGGCAAGGATTGCATCGAATTCGGTGAAGTATTCTGCGAAAAAGCTTTGAGCAGAGATCATGACAGCCAAGGCATCTTCATACTGCGCCAAGCTTATTTCTGTTCCTCGGGTTATTGCAGACTGCATCTCGAGGCTGAGTTCCGGCCAATGAGCTTCGGAAATCTCAACCATGTTCTCGCGAATTTCGTAATCGTAGATCGTTTTGTGAACATTAATGAGGTTAGCTAATTGACGGGATGCCGAAAATCGCTCGACCCGGCCGCCCAAGCCTTCGACAACGGCATTAAGGCCTTCGACGGTATCCACATCCAAACGATCATTGAACGGAAAATCCAGCCAGGCGATGTTCGGTTCGACAGGCACCTCTGCCCGCACGCCTTTCAGCATGTTAGCCCGCGGTCTCGCAAAGCTGCCGGGATCGGCTTGGTCATAGCTAGACAGGACGTCTGTCAACAAAGCTATGTCTTCCAGAGAATTTGCAAATCCGCCGACATGATCCAGCGACACAGATGTGCGAAAGACACCGCTACGCGAGATTGTTCCGCGGGAGGGTTTGAAACCGTATACGCCACAATACGAGGCGGGGCGGATCACCGAACCACCGGTCTGGGTTCCAATCGCCAATGGAACGTGCCTGGCCGAAACTGCAGCGGCAGATCCGCTGGAGGACCCGCCCGGAGTTCGGCTGTGATCCAAAGGGTTGGTGGTGTCGGCCGGATTCATGAAGGCAAATTCAGTGGTCTTGGTCTTGCCCATGATCACCGCTCCGGCTTCACGAAGATGCTCAACCAGCCGAGCGTCCGTCTCAGGTTGGCGGCCTGAAAAAATTGCCGATCCGCATTGCGTGGGCATGTCTTTTGTATCGACAATGTCTTTCAGTCCGACGGGTACACCATGTAGCGCCCCTATCGCCCGCCCTGCCTTGCGAATACGATCCAGCTCACGCGCCTGATCGAGTGCCACGCCGGCGTCCAGGTATGCCCATGCGCGAACCTTGTCATCCGTTTCCTCAATTCGCGCCAAGCAGGCCTCAACCAATGCTTCGGATGAAATGCGCCCGGTTCGAATAGCCTCGGCGGATTGAACCGCCGAGAACAGTGACAGATCATGCTTTGTCATGGCACCCAAACCCCAAACAGATAATCAGGAAGCCACAGTGCGATCCCCGGGAACTGATACATCAGCACCATGCACAGGATCACGATAGCCAGATAGGGCATCAGACCTTTGAAGATCTCCATCAACTGGATCTGGTTCTTCAGAACCCCTTTCAGATAATAGGCTGACATGGCCATGGGAGGCGTCAGGAATGAGGTCTGTAAATTCAGTGCAACCAGCATCGCGAAGAAATACGGATTGACCCCAAACGTATCCAGCATCGGCAGAAAGATCGGCACAAAGATGATCAAGATCTCGGACCATTCAAGCGGCCATCCGAGCAGGAAGATAATCAGCTGAGCAAGGACCAAGAACTGCCAGGGTTGAAGGTTCATACCGACGACCCAATGCTCGATCACATCGTGTCCACCAAGATAGGAAAAGATCGAGGCGAAGGTCCAAGAGCCAACAAACAACCAGCACACCATGGCCGTTGCCTTAGCTGTGAGAAAGACACTCTGTTTGACTTTGTCCCAAGTGAGCGATCGATACAGCATCGCCAGAACCAAACCGCCCAATGCGCCCATTGCCGCCGCTTCAGCCGGGGTCGCCAGACCACCAAGGATAGAGCCAAGCACCAGCATAATCAAAACGGTCAAAGGCACAAAGGAAACCAGCAAATCCATATAAATCTGCCGTTTCGGAGGAATGTCTTCCTCTTGTGGTTTAGGTGCCAGCGACGGGTTTATCCAGACGCGCACCATCACATAGACGATGTATAACCCCGCCAACAAAAGACCCGGGAAAACAGCCGCAGCATACAGGCGCAATGGTGATAGCTCTGCAATGGCGGCATAGACGATCAGCATAATCGACGGTGGGATCAGAATTCCCAAAGTTCCGCCCGCGCAGATAACGCCAGAGGCGAAGCTGCGCTGATACCCGGCATTCGCCATCGCAGGATAGGCCAGCAGACCCATCAGAGTAACAACTGCACCAACAATCCCAGACGCGGTCGAGAAAACTGCGCAGGTCAGCAGCGCCGCAATGGCCAACGAGCCCGGTAGATTTCGCGCCGCCATGTAGAGCGAGAAGAACAGGCGATCGACGATATTCGCCCTCTCGACCACGTATCCCATAAATAGGAATAATGGGATGGCAACTAGCGTATCATTCTCCATCACCGAGTAGGTGTTTTGGTTCAGGAGGTAGAAGATGTTGTTGTTGAAGATGTCCGCAATGGTCTCGGGCGCGGACTGGTAGTAGGCGTAGTACCCAAAACCGACACCCATGGCGAGCAACGTGAACGCAATGGGAAAACCCAGCAGCACCAAAACAATGAAGAGGCTGAGCATCAGGATGGCGACTTGTGGATCAGTCATCGCTGCGACCTCCTTCTTGAGTGCCAGTTGTTCGAATTTTGTCGATGGTATTTTCCATCAACATGTCTTCGGTTTCGCGCACGTCATCGAGCCGCTCGAGCCAGACGCCATTTCGCATCGCCAGCCAGCACCGGGCCATTTCGGCAAGGCCTTGAAGCATAAGAAGGAAACCAGCGACCGGGATCAGGGTTTTGAAAAAGTAAATCTGGATGCGCGCAGGGCTGTTCCAGCTGACCTCTTCATAGCGCCAACTGTCTTTCGCGATCTCCCACCCGTACCAGAACAAAGCGAACATCCCGGGAAAGAAGAACAGAATGTATAGAACAAAATCGACCCGAGCCTGCCAGCGGACAGAGAACAGCCGGTACAGAACATCGCCGCGGACGTGCGCGTCTTGCGCCAACGCATAGGCCCCGGCCATCAGAAACAACGCGCCATACATCTGGACCATCATGTCGAACGCCCAGACGGTGGGCTTGTTCAGCACATACCGGACGAACACTTCGTAAGACACGGAAAGTGTCAGAATTAGGATGCACCATCCAAAGGCTTTGCCGACCCATTGGCTTAGCCCTTCGATGGCGTGGATTGTCTTGATCAAGGTCAGTTCCTCGCCTGTTCTGCCCGGAGTTCAGGAGGCCGCGCCACAACGCGACCTCCTCATTTCAAAGGTATTCAGGCCTCAACCGAAGTAGTGCTTGTACGCAAGCTTGTAGTCCGGTTGGTTCAGGTTGAGATAATTCATCACGGTCTTCGCATAGGCCTTCTGGCTTTCAATTACCTTTGCGAAGAACGGATCCTCGTTGGCAATCCGTTCAACGACCACATCCCAAGCATTCAGCTGTGCCTGCATCACACTGTCGGGGGTGCGATATACGTTAACGCCCTGCTCCTCTGCCAGTGTGACCAGATCCTCGGAATAGCGCTTGGTGTTGTTCCAGTAGAAGTTGGAGTTTTCGGCTTCTGACGCATACTTCAAAATGGCTTGAAGCTCAGGCGCAAGGGCGTTGTATTTGTCCTTGTTGAACGTGACCTCGAAGAATTCCTGACTCTGGTGGAACGACGCAAGGTGATAATGCTTGGACACATCCTGCATCCCAAAGTCACGGTCCGACGTTGGATTGTTGAATTCCGCCGCGTCGATCAGACCTGACTTCATTGCTGGCTGAATTTCACCTCCCGGCAGCTGTACGACCGACATTCCCATCTCAAGCAAAACATCTGCCGCAAGACCAACGGTGCGGTACTTCAGGCCATTCATTTGATCTGCGCTTGTGATTTCTTCTTTGAACCAGCCAAGCGGCTGAGCCGGCATGGGTGAGTTGAAGAATGATACGACATTGAGGCCCAGAATGCCCATCAATTCGTCGAATAGTTCCTGACCACCACCATAGTTCACCCAACCCAGAACTTCCTGGCTGGACCAGCCAAAGCAGGGGCCAGTTCCAAAGAGCGACGCTGTCTTCGACTTAGAGTACCAATAGGCCGGCACGTAGTGCGCAGCATCCAGAACGCCGCGGTGAACAGCATCCTGCATCTGGCTTGTTTTTACGACGGAATTCACGGGCAACAGTTCGATCGTGAGTTTCCCGCCGGACATTTCGTTCACGCGGTTAACGTAAGACTGCGCGTTTTCCAGAAAAATACCGCCTCCCCAGGCGGCCTGCATCTTAAGGTTGGTTCCTTCCTGAGCATGGACAGCTGGAGCTGCAAGCGCACCGGCGCCCACAACAGCAGAGCCACGCAGAAAATTTCTGCGGTTCAAAGATTTTGTCATGTTTCCTCCCTTAACTGGGCCTTGACCGATTTTGCCTCGGCATTGGCACCAATCCGCTCTCCAGCGGATAGGAGTAACGATAAGACAGATTCCAAATATTTCAAAATATTTTGGAATACTCTTGAAATTTGGACAACAAATCTATTCAACCTATTGATTATTTTATATTTTTATTTTTCATTTTTTTACCCCGCTGAACGAGCTAGAATCTTTCAGCAAGAAACTGAGCATTGGTTGCCCTGAGTATGAATGAACAAAAAAACCCGCTTCGCCGAGGACGCCCGCGCCTAAAAGCGAATGAGGAGAAAGCCGAAACATCGCCCGTTGTTGCGCTGGATCGCGGCATTCGCGTGCTGATCGCTCTCTCAGATACGCGCTGCGCGACACTTGCGGAACTGGCCAGAGTCACGGCAATCCCAGTTGCGACGGTACACAGGCTTCTGACCACGTTGCAGCAGCGAGGCATGGTTGTTCATTATGCCGAGCAAGGCAAATGGCGAATTGGACCGCAGGCCTATCGGATCGGCAGTACGTTTGAAGATGGATCAAATTTGCTCGAAGTCGCGCCGTCAGTGATGCGCACGCTGTCAGAAGACACCGGTGAGACAGCAAATCTGGCAATCGAAGAATGTGGGCAGCTATTGTTTCTCATTCAGGTCGAATCCGATAACCCAATTAGGGCTTCTTTCAAAAACGGAACTGCGGCGTACTTTCACACATCCGGTGTGGGAAAAGCTATGATGGCATTTATGGACGAGGCCGCGGTTGAGACCCTTTTGGCCCCACAAACACTAGTCCGCCAGACGCCCAATTCCATTACAGACCTGCAAGAGCTGAAGTCAGTACTCCGCAAGTCCAGACAGCGTGGATGGGCTTTGGACGATGAAGAACGGTTTTTGGGTATGCGTTGTATTGCTGCGCCTATCTTCGACTCGCTGGGCAAAGTTGTTGCGGGCGTTTCGGTTTCCGGTCCAGTTACAAGATTTCCCGAAAACAAGCTTGAAGGTCTGGCGGCGTCGGTTGTCCAAGCTGCCAAAACCATTTCGGAAAGGCTCCAAAATTCCCCAATTAGAAGCTGATTGCATAAACGCCGCAGGTTATTGAAACTTGTTGCGATTATTTTGGATTTTAGGTGAAACGCCGCAGCACTGGATGGGTTTTTTAGGGGCAGTGCCGCAAAAAATGCTGTGGAATGCGCTAATTCTCGGCTTGGCACAACGATTGACATTGTGACCCTCATCCAATGGCTCTGGCCATCACACTGTCAATACGAAAGATAAATTCTCTGTGATGTGATACAATAAGACCGAAAAACCTGAGGGGGGCAACGTGGATCAACGATTGCGTGCCTGGCTGAGTCGCCTGGGATTGGAGAGCTATGCTTCGTTGTTGGAAGAAAACGACGTCGACATTGAGACTCTGCGCCATCTGAATGACGAGGACTTGAAAGACCTTGGCTTCAGCCTTGGGCACCGTCGTCGCCTGCTTGCGGCCATTTCGCCAGCGGCACAAGCCGTAAAGAAAGACACGATTGAAAACGCAGCACCCGAGCGGCGGCTGCTTACTGTTTTGTTCGTTGATATTGTGGATTCCGTTGTCCTCTCAAGACAGCTGGACCCTGAAGAGATGCGGAATCTGGTCACAAAGTACCAGTCGGCAGTTGTATCAGCTGTCCTTCGGTATCAAGGCTATGTCGCCAAATTTCTCGGAGATGGCGTTTTGGCCTATTTTGGGTGGCCCGAAGCCCATGAAGATGAAGCTGAACGAGCAGTAAAGGCAGCAAAAGATGCCTTTGCAGCAATTCAGGAAATTCACTCACAAGACGGACGGCAACTCCAAGCGCGTGCAGGTGCAGCTAGCGGAGAAGTTGTTATTGGAACAATAGTTGGCGATGTCATGAATGATGACGCCGCCGTCATCGGGGCAACACCCGGCTTGGCTGACCGGCTTCAACGCCTGGCGCGGCCATACGAAATTGTTGTTGGCCCATTAACCCGTCAACTCTTGGGCCGCCGATTTGAAGTGGAAGACATTGGCCAACATGAATTGAAAGGGTTTGACGAGCCTGTACAAGCCTGGCGCGTCGGCACGGAAACAACTGTCGAAACACGTTTTGAAGCATCCCGGTTCCAAGGTTCAACGCCATTGGTTGGACGAGCTTCGGACCTTCACTTAATTCGTGATGCATGGCAGCAAGCAAAGGCAGGATCGGGTCAAGTGATTTCATTGACCGGAGATCCGGGCATCGGCAAATCGCGATTGGTAGAAGAAATGCGGCACGAAATCTCTGGAGACAGGCGTTTCGGCTATCGTTACCAATGCTCTCCTCATCACACCAACGATGCCTTTTTTCCGTTGATCACCGGGATGCGGAGAGCAGCCGGGATTGCAGAACAGGACTCGGTAGCGGCGCAACTTGAAAAACTAGAGAACATACTGGGGCTGACGGATATCCCGTTGACCGAAAGCGTGCCTCTGATCGCGTCGCTGTTAAGGGTAGAAACTGAAGGGCGCTACGATGCCCCGGATTTCCCTCCGGTGCAATTGCGCCGCGCGATAATTCGCTGCCTGATAGATCAAGTGCTGCGTATGAGCGCACAGCACCCGATCATCATAGTTATTGAAGACATCCATTGGGCCGATCCGTCGACGCTGGAGCTGCTGCAAAACATGATTTCTGAGGCCGCTGAAGCGCCAATCATGTTATTGCTAACGTACCGACCGGAATTTCAGCCTGATTGGAACGACTGCGGCTATTGGCGTGAGATTGTCCTTAGTCGGGTCGGTCGGCGGCAATCTTTGCGGATTTTAAACTCCGTTTCTGGGGGAGACGTGAGCGAGGAAGCCGCCGCGCAAATTATTAAACGTGCCGATGGCGTGCCGCTCTACATCGAGGAACTGACCAAGGCATTTCAAGAGGCGGGGTTGAGCAGTGGGGATGTTGTTCCCGCCACGCTTCACACATCGCTTTCAGCACGCCTGGATCGGCTTGGGTCGGCAAAAGCGATTGCTCAGATTGGGTCCGTCATTGGGCGTGAATTCGATCACAAGGACATTGTGGACTTGTCGGCAGAGGTCGACATGGACTGCCTGCAAGCGCTTGAAAAGCTTGTTGAATCTGGATTGATACTCCGCATGGGCGTTCCGCCAACGGCAAGCTACATGTTCAAGCATGCTCTCGTCCAAGATGCTGCCTACTCCACCCTATTAAAGAGCCGACGCCACGAGTTGCACTCAGCATTTGCCGATCTGCTTGAAAGAAAAAGTTCTGATAACAATGGCGAGACCGCAGGAATTGTGGCCCATCACGCCTTTCTTGGCGAGGATTGGCCGCGTGCTTTCCGAGAGTTTCGCAGAGCAGGCGAAGACGCGGTTGAACGCTCGGCGCTGCGCGAAGCAGCAGGCCAGTTTCGCAGGGCGCTCGACGCGCGCAAAAAATTTGAAGTGGATGCCGAAACTGCGACCGCAGCAATAGATACGAAATTTGCGCTGCGGAACGTTCTTTGGGCACTGGGGCAGTTCGCCGCTATTCTAGATCCACTTGACGAAGCTGAGAAGTTGTCGCTCACGTTGGAAGACGATGTGCGCCTTGGTTGGGTTTCCGTTTATCGTGGCGCAAGTTTGTGGCAAGTCGGACGCTCGGCTGACTCCAAGGCGGCCGCCGAACGCGGGCGCGATATTGCTCGGAATTCCGGTGATCGGTCGCTGGAAGTTGCGGCTGATTTTTACCTTGGCTGTACATTCGTAACCTCTGGTGAACTGCGCACAGCCGAGAAATACTTCGAACGTGTTGTTTCAAATCTGCCTGGCGATGCTGCGCTCGAAAAGTGTGGGCTGCCTTTTGCACCTGCGATTATCGCCCGGTCCTGGTTGGTCTGGTCTTACGCCGAGCGTGGCGAATTTGAACGTTCTTCACATCATGCAGAACAAGCCGTCGCGCTTGCGAATCTTCAAGACAATCCTTTCAACCGCGCGCATATCGGTTACGATATTGGCTATTATCAGATTGTACGTGGTGACATCGCGGCTGCGCGTGCGACTCTTGGCAACGCGAGTTCGATCATCGACGTTTGGGGTCTCACCTATCTATCCCCCTTCACGAACGGATTTCTTGGGTTTGCTGAAATCCTGGCAGGAGAGGTTGAGACGGGCCTGGCGAGGCTTGAACAGTCTTGTCAGTTGTATGATGACATCGGGCTTGGTTTGTTCAAGTCCCTGGTTTTTACCCAGCTGGCCTTCGGATATCTCAAAGCCGGTCGCATTGAAGACGCATCCAAACGTCTCGGTCGCGCACTCGAAATAGCGCGCAGTCGTGGTGAACGCGGTCACGAAGCATTTGGTTTGTTTGTGATGGGCGAAGTCTTAAGCAATGCAGGCGCAGGTGAGGAATACGACGCGATGAAATGCTATGAGCGTGCCTTGGAGATTTCAACTGAGCTGGAAATGCGCCCATTAGCGGCACAGTGCGAACGCGGGCTGAGCCGAATTAAATCCAGGATGGGGCATACCGATGCCCAAGATCCTATGAGCCGGGAAAACAAGTTTTTTGATGGACTTGGTCATCCCAGGGACAAACGAACCTAGGCGCATGTTGAACAACGGTGTGAAGCTGGAAGAAGCCTCTCGAGCAGAAGGTTAGGGGCTTCTTGGGACAAAGCGAAAAAACAGATGAAATTTTTTGAAGGATAGGCATTTGTTTGATGCTTGTTGTGCGAGACTTACGATGTGCGACAAGACTGATCGCTAGATCTTTACGCTCACAGAACGATTGCGAACCTGCGATGAGAGCCCACTACTGCCGTTAATCATACTGCAGCCATTTGCTCTCGCGCGCGTTCAAGCGTGACGAGTTTGGGTGCTGAGATTCCCGTACCAGAACTTTCACACCGGTCTGCAGCGGATAGTTTTCACGCACAAAATCCCCTGAGGACTGCTGTCGCCGGGTCCTCTTCAGCGTCTTTAAGCCAGGTGTAGAATTCGCCCATACGTGTCTGACGTCAGCAGCAATGGGACAATTCAGGTTTTTTGCATAGAGGAGGGTTTCCGGCTCGTCGTAGGCTTCAAGGATCGAAGATCAGACGGGAACCATCGCTGCCAATGCCGGTTAATGCAACAGCGCCAAGGGAACCGTTCAAATTGAGCTGGCTGTTAATTGCGCGTCAGGCACCAGTCAAGAAGTGATACGGCGTCATCCGGCAGCGATATGGCAAGGCCGTCAGCGAAGGCCTGAAACTGTGGGATGGATGCAGGCCCTACGCCAACCAGCACCGGAACACCGTGTTCCAAGGCCTTGCCCATCACCGAGCGGAATCCACGGCCAGCGCATTCCTCGGGGCCGAACTTATTCAGTATGAACAGATCGGCGTTCTCGAAACTGCTTTGCTCCACCTGCGCCACGGCTTCGGCAAGCGCACTGGGATCCAATCTACACGCCTCCGAGCCGACACCGAGGTTCTGCGTAATCTTGATGACCGCTCCATCTGGCAGTACTCGCACGCTCATATCGCACCCATCCTGATAAATGGGCGAATGGCTCGCCTCCTTCACGATTCCGCGCAGTTCAAACCCGTTGTTGTTCAGCTCATCGGCCAGTTCCGATAACAACCTGTCAGCTTCGCCCCGTTTCTGCGAAGAGACGTATGCAATTTTCATCCCTCTGTCCTTTCAGTGTATGCCGCACTCACTTTCGTCTGATGCCTGCGGCCGCTCAAAACTGGGCGCCGTGGTGTTCCTCTGAGAGCAGGCATAAATCCGATCAGAAAAGCAGTCCAGCCAAGGCACCACAGCACAGCAACGCAGAGTACGAGAGGAAGACCCGGAAAAACCGGTGCCGCAATGCGAATGCAGGTTGCAATCCAGATCGCCCAAACTCCAATGGTAAACCCCCAATTGGCCCTCAAGCCACCTTCGGCGGTATGCGCTGCTGCCCGGCCTGCGATCGCCATAATCATTCCGGCCATTCCGCCGATTGTGATGGCATGCAAGGCGTCCGCCCTAGGATAGAACGACGGTGCAATCCCCGATAAACCCACGGCGATCAAACCAAAGGGTACCCAGAAAAAGGCCAGGTGCAGTGCCACAAGCAATGGGTTCCGGATTATCGCCAGCGTCCGCCATGTGAGCATTGACCACAAAACTGCCAATGCCGCACAAATCATCGCGAAATATGCCAAGTCTGATGCGCCAATCAGTCTGGCCGCAATGGCCAAACCTAACAGCACCTGCGGTACGACCAAAGACTGAGTGCTCGGGACCAAAGGCCCGACGCGGTCGTGGAGAGTAAGCCAATTGCCTGTGAAAGCCGGAATTGCGCGCAATCCGATGTTGATCATCAGCAATGCGAGACCAAGCAGAAATACATCAACCATTTCCAGGCTTCTGGACGGGGACCCCATCAGCGTCGCGGTCAAAAACAAGAATTCACCGATACCAAGCCCCACTATCGCACACACAAAGCCAAGCTTTTGATAGATGCCCGCCAACAGAAGTTGAATTCCGATTACAACCGCCAGTAAGAGAAAATACCCGGCATTGAAGACGACAAGCAGCCCGGAAGGCACGAAATCCGCCAGCGCCATAGCAACACGCGCAAGGGCCCACAACGCCAACAATGTGATCAGAACTCCACCCTGAACCGGCGGTCGGCCTGTCCAGCTTGGCAATGCCGTCAGCAGATACCCACCAATCGCCGCGCCAACAAAGCCAAAAATCAGCTCGTGAACGTGCCAGATAATTGCAGGCTCAAACGCTGGACCAAAACCATCAATCCATGCGCTTAGGGGCCAGAGGGCAATCGTGAACAACGCGTAAAGAAATGCCGCGGGAAACAGGACTCGGTATGGGACGATCTTGCGCAAAGTCATAGTGTTGCGCTGGTCAGCCCTGATCACTCCGCGCCACGTATGTCAATCAGGAACCCGTCGCTGAGCTGGAAATCAGGAGCGCTGGGCAGAAAGTCATCCGCCAAGGCTCCTCGCCCAACATTTCGGTCGAGACGCTGGCGACACAGTTCACGTTTTTGCGCAACAAAGGTCAAAGAACGCGACAGGGGCGTAAGCAGGGCAACCCGCAGCGCGCCCGTCACGCGGTAGAGCATAGCAGAATAGGGTTTTGAGGGTTCGACAAACAGACCTCCTGCTGTTTTAGCAAGGTTTACCACACGGGTTTTCCTAAGCTTCCTTTGGCGCGAAGGAATTGATCGTTGTCAATCTGCCGCCGCATTTGCGTTGTTGCCGGGGAAAAAGTCCTGAGCGCGGTTTGCAGGATGGTCGATCTGAGCCGAAAGAAATGCGTCATAGAACGCCGACTTCTTGCAATCTCGCTACTACAAGATTGGTCATGTTGGCGCATCGTTTGCCTCCAAACGGGAAAATTGCTTCGAAGCCGCCCCGGACCCGGTTTTCAATTGTAGTTTGCAACCTGCGACGGGCGCGAAAGAGGCGTGTTTTTACTGTTATCGGGTTGACCTGAAGCTCGGTGGCGATGGCATGAATACTCATTTCCTCTGCTTCGCGCAGCAGAAACGGCAGTCGCAGATGGGGTGGCAGATCGGAAACGGCGGATTCAAGCAAATCTCTCAATTGCGCGCGCCCAAGCGTTGCGTCGGGGAGTTCAGAATTTTGTCCGGGGAACATAATCACACTCGGTGCACTGGTTTCGACCACGGTGTTGTACTCTTCAGCAGTACGCTCTCGTCTGCGCTGCATACGCGACGTGTTGATCACGATCCGGGTGATCCAGGTGGAAAAGCTGGCATGCTCACGAAAACCCTGCAGTTTGCTGAACGCCGACAGATAAGCCTCCTGCAGCGCTTCTTCTGCCTCGGCGTCGCTGTCAACGATACCTCTGGCAACGCGAAACAGGCGGGGGTTCAAGCGACGGATAAGTTCCCGTACCGCCAGCTCGCTTCCTTCACGCGCGGCATTTACAAGCTCAGCTTCTGATTTGGCCGCATCGCTGGTTGCTTGTTGAGTGAGGCTTGTTTGGACCTTCATGATCAGTCCTCCCTGCGAACGGTAACTTCCGAAAGGATCCTCTCTACCAAAGGCAAAGCTGTCAGAGTATCTTCCGAAACATCGCTCTTGTCGTGTGAACTTCCCTCCCAGCCGGCGTCGCTCGGGGTTCCAACTACTATGCGACCAACCATCGCCGCCATTTCGTGTGGCAGGCAATAGTAGTCATATACACCTGGCGTAATCAGGGTGACTTCAAAATACTCATCCGGAAGCAAAAAGTCACTGTCCCACGGGTCGGCCGCAGCGGGAATGCGTCGCCTTCGATCATAGTTCGCCGGATGATAGGCGGTTGCTGTATGACTGTTGCCGGGATCACGATTGGTGAACCGGACGGTGGTGCCTGAAGACACAGCAAGTCCAACAGGATCATACCAGATACGTTCGCCGCGCGGGCTGCCGCGCATCTCAACCGTGGCGATCGGTTGCGCAAGCGCGATCCGCGAACTGGCGACGGAAGCAACGGCCAATCCCCCAAGCCATACAGCATGACGGCGCGTACAGATCATTCGGCCAGACGCTCTTTTGCGTTTTCGTCGTGAAACAGCACGACATGCGCGTGCGGCTTGTCCACGCCGGGATGCCCGGCATTGAAATAGATATCTGTCGAGCTGACGGTGTGTGAACCGATGTTCAATCCGTCAAATGATGCACCGTTTTGCAGATCGTCGAGTGGTGTCATGTAGACCGTGGCTGACAATCGACCGTCGCGATCATATGCGAGGAACGGACCTGCGGGCAGAGTGGTTGGGTCGACGAAGAGCGTTCCCAGACCAGGGATGAACTCGGGCAATGGCAATACGTCGCTCACTTTCACATAAGGATCGCCGGCTGGGGCATTGGCGAGAGCTTGTTCATCGTGAGCCTTAGCAGTTGGGGCGGCAGCGACAATAAATCCAAAAGCAACTACGGTTTTTCTGAACATGGTTTGGTCCTTTCCAAGGGTTTCACCGGGTTCGCTTTAGTGCGTTCCTGGTTCCTTAGATGCAGGAAACACGGAAAGGTTCCCGAAATTCGACGAAATCGCGCAAGCTGATCGTGAATGCGCTGCAGGGTGGCATTGTCAGCTATGTATGAATTCAACTACTTCCGGAATTTGCACTCTCAGCGCATGTCTCCTTCGACGGGGCGCGCCGCAGCATCCTGAAGGTAGGGTGGATGTCAGGATTGGACCGCTGTGGACTAAGTGCTGAGGTGCCCGGTTGGCGGCACCAGGTGGAATATGCCTTTCGCGCGCTGCAAAGGATCAAATCCGCCCTCGCATTTATATCAGGCTCGAGGAATTGGGAGAGGTTGAAGTCAAAAACAGCGCTTGCCCGTTGCGATGTTTTGCAATGCCGTTCGACAACTTGATCGGCGATCCGGAACAGGACTACTTCGCCGCAGTGCAACTCGTCTAAGCTGCCGCTCGCTGCGAGCGCAAATTCTTGGCTACATGACCCTGGAAAGCAATTGAAACACCGGCATGAGTTTCCCGAATAACACAGACGTTCGTTCTATGAGGTTCGGTTCGATAACAAACGCAGGAGCCCCGGCGTCCATCCAAACGGCAAAGCCCTTGCGGCGCAATGCCTCTGCGTGGAGATGATCTTTGTCAAAGCCAGTCGGAACGCGTTTCAATTCTGGGTCCTCGATCCGGAAACCATCCTGTCGCATATCTTCAGTGAGCTGGATCAACTCTGCCCCTTTTGGACCAGCCATTGCCGTGCGGAACGCGTCCAGTGCATTTTTGTCATACTGAAATACCCCGCAGCCAAGGGACAGTTTTTCGGGCGATAGCCCAAAGAACCACATCGGTGGTTGAACCGCGTTGCCCTGCGGAATGAACGCAATATGCAGGTGTGCGTTGTAGGGCGTCTTGTCCTTGGAGAACCGGACATCACGGTAGATGCGAAAGATCTTACTGCGGTGGCCCTGCCCAGTCAGGTCTTGCAATGCGCCAGCCATGCCGTCGGCAAAATGCTTGCTGGGGTCCTTCAACTGGGTTTCGTAGGTTGTCTTGTGCGCTGCGAACCAATCCTTCGTGTTGTTGGCCTTAAGACCCTCAAGAAAACCAAGTGCCTCAGACGAGAAACTCTCAAATGTAGCCATCACATCCTCCATTCAGTCTTTCGCCGGGAGGGCTGCGGCGTGTTCGAGGCAAAGTTCTACCCAGCGTCGCAATGCTGGGTCATCGCAGTCGCCCTCTTCAACATATACAAAGCCCCCCAGTTTACGGGTTCCATGGATCACTTCCTTAGCCATTGGATCCTTCAGCGCCATGCTCTCGTTCGCCTTACCCACCCGGAACATGAACCGACCGACCCCATCTTTGTGACGGCGCGCGCCGCAGAGCATGTTGCCGTTTAAAAGAAACACTGGCCGCCCATCATCCGCTTTTCGGAGATGCCTGCATGCGCGGCCAAAGCATCGCGCACACGAGTGTTAAGGTTTTCATCTACCGGCATCAGGCGGCTGTGCCGAGTTGCCAGAGGATGGCGAAAGCCAGCACCATCATAGTCAAGGTCGTCAGGGCCGCCCCAATTGCGCGTCCTTTGCTTTCTGCTGATGCGCGCAAACCGAAGTAGTGGATGAGGCGGGCTAGCAGCAGAACCCCACCACAGACAGCTATGAGCCAGGGTGCCGTTCCCGCAATCTCGGCACCCGCGAGGGCAAGCAGGGCAAGCGGGACATATTCGATGAAGTTCCCGTGTGCCCGCATCAGGCGTAGCAGTCCCTCATCCTCACCATGGAGCAAAAGTATCCCAGTCCTGGCACGACGCACGCCAACGGCGATTGCCATGGGAATGCTCATCAAGACAAACACCGCTGTCACGATCAGCGCAATTTGGGGCAGTTGTTCCATCTGATCCCTCCTTTCGAGCGACGCTTAGGACGCCATGCTTTCATAGGTAATCAGCGCGAACCGCGCGCCCTGCGGGTCGGTTAGCGTCGCCATGCGCCCGACCCCCGGCATATCCATCGCAGGCTGAATGACCGCGGCACCCTTGGCTTGCGCCTTTGCAACACTCGCATCCACGTCGTCCACGGTAAAAAAGATCGTCCAGCTTCCATTGTCCTCAGGCATCGGTGAAAAGCCACCAATGGGCGTCTCGCCCACCACTGCGGCCGAATAACTCGACCCGTCCTGCATCGGCATGTCGTTTATCGCCCAGCCCAACACATCCTGATAAAAGGCTTTGGCTTTGCCCTGATCCGGTCCGGAATGCCCGATCCATCCGGAATTGCCGACAGTTGTCATCTCTAGAATACTCATGGGTGTCTCCCTTGGTTGTGCCCGCCACATACGGGTCTGATCCAAGGACGCGCGAGGTGCCGGCTTTCCTACACGCCGCGCAGTTCTTTTTGGCTGATCGCGATTTTATCTGCGATCACAACGCGTTCAGGGCCCGTTGGAGCGAGTGTCATCACGGTCTCAAAGGCGGCGATGGCGGCTTTGTGGTCGCCAGTTTCCTGCAACAGGCCGCCCCGCATCGCGTGATACCAGCGATAGGTGATCAGATCCTCTGCCACTACCTCCATCGCCTTCAACGCATATTGCGGGCCGTGCAACTTGGCCTGTGCAGCGATCTGGTTGAGTTTAACCACAGGGGTCGGCTGCAGCGCATGAAGGGCGGCGTAGTGGCTCTCTATCAAGGCCCAGTCGGCGTCTTCAGATGAGGCCGCGCGGGCGTGGGCCGCAGCGATTGCGGCCTGGATGATATAGACCCCGCGATGACCAATACGTTGGGCTTTTTGCAAAAGGCCCGTTGCCTCGGCGATGTCCGAACGGTCCCAAAGGTCGCGATCTTGATCGTCCAACGCGACAAGCTTTCCATCCGCATCGATACGTGCCCGCCGACGGGCGTGCTGGAGCAACAGCAACGCCAACAAGGCAGACTGCTCACCCATGGCCGGGAACAACGCCACAAGCAGGCGGGCGAGGCGGATGGCCTCTTCACACAATGTAAGCTTCATCTGTTTGGGACCGGCCGAAGTCGACCACCCTTCGCTGAACATCAGGTAGACCATCAGGGAAACTTCACCCAGCCGCGCTCCCCTCTCTGCCGGGCTGGGCGTTTCAAAAGCGACCGAGTTGCTCGCAATCTTCTTTTTGGCACGGGTGATCCGCTGTTCCATTGTCTTTGGTTTAACCAGGAATCCGCTGGCAATCTCGTCGACGCTCAACCCCGCGACCACGCGTAGAGCGATGGCAATCTGATCCCGTTGATCCAATTCCGGATGGCAACATACGAACAACAGTCGCAAGACATCGTCGCGCATCTCATCAGGGTCAGGTGTTTCGGTGGGCGCTGGTTGAAACTCCTCTGTGTGGCGCGACAGAATTGCCGCGCGGCGTTGGGATTTGCGGATATGGTCAAGACCCGCATTGCGGGCGGTCGTCAGTAGCCACGCCAACGGATCACGGGGCGCGCCATCCTTGGGCCAAACCGTCAGCGCCTTAAGGCACGCATCGGCAAAGGCTTCTTCGGCCGTATCGATATCGCGAAACACCCGAGTCAGGGCCGCAATGGCACGTGGGCGTTGTAGGGCGAATGTGGCCTCCAGCCAGTCCGACATGAGCTACTCCGATGAAATGACACCCCCGGCCCAGGCCACAGGCCGTACTTCGAGCCGCGCAACGGGTGAGGAAATCATCTTTGCGTATTCCAAAGCCTCATCAAGATCTTTGAAATCGGCAGCGTAAAACCCAAGGAAGTTCTCCTTCGTCTCGGCAAACGGACCGTCGGTAATCAGCGGCGCGGTGCCCTCGCTGGCGGCCGGTTCGACCATCACTGCAGAGGTCGGCGGCATCAGCTTTATCGAAACAAACTCCCCCCGCTTATTTAACGCTGTTTGCAGTGCACCATGGCCCGACATTACCTCATCCTGACGGTCTCTCGGCAGAGCCTCAAACACGCCCGCCTCTCCATAGATCGTGATTGCATAGATCATAATTACCTCCGTCCTTTTGATACATGCTGCAAGGACGCGCGAGCACATGCAAATCCGACGGCCAACCAATTTGGATGTTTGGCTCGATACCGTGGTTCTGCAATTGCAACACGCATTGCGCCCGGAGGACCGATATCTTCCCGTCGATCATCTGAAGAAATCCAGTCATTGTGCAGCACAGAAACTCGCGGCGCTTTATTACGCCGACAGGATCGGGATAATTAAACCAGTGGGCCCAGAAATTAAGCAGGTTCCCAAAGCTCAATCGGATTGCCTTCAGGGTCATTGAGCCACGCAAACTTGCCATTCGGATAAGGAGAATCTGGATCGCGACGCACTTCGACACCTTTGGATTCCAACTGCGCAATCATTTTTTCAATGTCGCGAACACGAAAATTCAACATGAATGCCTTTTCCTGATTTCCGAAATACTCGGTCACCTTCTCGAACGGGGCAAAGACAGTTTCGCCCGCTTCCTGTGTCCAACAGGGCGTTTCATAATCATTGGGGACAAGATCAATTCCCAGATGATCGCGGTACCAATCTGCCAACGCGGGAGGATCCTCAGATCTGAAGAAAAACCCGCCAAGTCCCAGCACTTTTTCCATCTTAAAAACAAGACCTGCTGTTAACCAAAATACGTTACTTCAATTTACGTCATTTGATAAGCTCAGCCCACAGGAGACATCCATGGAACACACTGGCCCTCCAGCGCAACTTTGACAAAGCCGCCTATCGCATTACGGTCCCGACGCCGATTTGGTAACGTGTTCACACGCAATGCGTGGAGTTAACCTCCGTGTTCAGAAAGTACGGATCGAAGGTAGTTTGTAGAGTGCCATGTCTGGCTTGCACAGATGATGCCGGCGCAGCCCTTGAGGATAAGCCGATGTTGGCTCGCTTGTCTGATTGTGCCTCGATATGTCCGCCCGGATTCTGGGTCCCGCAGCATTCCCTCCCAGGCAGTACCGTTGAACACAAGATCCGTCAGGATCAAATCGCCTCTCTTCGCATGGGGTGTCTGCCCCTCCCAACTCCAGAGCAACCGACCGCATCTGGTGGCACCATCCGCGCCACAATCCTCGAATTCAACTATGATACCAAGACCAGGCGACGCGTAGCGACCACTGAGCTCGAAGGCATCGCCGCGACTGGCTGCCAGACCCCCAACAATCGCTACAAACAGAAGTGCTGCTTTCAGACCAACAGGCCGGATGCGCGGCGCAACGCGGGCAAACTCGGTGAGGTACTTGGGATGTTCCGTCTTCATCAGCCGATCCCACCAAGAAAAATACAGGCCGAGGTTGTAACCGGCATAAGCGTGATGCAGATCGTGATGGGTGACGCTTGTTAGCCAGCCGAAGACAGGGCGGCCTTTCTGATCGGCTGGAAAGATCTCGATCCCGCAGTGACCCACTGCATTGCGCAGCATCATATGGGTTACAAAAACGAACAACGCCAATGGATGCGCCGGGAGGAGAATCAATACCAAAGGCAGGTAAACCGCGTTTACCACAGCCTCACCGACATCGAAGCTATAGGAGGTGAAGGGCGTAGGTTGGTGTGATTTATGGTGCAACCGGTGGAACCGCCGAAACAGCGGCGGGTAGTGCAGCGCGCGGTGTGTCCAATAAAACCACGCATCGTGGAGGACGATCAGCGCCACGATGCTGAACGCGAAATAGGCCCAGCCAAATGTCGCGACCTGTTGGTATATCGTGATGACCCCTGCCCTGGCGCCCAGCACGATTGATGTACCAGCAGCAGTAAAGATCAGAACGGTCCGCAGGCTTACCAGGATCTCGCGACGGATCTGGCCCTTGGGTGGATCCGACAGGCGGACTTTTTGCGCGGCAAGCCGACGTGCCAGAAGGACATTGATCAACAGATACGTACCGCCTGCGCCCAAAACATAGCGCAAGAAGTCTCCGCCAAAGACATTTGCATAGACGGAAAGCAGTGTAGTGAGATGTGTCATTGGCTTCTCCAAGTGCGAAAGGACATGCAAAACGACCTGACGCAGGCGGGTATCGGATTCCCTCTGATTTCGAAAAACGATGGGCAACTTGAGTTTTCGGCGAGTATTTTTCATTTTCGACATGGTCCAGCCATTGACCGGCAAGCCAATTCGCACTTCGCTTATGCGCGTGATGTCAGATTTAGCGGTCTTCGATATTTTCCTGCGTGGTAGCGCCGTTGGCGTTCTCTTTCTCTGTGCTGTGATCTTTTTGGCAAACGGACCCCGAACCCGGAAAAGTCTGGCCGTCGTGCTGCTGTGCCTGAGCCTAGGCCCTTATGTGATCGTGTCCTCTCCGGGTATCGATCTGAGCGAGGGGCCAATCCGGTTTGTACTTGTGATGATCGCGGGCGTGATCCCGGTTCTGATCTATTGGGCCGCGATTGAGCTGTTTCAGGATGACGTCGTCATTCGACCCTGGCAGATCACAGTTGCGGTTCTGATCGTTGGGACAAGCTGGTTGACCCAGCTGCAATTTCCACTCGGTGTGGTTCGTGGCGCATGCGTGCTGATCTTCTTTTTGCACATGCTGAAAATTGTTGTGTCAGGCGAGGTCGAAGATTTGATTGCCGAACGCCGCCGGTTTCGCCGTTGGTTTCTGGTCTGGCTATTGACCCTTGGCATAATCATCACGGTGATTGAAATCACCCATTTGGATCAGGTGCTTCCGTATTGGGTATTCCCGCTACAGGCATCAGCAATTTGCCTGTCTGCAGCGACCTTCCTGGTTTGGTCGGTGCGTGTTGCACCCGACATTTGGATCGAACACTCTGCTGCCTCGCAGCGCGACATAAACCCGAACCCTGCGCAAGCGGCATTGATCAAGCGTATTGATACTGCGATGGCTGCAGGTCTTTGGAGAGAGGAAGGGCTGACCGTAGCACAAATGGCGGCCAAACTCGGGACGCAAGAGCATCGGCTACGGTCTGCGATCAATCAAGGAATGGGGCACCGCAATTTCACCAGCTTCGTGAACGCATTTCGCGTTCACGAGGCGCAAGCGATGCTGGAAAAGCCGGAAATGGCCGAGCGTACAGTGCTCAGCATTGCTTTTGACGTTGGCTTCTCTTCGCTTGGGCCATTCAATCGGGCCTTTCGCTCGCAAACAGGCAAGACCCCCACAGAATACCGAAACGAAGCGTTGTTACGAGAGGAATGATCGCAGCCAGCCGCCCTTTGCTGACCTTGATCAAAGTGTCCAGTGCAGCGTTTCTGTTTATTCACAAGCGAACATTGATGTGCAGCGCCTCAGACTATTCTTCTTTCTCCTGCAAATACGCAACAATTGACGTACGAAGCCCTCACTTCCTAGTGGCTAGCTTGTCCACATTTGCCGCTGCCCAATCATGCATAACTTGTAACACTGGTATCAGGCTTAGGCCCAAAGGTGTGAGGCTATACTCCACATGCGGTGGGATCGTTTTGAAATCTTTGCGCGACACAAACCCGGCGTCTTGCAACTCGCTAAGCTGGCGGGTCAGCGTCCGGTGCGTGATGCTGCCAAGATTTCGTTGCAATTGATTGAACCGCGAGGTTTCCTGCGCCAGCCAATAGATGACCAAGAGCTTCCACTTACCCGATATCGCCTCAATCAAAGGTTCAATGAGGCAATTTTCATCCGGTTCAACAGGCGCCATGACAGTATCCCAAATGACCGTACTTGTCGTTGTGATCTTATGTTTCTAATTACGGCTCAGACGGACGGAAAGCAATGAGGAACAGAATGGACAAGCAGAAAGTCGTGATAGTTGGCGGTGGGTACGTCGGCTTTGAAGTTGCAAAAGAGTTGGATGAATACGCTGATGTCACTCTGATCGAGCAGCGAGAGGCTTTCATGCAGCCGCCAGCGGCCATTCGTGCGCTACTAGAGCCCGATCTGCTGGATCAGATCATTTTGCCTTACGACCGCTTGCTGAAGAATGGACGGGTCATCCGCGGCCGTGCCGCTACTGTGACTCAATCCGAGGTAACGCTGGAAGACGGCTCTGCTTACCCTGCGGATTACATCGTCCTGGCAACTGGTTCGTCTTATGCAGCCCCTTTCAAACCGGCGGGCGAAAGTATGGATGACTTTCGCAAGGCCAGTGCCGATGTCAGCGCTCGGCTGGCGTCTGCGAAATCGGTCGTCATCGTTGGGGCCGGCCCCGTCGGTACCGAGTTGGCCGGAGAGATTGCAGCGGCACAGCCCAGTAAGGGCATCACTTTGGTTTCGTCTGACAACAGCTTGTTTCCAACGTATCCCGTCAAGCTGGGGGCAGAGCTCAAACGCAAGCTGGAACGCGCCGGCGTGAACGTCGTGGTAGGTCAAAGGGCAGAGAATCTGCAGCACGCGGACAAACCTTATGCCGGATCAGTAAAACTGTCAGATGGCCGCGTTATCGAAGCTGATCTGGTCTTCCCCGTGATCGGGTCCAAACCAAATACGGCATTGGCGCAAACGCTGCCCGCGGTGACCGTGGCGCCCTCTGGCCGGATTAAGACGGATAGCTGGTTGCGCCCGTCCAAGTACCCAAATGTCTTCATCGCCGGGGACATAGCCGACGTCGGTGACAGTATGACGATTGTTGCGATCTCTCGTCAGAACCCTTGGCTGATCAAGACCCTGAAACAGGTCCTCAGCGGGCAACCCGTAGAGAAACAAAAGCCCTACGCGCCTTGGAAAATGGCACCGATCCTCGTTCCGCTAGGCCCCAAAATCGGAAACAGTTGGCTCTTTGCGACTGTCGGTGACTGGGTCACACGGAAGATGAAAGGAAAAGAACTCTTTATCCAGAAGTACCGCAAGGCATTTGGGCGGTGACGGTCTGCCCTGCCCCAGCCATCATTTTTCTGGCATCAAGACGCTCTAGGAATTCGCCCAATGCTCCGTGTTGACCTTCCCAAATTTCCGACCCGCCATGGTTACATGAGCGAGAGAATCCAGCAGGCCTATATTAAATCGGCAATCGATAAGGGGCTGCTACCGCCGGAAGCACTCCGGATGGCAGAGGTTGTCTCGCTGACGGCCCCCGGTGACCTGAGCAAGCCCATTCAGTTTTGGCAACTCTATTCCGTCCTCGGGCAAGAGCCCATCGTCGGCATCGTGCATAGGTTCTATGAACGTGTCTTTGCCGATGAGCCTTGGTTCACGTCCGTGTTTGAACGGGTCGGTGGGCTGAACCACCATGTCACAACTCAGGCGTCAATGTGGATCGATGTCATGGGCGGCGGCCCGTACTATCACGGCGCAGAGTTCCGGCTGAGTTTCCATCACACCCACAACGCGATGGCCCTGATGAACGACAAAGGGGCCAAGCGTTGGGTCACCCTGATGCGAGAAACGCTTGATGCATCCTCGGATTTGATGGCGGATGATCCCCGTGTCCGAACCAGCCTAAACACCTTCCTAACTTACTTCATGACCAAATACGCGGATGAGTTCGCGTTTGAGGATCGACACGTTTTTGGTGACACAAACGGCCTGCTCAAGCGCCGGATCAATTTCATGAAAATGACAACCGAAGCGATCGAAGCCTTGAGCGAGGAAGAACTTAGCGAAGCACTGATGGAGCGCGGTGTTGATGTTTCGCAATATCCAAACAAGCAAGCATTGGTAGGAAAGGCACTGATGATGTAACCCATCCGGCTCATAGCGGACTTAGGCAAGGCCGTTATGAGCCGTGGTGAGGCTTCACCAGACCGGCCATTTGCGGCGACCGAAAACTGAGGCGGGTACGAACTCACCTGCTGCGCAAACACACGAGCCGTCATTGCCGGGCTGTACGGAATAGCCAGTCTCTTGATTATGGCGTGAACATGAATGCCGGTCCCCAACAGTGTTTATAAGTCGGAACAGGAAAGAAATGCCGGCACGCAATCCAAGCATGATCAGTAAAGGGTGCCTCACAACGGGATTCCAGAAGATTCCATGGCTTCAAGCCACCGGTCCAAAGCATCCAGACGGGACATGCCTTGCCCATCAATAACTCAACTTGCCGCAACTTTGATACAATCTCTTCCGGCTTCGGTCGCTTGTTCGCCATGTGGTTCCTTCATTTTCTTAACCATAACGTCGGACCACTTCAGAGGGGGAGGATCAGCAACCCTGCCCGTCCACTTTGCATTGCCGTAGTGACTTCAAAGGCCGTTTCGATCCGAAAACAAGAATTCTGGCTGCTCCACAATCGCCCCGCAATACGCGGATTACCTTTCTCGGCAACGTCACTCGGCGGGGGTCGGCGCATTGCGGGCGCGCTAGGCTCGGCTGCTAATTGCCAGCCCCAGGGCAATCAGGGCCAAACATGCAGTGGCCGTGAAAGTCATCGAAAAAGCATAGGCAACATCTGCGGCCGGAGCATTAGTGGCATCTCCCTTCCCGACTATGTTGACGAATAGCGTGGGTATTGCAGAGGCACCCGTCATCAGACCCAGGTTCCGCGAGAGCCCGAGAAGGCCAGAGAGCCGGCCACGTTGTTCTTTGGCGGCGTGTATCAGAACCGCTGTGTTGTTAGCGGCAAGAAAAAGTTGGAAGCCGGGCGTCAACATGATGAGTGCGGCCAAATAGCCGCCGACACCGAAGTATCCCGGCAGGTACGCCAGACACAGCAGACCAACCGTAGTCTGCACAAGGCCGATGGTCATCGCGCGATCCGAACCAAACCTGTCCGTCACCCATCCGGCCGGAACCCCGAAGAGCGCAGCGACCAGCGGCCCAACTGCCATAACCAAACCGATGATCGCTTCGTTCAATTCCAGAGAAAATGCCAGAAAGAACGGACCAACGACCAAAGTGGACATCATGATTGCGCTGACCAGAAGGTTCGAAAAAAGCCCGATACTTGTCCTCTGGTCGCGGAGCAATTTCATCGGCACCAGCGGTGAAGCTACACGGGTTTCGACAAGCCCAAAAAAGACGATTGCGATCAGAGCAGCAGAAAACAATGCAACCGGTGGCACGGGGATACGTGAGGCTCCGCCACTGGTTGCCAGAGCGTAGGCTGCCAGTGCAATAACCAACACTATGGTTCCCGGAAAATCCAATTCTCGGCAGGATACTGTCGGACGTTCAGAATCGCGCGTGATTGCGGTGACAGACAGTATAAGCGTGACACCAGCAAAGCCGGCAAGAAACCAGAATGCCATGCGCCAGTTGCCCATCGCCAACAACACACCGCCCAGTGAGGGGCCCAGGGCAGTCCCCGCAGCAGAAGTCGTGCCAAGCAATCCCATTGCCGTACCCAACCGCTCAGTCGGGACAAAATCACGTGCGATAGACATTGGAAGCGCGATCAGGATCGCTCCGCCAAGCCCCTGCAACGCGCGCCCAGTAATCAGCAAGCCCAGGCTCGGGGCCATAGCGCACAGAACCGACGCTGCAATAAAGACGATGAGACCAGCAATCAGCAAGCGACCGTGGCCGAATAGATCGCCAAGCCGCCCGGCGGATACGATCGTGATGGTCACGGATGTCAGGTAAGCCAGTACGACCCACTGCACCTCGGAAACTGTCGCAGCGAAGCTACGCGTCAGCGTCGGAAGCATTACCGCGGCAATACTGATACCCAATGAGGCGGTCAATGTCGCTGCAGCGAGAGTGATCAGGATGGGAATGGAAGATTGCGCCTGCACTGTATCAGTCATCGTAAACTCTCTTGTCTCATGTGCCAGTGAGGAGCTATCCTGCCATTTCAAGTCGACTTGAGGTCAACTATGAAACTTCTTGATATTGGCGTCCTGTCCAAAAGGAGCGGCGTCCCCCCCTCAACACTGCGCTATTATGAGGAGATCGGGCTGATCCAGTCCGCCGCTAGGAATGGGCTTCGACGGCAATTCGAGATACGCGTCGCGACGCAGCTTGCTTTGATCTCTTTAGGAAAAATGGCGGGATTCTCACTTGCTGAGATCAAGGACATGTTCGCCAATGATGGCACTCCGCAATTGCCACGCCCTGAATTGCACCTGCGCGCAGATACTCTTGATGAACAAATCCGTGGTCTCACCCGGCTACGCGATGCGTTGCGTCACGTGGCGGATTGTCCGGCAGAGACCCATATGGATTGCCCAAAGTTCAGGCGCCTCATGGAGTTTGCATCGCGTTCCGTCGCCACTCAAAAGCGATGAAAGCGTCTGCGTAGCCTGACAGCAGGCAGGTCTTTTAATGCAATTCGACGAATTGAAAATACGGGCTCGGAGTAATCATGTGCACAATTTCGATCTCGTCCAAGCTTGCCTCGGCTGATGCGAAGGCCTTAACTCCAAGCATCGGTCTTGTTCGCCTCTTAATGAACAGGTGGTCCTGTTCGACGATATTGTTCAGGTACTTCCGCCTGACCATCTCTATTGGTATCGGGCAACCAAAACCCTTGAGCATTCTGTTGATTGCTTTGATACCCGCAGTGTTTGTGCTGCTTTTGCCGATGACAATCTTTCGTGGGAGGCCGTTGACCTCCAGCATCTTGGCGAAGAACTTTGTGGCGACCTGTTTGCTGCGACGTTCTGAAAGCTTGAATTCGAGCGTTTTGGCCTGCTTGGGCTTCCACATATTGCGTGATAGCTAGTAAATGCTCGGCCATAGGTGCAAATCTGTTAATCTGAGGCAGCGCCAGAAGAATAGTAGAATGCAATCGCTTGCGCCCTGTTTTTAACCGAGAGCTTTTCATAGATGTTGCTCAGGTGAAATTTGACTGTATTTGTCGAGATTTGCAGGTCCTTCGAAAGTTCACGATTGGATAGGCCCTTGGCCAACGCTTCAAGGATGACGCGCTCTTTACGAGACAGGCTGTGAATTGGATCCTGCTGCATTTTCCGAACATCGATGAACGGAAAAACCATCTTGCCTCGGGCAACATCCGAACAAGTTTCCAGCAAAACATCGACCTCACCTGACCGGGATGCGAACCCCGCAGCTCCTGCCTGCATAGCAAGGCGCGGCACGTCTCCGGCATCGTCTCCATATACGACGAAACGGGGCGCGTTCTCCTGTTCACGCAGAACCTCGATCAATTTGGCGGCGCCCAAGACCGGCAAATTCCAGGCGATCACGCAGACCTTGACCGGAACTCTCATAACCGCGCCCAAGAAGCCTTCGGCGGTTGCTGATGTTGCCACCAGAGAGAATCGTGGATCACGCTCGAAAATCTCGGACATGGCCGACAATACCAGTGGATTGTTGTCGGCAAGCATAACGTTAATCGGTTGCTGTGAAGGCTCTGCCATTGATTTTACACCCAAAAACCCAAAAAACTACCCGTAAGTATAGGAAATAATTTGGTATACTGCGGTATTTCTGCCAAAACGGGTAGTTTTTTTCTAATCCTATTAGAAGTCCCAAAGCAGTAGTAAGTTACGTTGCGCAATGATGCAAGCAAGGCTTTTCTGATCCACAACGCGATATTTGGGCGTGATTGATCACGCCGACGATCAAGGAGGATCGAATGACTTTTCAGATTTATCCCACGCTTGAGATCCCCGAGACACTGGCTGCTGGTCCGGGGCCGGGCAATACCGATGCTCGTGTTTTGCAGG
>NZ_JBQFVF010000009.1:0-190292 GCF_056539625.1 Ruegeria sp. BA12
CGTCGACAAATACTGGTCCCCCGTCAACCGCGTCGACAACGCATATGGCGACCGAAACCTCGTCTGCACATGCCCACCAATGGACGCATACGAAGAAGCCGCAGAATAAACACAAAACACAAAGCCCCGCCGGAATACCGGCGGGGTTTTTCGCCAATAGGAAACCTGTGTTCCAAATTGCGCACCCACCCTATGTCGTTTTCTGCGGGTGAACGGTCTTTTTTGCTTGCTGGATCTGCGAAGGCCTCATACCCCTGTCCGTGGGACACCCCTCCCCAACGAGGGGCGTGTATCTGGAAGGGTAATACACATGACCATCGAACAACCGGCAACGCGGCCGGCGAATCCGCGTTTTTCCTCGGGCCCCTGCGCCAAACCTCCCACATTTGATCTGTCCAAACTGGCCGATGCCGCGCTGGGTCGGTCGCACCGTGCAGCCGTTGGCAAGGACAAGCTGAAGGCGGCCATTGAAGGTACGCGCGAGGTTCTGGGCATTCCGGCGGATTACAAGATCGGCATCGTTCCCGCCTCGGACACCGGCGCGGTCGAGATGGCGCTGTGGTCGCTGCTTGGCGAACGCAAGGTCGAGATGCTGGCGTGGGAGAGCTTTGGCTCGGGTTGGGTGACCGATGTTGTCAAACAGCTGAAGATCGACGCCGAGGTGAAAACGGCCGAGTACGGGCAGATCGTTGATCTCGCATCCGTCGATTTCGCCAATGACGTTGTGTTTACATGGAACGGCACCACCTCGGGTGTGCGGGTTCCCAATGGCAACTGGATTGCGGATGACCGTCAGGGTCTGACGATCTGTGACGCAACCAGCGCAGCCTTTGCGATGGACCTGCCCTGGGACAAGTTGGATGTGACCACGTTCAGCTGGCAGAAAGTGCTGGGTGGCGAAGCGGCCCACGGGATGCTGATCCTGAGCCCGCGTGCGGTGGAACGGCTGGAAAGCTATACCCCCACTTGGCCCCTGCCGAAGATTTTCCGCCTGACTAAGGGCGGCAAATTGATCGACGGTATCTTTACCGGTGCGACGATCAACACGCCCTCGATGCTGGCGGTCGAGGATTATCTGTTCGCGTTGGACTGGGCGCGCTCGGTCGGCGGGCTGCAAGGCCTGATCGCCCGTGCGAATGCCAATGCCGGTGCGGTGGATGCGTTCTGTGATCAGAATGACTGGATCGCCAATCTGGCCGAGGATGCAGCGACTCAATCGAACACGTCCGTGTGCCTGAAATTCACCGACGCGCGCATTCAGGACGGTGCCACTTTCGCCAAGGCCGTGGCCAAACGGCTTGAGGCCGAGAACATTGCGCTGGACATCGGGGCCTATCGCGACGCGCCTGCGGGCCTTCGCATCTGGTGTGGCGGCACGGTTGAAACCTCGGATATCGAGGCGATGCTACCCTGGCTGGCCTGGGCTTTTGAGGCCGAGATCGCGGCGCAAACCGAAGCCGCCTGACCTTTTTCACCGGGCCCCATCAGGCCCGGACCTTCCCTACAATTCAAGGACCAGAGATATGGCCCCCAAAGTACTCGTATCTGACAAGCTCAGCGAAACCGCCGTTCAAATCTTCCGGGATCGCGGCATCGATGTGGATTTCATGCCCGATCTTGGCAAGGACAAAGACAAGCTGGCCGAGGTGATCGGTCAGTATGACGGCCTTGCCATCCGTTCGGCCACCAAGGTCACGCCGACCCTGCTTGAAAAGGCTGACAACCTGAAAGTTATTGGCCGCGCTGGCATCGGCACGGACAATGTGGACAAAGAGGCTGCCTCGAAAAAAGGCGTGATCGTGATGAACACGCCTTTTGGCAACATGATCACAACGGCCGAACATGCGATTGCCATGATGTTCGCCGTTGCGCGGCAAATCCCCGAGGCCAGTACCTCGACCCATGCGGGTAAGTGGGAAAAGTCCAAGTTCATGGGAATCGAGCTGACCAACAAGACCCTCGGCGTCATCGGCGCGGGCAATATCGGCGGCATCGTTTGCGAACGCGCCTTGGGCCTGAAGATGAAGGTCATCGCCTATGATCCCTATCTGGGCGAAGAGAAAGCCGCCAAGATGGGCGTGGAAAAGGTCGAACTGGACGAACTGCTGTCGCGGGCAGACTTCATCACCCTGCACGTGCCGCTGACCGACCAAACCCGTAACATCCTGAGCCGCGAAAATCTGGCCAAGACCAAGCCGGGCGTGCGCATCGTCAACTGTGCGCGTGGTGGTCTGGTCGACGAAGAGGCGCTGGCCGAACTGCTGCAATCTGGTCACGTTGCTGGCGCCGCCTTTGATGTGTTCAGCGAGGAGCCCGCCAAGGAAAACGCCCTGTTCAACCTGCCCAACGTCGTCTGCACGCCGCATCTGGGTGCGGCCACGACCGAGGCGCAGGAAAACGTGGCGCTTCAGGTAGCCGAGCAGATCTCGAACTATCTGCTGACAGGAGCGGTGGAAAACGCGCTGAACATGCCCAGCGTCACCGCTGAAGAAGCCAAGATCATGGGGCCGTGGATCAAGCTGGCCGGTCACTTGGGCAGCTTCATCGGTCAAATGACAGATGAGCCGATCAAGGCGATTAACATCCTTTATGACGGTGTCGCCTCCGAGATGAACCTGGCGGCCCTGAATTGCTCGGTCGTGGCGGGGATCATGAAGAAGTTCAACCCCGAGGTGAACATGGTCTCGGCTCCGGTCGTCGCCAAAGAGCGTGGCATTCAGATCTCGACCACCAATCAGGACAAGTCCGGTGCGTTCGAAGGCTATATCAAAGTGACCGTGGTGACCGAAAAGCGCGAACGCTCGATCGGAGGCACGGTCTTCAGCGACGGCAAGCCGCGTTTCATCCAGATCAAGGGGATCAATATCGAGGCCGAGGTTGGCGCGCATATGCTCTATACCACCAACGAGGATGTCCCCGGCATCATTGGCGCGCTGGGTCAGACCATGGGTGACAATGACGTCAACATCGCCAACTTTACTCTTGGCCGGGCGGAAGCAGGCGGCGAAGCCATTGCGTTGCTTTACGTGGACGAGCCGGTTCCGGCCGAGGCGCGCGCCAAGCTGGCGGAAACCGGTCTGTTCACCCAGATCAAACCGCTGGAGTTCGACGTCGCCTAAGCAGTGTTGAATTTCTGGAACAATTCTTGCCCGCGCCCCTCAAGGCGCGGGTATTTTCTTTTCCTGACACGCATTTCGCGCCAAAAGCCGGGTACGCGTTTATCCGAGGGATTTTCATGACATCCGCCATCTACGCCATCGGCGATATCCACGGGCAGTTAGAGACGCTGGAAAATGCGCTGCACCTTATCGAACAGGACGGTGGGCGGGATGCGCGGATCGTGTTTTTGGGTGACTATGTAGATCGTGGGCCGGATTGTCGTGGCGTTCTGGACCTTTTGGTCGCTGGGCAAAAGGCCGGGCGGAACTGGGTTTTTCTGTTGGGCAATCATGACCGGATGTTCGCCAGATTCATGCACGATGGTTCAACCGCCGAGGCCAAATTGCGGATTGGCGAACACTGGCTGCATGCGCGTTTGGGCGGGACCGAGACGTTGGCGTCATACGGTGTGACGTACACCGAAGAAGAACGCGTTTACAAAATTCTCGACCGCGCAAGGGCAGCGGTGCCGTCGGACCATGTTGACTTTCTGAACCGGCTGGTGATGTACCATCACCAGGATGAGGTTCTGTTCGTCCATGCCGGGATTCGCCCCGGTGTATCGCTGGCCGATCAGACCGAGGAAGACCTGATCTGGATACGGGGCGAGTTTCTGGATGATCCGCGACCGCACCCGTGGCTGGTGGTCCATGGGCACACACCTGCGGAACAGGCTGAGCATCGCGGTAACCGGATCAATCTGGACGGAGGTGCCGGGATGGGGCGACAGTTGGTTCCGGCTGTGTTTGAGGGCCGGGATTGCTGGCTGCTCACCAACGATGGCCGTGTGCCGCTGATCCCTTAACCCTTGGTGAACAGGTCCTTGTAGTCCTCACGCAGGAAATTCTTTTGCACCTTGCCCATCGTGTTGCGGGGCAGCTCTTCCAGCACGATCAGTTTGCGTGGGTGTTTGAACCGGGCCAGCGAGTTCTGCACGTTGGCCAGAATGGCCTCGGGGTCCAGTGTCTGTCCCGGCTCGGGCACCAGAATGCCCAGCACGGTCTCGCCGAAATCCGGGTGCGGTACGCCGATCACTGCGCTTTCCAACACGCCCGGCTGGTCATCCAGAACCAGCTCAACCTCTTTGGGGTAAATGTTGTACCCGCCCGAGATGATCAGGTCCTTGCCGCGCCCGACGATGTGGACATACCCGTCCGCATCCAAACGCCCCAGATCGCCGGTGATGAAAAACCCGTCTTCGCGCAGCTCGGCGGCGGTTTTCTCGGGCATTTGCCAATAGCCCTGAAACACGTTGGGGCCGCGCACCTCAAGCATGCCGATCTCACCCTGCGGCAAGTCTGCACCGGTTTCGGGGTCGGTCACCTTCAGTTCGACGCCGGGCAGGGGAAAGCCTACCGTGCCTGGACGACGTTCGCCGTCATGGGGGTTCGAAGTGCTCATGTTGGTCTCGGTCATGCCGTACCTCTCAAGGATACGGTGGCCAGTGCGCGCCTCGAACCGCTCATGGGTCTCCGCCAGTAACGGCGCCGAGCCCGAGATGAACAAACGCATGTGTCGGGTCAGATCGCCGGTGAACCGCTCATCGCCCAGTAAGCGGGTGTAAAAGGTCGGAACCCCCATCATCGTCGTGGCCTGCGGAATCAGCCGCAACATGTCTTCAAGATCGAATTTCGGCAAAAAGATCATCGACCCGCCCGCGGACAGCGCCACATTTGTCGCCACGAACAGCCCGTGCGTGTGAAAGATCGGCAGCGCATGCAGCAGCACGTCATCCGCCGTGAACCGCCACTCCTGCACTAGCGTTTCAGCGTTTGACAGCAGATTGGCCTGCGTCAGCATTGCGCCCTTCGATCGTCCGGTTGTGCCCGAAGTATAAAGGAATGCGGCCAGATCATCCTCGGACCGCTGGACCGGCTCAAACGCGGGCAACATCCCCAGCGCCCGCCGCATAAGGCTTCCCGAACCATCGGCGTTGAGCGTCTCTAACCGGGCGTTTTGGGCGGCGGCGATAGGGGCCAGCCCCTGTTCTTTTGCGGCGTCACAGACAACCAGTTTCGCACCGCTGTTTTCGATGAAATATTGTAACTCGGCCGTGGTGTATCCGGTATTCAGCGGCAGAAAGATCAATCCGGTCTGCACGCAGGCAGCATAGAGCGCCAGCGCCTGGGGCGATTTTTCCACCTGTACGGCCACGCGTTCACCGGGCTCAAGTTCGTATCCGCTTAGGGTATTGGCGATCTGCGCGGCCATGTCCAGAAAATCGGCATGGGTCAGGATCTGACCATCAGGAAGGTGAAGAAACGGTGTGTGTTTGCCCGCGTGAATGCCAAACAGCCGTTCGTACAGCGGGTTACCCATTTCGTCTTTCCTTTGCGCCTGCTCAATCCTGGGTGAATCTGTATCGGATTGAGCAGAGGGTAAAGAGAAATCCGGGCGCGGTTTAGAATTGCGTGGTCATGCGATACCCGGCGGCAAAGAACATCTTGGCAAAGGTCACGGGCTGACCCTGCAACCAGGTGATGCGCTCTCCGGTAAAGACCGGTTCTCCTTCGGGGACGTCCAGAAACCCGGCGAGTGTTGTATCGGCACGGCTAGCCAGAAAACTCAGTTCGACATTGGTGAAGGGCAGGGTCTGGATCAGCCACTCATTCGGTCCGATCTGCGAGAAATCTGCCTGCTCCACCTGCGGGACCGAGGCCGTGACGATCCAGCGATCCTCAAACTGAAACGGCGTGTTGCCGTTGAAATGCATACAGCGAACATGCATCACGCTTTGCTCCTCAGACAGAGCCAATCGGGCGCTTAGCCATTCCGGAGCAGTCTCTAACTTAGAAGAAACCAGCGCATAGCGATATGTGCCGCCCATCGCCTCAACCTCGTCCCGGACCATGGGAATGGTGAAACGGGCCTGTCGCTGCGGTGCGCTCAACACCCGCGTACCAGCCTTGCGCCGGCGTTCCAGATAGCCTTCGTCAGCTAACTCCCGCAGGGCGCGGTTCACTGTTGTGCGGGTGCAGGAAAACTCGACCGCAAGATCCTGTTCGTTGGGCAACAGAGAGTCGGGCTGCCACTCGCCCGATCGGATGCGGGACAGAACGGTTTTCTTGATGTCTTTGTAGCTGGTGGTGTCACTGGATTGGGGCATGATGACCGTTCCTTTAGACCGAGGCCAGCAGGCCCGCAATCGCGGATCTATAGACGGATATGATCTGATCACGTGCAACGTGGCGGCCTTGCTTCACCATGTGGCGTCCGGCAGACCACAGATCGGTGACCAACCCATCAGGGGCGGCAAAACACAGCCCATCCAGTAATTGATTATCCGCCAATGCGCAGAGCGTCGGGTGGGTCCGGTCAATGGCCATCAGGTCAGCTAACTTGCCCTCAGCAATCTCACCGGCGTCACGTCCAAGCGCTTGGGCCCCACCTCGCGCGGCACCGGTATAAAGCGCATGCCCGACCGAGCCTTCGCCCGGTACCAGGACCGCCCGTTGATGATCGCGCAAACGTTGGGAGTATTCCAGGGTGCGCAGTTCCTCGGGCAAGGAAATCCTAATATTAGAGTCTGATCCGACCCCAAATCGTCCGTTTTCTGCGACGTAGGTCGCGCCGTTGAAAATACCATCGCCCAGATTGGCCTCGGTGATCGGGCACAGCCCCGCCACAGCACCGGACTGGGCCAGCGTGCGGGTTTCGGCATCGGTCATATGGGTGGCATGGATCAGACACCACCGCGCGTTCACGTCTGCATTGTCCAGCAGCCAGGCCACCGGACGCTGGCCCAACGCGGAATGTACGTCGGCGACTTCCTGAACCTGTTCGGCGATATGGATATGGACCGGACCCTTGGGTGTGTTTTGCAGCAGCTCGCGCAGGTCTTTTGGTGAAGTTGCGCGCAAGGAATGTGGCGCAACCCCCAATATAGAGTCAGTGTGTGGCAGTTTATTGCGGCAATCATCCACCAATTTCAAAAACCGGTACACATCATTGCTGAACCGCAATTGCCCACCTGACAGCGGGTCCTGCGCAACGCCGCCATAGGTGTAGAGGACCGGTAAATGCGTCAGGCCGATCCCCGTCTGGTGTGCGGCGGAAAAGATACGCTGGCTTAGTTCCGAGAGTTGATCGTAGGCCGCGCCGCCGGGTTGGTGATGGACATAGTGGAATTCACCGACCGAGGCATACCCGGCCTCCTGCATCTCCATGAAAACCAGTGCGGCGATGGCTTCGATCTGGTCGGGCGTCAACCGATCCAGAAAGCGATACATCAGGTTGCGCCATGTCCAGAAACTCTCGCGTCCGGCCATGCGGGTTTCCGTCATGCCCGCCATGGCCCGTTGAAAGGCGTGGCTGTGCAGGTTTGCCAAAGCGGGCAAAAGAACGTCAACGCGCGTATCATCGGGCAATGCCGACGCCTGGTACTGCACCCGGCTGATACGCCCATGGTCGATTTCTACTCGCACATCGTGAACCCAATCAGAGCCTAATAAAGCTGTCTTGGCATGAATCTGCATTTTGATTTCCATAATGTGTAGACTTCATATCTTTACACCTATACATAAAAATCAAACAAGAGGGGAGCCGAAAAGAATCGCCATGACCAGAAAAGCGGTCTTACTCAGCGCCAGGATGGCCACGATGTCAGAAGGGGGCACGCCCTATGGGCTGTGTCGGGATGCAGCGATCGCCGTTAACGGGGCAAAGATTGTCTGGGTCGGTGAACGCCAGGACCTGCCGCCGGAATATGCTGATTGGCCGGTCGAGGATTTCGGTGAACGGTTGATCACTCCGGCGCTGATTGACGCGCATACCCATGTGGTGTTCGGCGGAAACCGCGCAACTGAGTTTGAAATGCGGCTGAATGGCGCCTCATACGAGGACATCGCCCGTGCCGGGGGTGGTATCCTCTCCACGGTCCACGCCACGCGGTCCGCCAGCGCTGAGATGCTTTTGTCAGATGCTCTAACCCGCGTGGACGCCCTGATTGCCGAGGGTGTCAGCACCCTTGAGGTCAAGTCGGGCTATGGGTTGGATACCGAGACCGAATTGAAGATGCTGCGCGTTGCCCGCCGGATCGGTGAAACCCGCCCTATCCGCGTCAAAACCAGCTTTCTGGGCGCACATGCAGTGCCGCCGGAATATGCCGAATGCCCCGACGACTATATTCGCGAGGTCTGCATCCCAACCCTGCGCGCGGCCCATGCCGAGGGGCTGGTGGACGCGGTGGATGGGTTCTGCGAAGGAATCGCCTTTAACCCCGCACAAATCGCCCTGGTTTTTGATGTGGCGCAAGAGCTGGGCCTGCCGGTGAAACTGCATGCCGAGCAGTTGTCCAATCTGGGGGGGGCGCAACTGGCGGCCTCTTACGGGGCTTTGTCGGCGGATCACATCGAATACCTGGATGCCAATGGTGTATCAGCCATGGCAAAGGCCGGAACCACGGCCGTGCTGTTGCCGGGCGCGTTTTACACACTGCGAGAAACGCAGGTGCCACCCGTTGATCTGCTGCGCCAGCATCAAGTGCCAATGGCTTTGGCGACTGACTGCAATCCCGGTTCTTCGCCGCTGACCTCGCTGCTGCTGACCATGAACATGGGCTGCACACTGTTTCGTCTTACGCCTGAAGAGGCGCTGGCTGGTGTCACCCGCAACGCCGCGCGCGCGTTGGGGATCAACGATGCGGGCACTCTCGCGCCGGGGCATAGGGCGGATCTGGCGATCTGGAATGTCACTCATCCGGCGGAACTGGCCTATCGCGTCGGCTTCAACCCACTGCATAAACGTCTTTTCGGAGGGATCGAATGACGTCTCTGATTTTGCAGCCCGGTCAGGTTTCTTTGGCGCAACTGGCCGAGATCTATTGGGATCAAACGGTTGTTTCACTGGATTCTGACTGCAAGCCCGCAGTCGATGCGGCGGCGCTACGTATTCAGGCGGCGGCTCGGGGCAATGACCCCGTCTATGGCGTCAATACCGGTTTTGGGAAACTGGCCAGCCTCAAAATCGCGCCACAGGACACCTCGACCCTGCAGCGCAACCTGATCCTCAGCCATTGTTGCGGTGTTGGTCCCGCCATACCGCAAAGGCTGACCCGGCTGATGATGACACTCAAGCTGTTGTCCTTCGGTCGCGGTGCATCGGGCGTGCGGTGGGAGCTGATCGAGCTGTTGCAGCAGATGCTGGCCCGCGGGGTCACTCCGGTGATTCCGGCACAGGGTTCGGTTGGGGCATCGGGCGACCTGGCGCCACTAGCCCATATGACGGCGGTGATCATTGGCGCGGGAGAGGCGGAGGTGAACGGCACTGTTTTGCCGGGGGCTGAAGCGCTGAAAACAGTTGATTTAGAGCCTATTCAACTAGGTCCCAAGGAAGGACTGGCCTTTATCAACGGCACGCAGTTTTCAACTGCCTTTGCCCTGGCTGGGGTGTTCGAGGCTTGGCGTGCGGCGCAAAGTGCGCTGGTTGTTTCCGCCTTGTCGACCGATGCGATCATGGGGTCCACCGCACCCCTGCGGCCTGAAATTCACACTTTGCGCGGTCATCGTGGCCAGACCGAAGCCGCCAGCGCCATGCGCGCCGTGCTGGACGGGTCGGAAATTCGGGAAAGTCACCGTGAGGGCGACACCCGCGTTCAGGATCCTTATTGCATCCGCTGTCAACCGCAGGTCACGGGCGCAGCAATGGATGTATTGCGGCAGGCCGCCGCCACGCTTGAGGTTGAGGCCAACGCAGCCACCGACAATCCGCTGGTTCTGGCCGACGGGATTGTCTCGGGAGGGAATTTCCATGCTGAACCTGTAGGGTTCGCCGCTGATATGATCGCGCTGGCCGTGTCCGAGATCGGTGCTATCGCGCAGCGTCGCATTGCCCTGATGGTGGATCCGACGCTCAGCTTTGATCTGCCGCCTTTCCTGACCCCTGATCCGGGGTTGAATTCTGGCCTTATGATTGCCGAGGTCACCACGGCTGCGTTGATGAGCGAGAACAAGCACCTCGCCAATCCCTGTGTCACCGACAGCACTCCCACCTCGGCCAACCAGGAGGATCATGTTTCGATGGCGGCCCATGGTGCGCGGCGCCTGATCCGAATGGTCGAGAATTTGAACTACATTCTGGGTGTGGAATTACTGTGTGCGTCTCAAGGGGTTGAATTTCGCGCGCCGCTGGTCACCAGCGGGCCTTTGAAGCAGGTCATTGCTCGGTTGCGGGCTGACATTCCGGCCCTGACCGAAGATCGTTATTTGGCCCCTGACTTGGAGACCGCGAAACAACTGGTAGCCGGGGCGTCGATCCTACGGGCCGTTGGCACCCCAATGCCCGAGGTGGTGTGATGCAGGTGGTTAGCGTGCATCACGGGGATGGCCCTATCGTCTTGGGACAACCGCATGGCGGGACCTATGTGCCGGATGACATTGCAGCTCGTCTCAATGACACTGGGCGTGCATTGGGGGACACGGATTGGCACATAAACAGGCTCTATGATAAGCTTTTGAGTGGTGCGACGGTGGTTCAGTCGCATGTTCATCGCTATGTCATCGACGCCAATCGCGATCCCGACGGTGTTTCGCTTTACCCAGGGCAAAACACGACAACGCTGGTGCCATTGACCGATTTCGATGGGCAACCGATCTGGCGCGACGGGCAGGAACCGTCAGAGGATGAGATCGGTCAGAGGCGAGAAACCTTCCATGTACCCTATCATGCCGCGCTTGCCGAAGAGTTGGAGCGCGTGCGGGCAAAGCACGGCGTGGCTGTTCTGTTCGATTGCCACTCGATCCGCAGTCGCATTCCATTTCTGTTTGAAGGCATGTTGTCCGACATGAATATCGGGACGGATGGGGGAGTGACCTGTGCGTCAGACATAGAGTCTATTACACATGAATTTGCCGCATCGTCGCCCTACAGCACCGTTCTGAACGGGCGGTTCCGGGGTGGCTGGACGACCCGCCACTATGGCCGTCCGGCCGACGGTCTGCACGCCATACAGATGGAACTGGCGCAATCCACTTACCTGACAGCCGAGGCCGCCCCGTGGAGTTATGACACTGCCAAGGCCGACCGCCTACGTCGTTGGCTGCGCGATATTCTGGAAGCCATCCAAGACACTGCATTGGAGACGATCCCATGACCGACCCTCGCAAGAACACGCGCGATATCTATCCGCCGACAGGCCCCGAGCTGAACGCCAAAAGCTGGCTGACTGAGGCCCCGCTGCGGATGTTGATGAACAATCTGCACCCGGACGTGGCCGAAAACCCGCATGAACTGGTGGTTTATGGCGGAATCGGCCGCGCGGCCCGCACGTGGAAGGATTTCGACACTATTGTGGACGGTTTGAAGGATCTGGAAGAGGACGAAACCCTGATCGTTCAATCCGGCAAGCCGGTCGCCATTGTGCGGACGCACAAGGACGCGCCCCGCGTGCTGATCGCCAATTCCAACCTAGTGCCCCATTGGGCAACTTGGGATCACTTCAACGAGCTCGATAAGAAGGGTCTGATGATGTACGGCCAGATGACCGCTGGCTCGTGGATTTACATCGGCACGCAGGGCATCGTTCAGGGCACCTATGAGACCTTTGCCGAGGCCGGGCGCCAGCATTATGGCGGCGACCTGACCGGCAAGTGGATTCTGACCGGGGGCTTGGGCGGCATGGGGGGCGCGCAACCGCTGGCCGCCGTTTTTGCCGGTGCCTGCTGTCTGGCGGTCGAGTGTAACCCAGACAGTATCGATTTCCGCCTGCGCACCAAATACCTCGACGAAAAGGCCGAGACTCTGGACGAAGCGCTGGAGATGATCGATCGTTGGACCAAAGCGGGCGAGGCAAAATCCGTGGGCCTGTTAGGTAACGCGGCTGAGGTGTTCCCAGAAATCTTCAAAAGAGGAAACGAGGGCATCCGCCCGTTTCCCGATATTGTCACCGATCAGACCAGCGCCCATGATCCGATCAACGGCTACCTGCCAATTGGTTGGTCCATGGCGCAGTGGCGTGAAATGCGTGAAACAGACCCTAAAGCAGTGGAAAAGGCTGCTCGGGCGTCGATGAAACAACACGTCGCCGCGATGGTTGATTTTTGGAACGCGGGCGTGCCGACGCTGGATTACGGTAACAACATCCGGCAGGTGGCACAGGATGAGGGGTTGGAGAACGCTTTTGCCTTCCCAGGTTTCGTTCCCGCCTATATTCGTCCGCTGTTTTGCAAAGGGATTGGGCCATTCCGCTGGTGTGCGTTGTCAGGCGACCCCGAGGATATCTATAAGACCGACGCCAAGATGAAAGAGCTGTTCCCCGAGAACGAACATCTGCATCGCTGGCTCGACATGGCGCAGGAACGGATTGCGTTTCAGGGCCTGCCTGCGCGGATTTGCTGGATCGGGTTGGGCGACCGCCACCGCGCCGGGTTGGCGTTCAATGAGATGGTCGCCAATGGTGAGCTGAAAGCGCCGGTCGTGATCGGCCGGGATCATTTGGACAGCGGTTCCGTCGCTAGCCCGAACCGCGAGACCGAGGCGATGTTGGACGGGTCTGACGCCGTAAGCGATTGGCCGCTGCTGAATGCTCTGATCAACACCGCCAGCGGCGCGACCTGGGTCTCGCTGCATCACGGTGGTGGGGTCGGCATGGGGTTCTCTCAACATGCGGGTGTGGTGATCTGTGCCGATGGTACCGAGGACGCGGCCCGACGGTTGGAACGTGTGCTGTGGAACGATCCGGCCTCGGGCGTGTGGCGGCATGCGGATGCTGGGTATGAAATTGCAAAGGATTGCGCCCGCGCCCATGGGCTGCGATTGCCTGGCATTCTGGGGTAAACATATCAACTGTCTCTGGTGAATTGGCGGCCCCTGCGTTATGCGCGGGGGAGCCCGCAGGAGACCGATGATGTACGTAGCCACTCTGTTGACCAATCCGAACATGCCGAAGCTCGAGCAGGCTTTGGTCGAGTCGTTGTGCAACGCGTGGGGCGGGGGCGATCTGGTTTGGCTCAGCGAAGATGAGGCGGCGCAGTTTACGTTTCCCGAGCTGCCTGATAATCAGTGGGACGTCTGGGCAGAGCTGCAGTTGTTAGAGGTCGACCTGATCGTGCAGCCGTTCGGGAAACGCCGCAAGCTGATGCTGCTGGCCGATATGGACAGCACCATGATCCAGCAGGAATGTATTGACGAACTGGCCGATGAGGCGGGCGTGGGCGATCGCGTCAAAGACATTACCGCGCGGGCCATGAATGGTGAGCTTGATTTCGAAGGTGCGCTGATTGAACGTGTCGGCCTACTGAAGGGCTTGGATGAGGCGGTGATCGACAAGGTTCTGAACGAACGCATTACATTGATGCCGGGCGGTAAGGAACTGGTTGCGACGATGCGCCTGAACGGGGGCTATGCGGCCCTGGTGTCGGGTGGGTTTACGGCCTTCACCGCGAGGGTGGCTGATCTGCTTGGCTTTGATGAAAACCGCGCCAATACATTGCTGGCCGAAAAGGGCAAGCTGACCGGCGATGTACAGCGCCCGATTCTGGGCAAACAGGCCAAGGTGGATGCGCTGGCGCAGATTACCAAGCGGCTGGGCCTGTCCGAGGCCGACGTGATTGCCGTGGGCGATGGCGCCAATGATCTGGGCATGCTGAGCCGGGCCGGAACCGGTGTGGCGCTGCATGCCAAACCTTCGGTCGCCGCCAAATGCGATATTCGGATCAACTACGGAGATCTGACGGCTTTGCTGTACCTGCAGGGCTATTCCCGCGCGGCCTTTACCGAGGTCTGATCCCAAGGGGCTTCCCTTTATTTAACAAAAATGTTAAACAATGGTCATGAACACGCTTCTGACCGCATTTTCGGCATTGTCCGATACCACCCGATTCTCGATCGTCGAGCAGTTGATGCAAGACGGTGAACTGCCCGCTGGTGACCTGATCGAAGGTCGCGGCATGTCCGGGGCCGCGATCTCGCGCCATCTGAAGGTGTTGCGCGCCGCCGGGCTGGTGCAGCAGCGAGTGCAGGGCAGTCAACGCATGTATTCCATCCAGCCCGAGGGGCTGCGGACCATCGCGGAATGGACCATCTCGAAACGGCAATTCTGGGAAAGCAGCCTCGACCGTTTGAACGATTTGATTGAAAGGGAGAATTCATGGCCGACCTGAAATTGGAACGCGCGTTTCCCACATCCCAGGAAAACCTGTTTGCCTGGATCAGCGATGGTGCAAAGCTGTTGCAGTGGTGGGGCCCCGAAGGGATGCATGTGCCCGAACATGATTTGGATTTTTCACGCCTTGGGCCGTGGCACTCGGTCATGGTGAATGCCGAAGGGCAGCGATACAAAGTATCCGGGCAGGTGACCCATGTTGATCCGCCGAATTCAGTGGGGTTCACCTGGGCCTGGCATGACGATCAGGATCAGCGCGGAGCGGAAAGCCACGTGACGCTGACGGTCACAGCGACGGAAGCTGGTGCAAAGCTGGTTCTTGATCACCGCGAATTGGCCGATGCCGAGGTCGCGGCCAACCACAATCAGGGTTGGACTTCGTCACTGCGCAAGCTGGAAGCTCAGTTTTAAGATTTTCATTAGGGAGGAAGAGAAATGCCTCAGTTCTTGTTTGTCTATCACGGTGGTCACACCCCAACCGACCCCGCCGAAATCGAAGCGACCATGGCCGCCTGGGGCGCATGGTTCCAGAATATGGGCGATGCGCTGGACATCCCCGGCAACCCGGTGGGCCAGTCCTATACCGTCAGCAACAGCGGTGTCGTCGACAATGGCGGTGCCAACCCGGCCTCGGGGTTCACGGTCATCAGGGCCGACAGCATCGACGCCGCCAACGAGATGGCCAAGGGCTGCCCCATGGTCGTCAACGGATCAGGCTCGGTCGAAGTGGCCGAGATTCATCCGATCGAGATGTGATCGCCTTAGCCGGGGAAACCCGGCGCAGGCTTGATGATGCCGCATTCCAGCCCGAGGCGGCTGTACTGAATGGCGTTCATGAATTTGCGGGTGGCCGGGTGTTCGGCCTCCAGCACACCCAGATGGACAAGAATGGATGCGATGGCACATTCAGCGGCACGCGTGGTGCCGTCTGTGATCTTCAGTGCCACGCCCATGCGTTTTTTCGGAATGATGGCGATGAAAACAGCTTCGGCCCCGGTCTTGATCGCGGCGCGGCCCTCCATCGCGCGCATCAGTTCGGTACAGGCGCGGCTTTCGCCGGCAACCAGTTCGGGATGCTTGATCATCGCAGCGGTCAATTGCTGCGCCGCATCGCTGGCCCGGTCCGACCGGTCGGCGGCCGAGGCAAACCACGCCATCGATCGCGCCAACCCCGCCAGCGAGGTGGCAAAGTTCGGCGCTGAACATCCGTCTATCCCATAGGCGGGGCTGGCCTCACCGGTTGTTTCTTCGATGGCTGACAAACAGGCCTGCTGAACTGGGTGGTCGATTTCCAGATACTCCGGCCCGGCCCCCATATGCTGGGCCACGGTCAGGAACCCGCAATGCTTGCCCGAGCAGTTATTGTGAATCTGGCAAGGCGTGTCGTCGGCCAGAATCAATCCGTCGCGCGCGGCCATATCCTGCGGCTCTTGCGGGCCGCAGCGCAGATCATGTTCGGACAGGTTCAGATGGTCCAACCAGGCGGTCACGCGGTCAGTGTGGATATGCGCGCCGCTGTGTGAGGCGCAAGCCAGTGCCAGATGCTCGCTGTTCAGCCCATATTTCGCCGCGGCGCCTGAGGTGATCAGCGGCAGACCTTGGATCATCTTGGCCGAAGATCGTGGGTAGATAATCGCACTTGGATCACCCCAGCTTTGTACGATCTGGCCACTGTCATCACAGATCACTGCATGGCCCAGATGCAGGCTTTCCAACAAGGGGCCGCGCCATAGTTCTGTCATTGGTACCGGCTGCGTCATCAGGCCTCTCCGTAATATGCGCAAAATTCTGCCAATCGCCCTTTCGCCTGTGGCGAAACCTGCGTTAGTGTGTGTATGTCGACAATCATCGGAATACGCAACTTACAGACGAACCGGCAGGGTGCGCAGGCTTTTCCGATGGGTATGAGGTAATAGGTCGAGCTAGGAGGCTGGACAGATGGGATTGAAACTCGTCCGTGTAATCGCGGGCCTGTGCATGGCAGGGATGGCCACTACGGCAACCGCTCAGCAGGCGTCAAGCACCAACCGTGTGGCAGCCAAAACCGATTGGAGCGTGTTCGTCGAAGACGATCCCACCGAATGCTGGAGCGTGTCTGCACCCAAGGAAACCGTCAACACACGCGGTGGCCGGGTGGTCTCGGTCCGCCGCAGCGATATCCTGCTGTTCGTGTTCTATCGTCCCAACGCCGAGGTGAAGGGGCAAGTGACCTTTACCGGCGGCTATCCGTTCGCGGCAGGCTCAACCGTCAATCTTGAAATCGACGGGACCGAGTTTGAACTGATCACCGAAGGCGAATGGGCCTGGCCTGCAACCGAAGGCGAAGACCTCAAGGTGGTTGCAGCGATGAAGCGGGGCACTGAGGCTGTTCTGACCGCCCGGTCCGAGCGTGGGACGCAGACCAAGGACACATTCTCGTTGCTGGGTTTCACGGCAGCGATCGAAGACGCCGAGAAACGCTGCACAAACTGATACGTATCTGAAGACACGCGAGACCCCGTCATTTGGCGGGGTTTTCTTTTTTTTGAAGCGCCAAGTGTCGGCTTTACGCCACGTCTGTCTGCAAGTTTGATCCGTATCAAAGCGAGCCTCCGACATTTTTGAACTAATTAGTTCAGCTGAATAGAAGGAGCTTACGAATGCTGAATAAGCCTATTGTTGCGCTGATGATGGCAGTCGCCGTGTTGTTGAGCGCGTGTGAAAAAGATTCTGAAACCTACCCCGTATCCGGTGAGCAATGTGGGCCAGAGGATCCGGTAAAAACTTTGGATGCAGCAGATTGCGATATCCTGCCAGCGGGCATCTGAAGCGGCTTACCTGATAGCATTGATTTCGGCCGCATCGGCGTTGACGGTGCGGCCAATCTGTATTTGGGGCGCAGTAGTTCGCGTGCTACCGTCGGCAGTGGGAACCTCTGGCAGGAGCGAGTTATGCGGTATGTATTGATCACATTGTTGTTTTCCTCTGCGGCACTGGCAGACCCAACGTTGGAATGTTCAGACGCAAGTTCTCAGGTGGAAATTGGGGCGTGTGTTGGCGAGATGGAAGATCGGGTCAGTCTGGCGCTGGAGGAGAGCTACGAATTTGCCATGCAATCGGCCAAAGAGTTGGACGAGATCACCGAGCGGGTGGTGGCGCAGCCCGCCTTGGAAGCTTCGCAATCAGCCTGGGCAAGCTACCGCGATGCGCAGTGCGAAGCGGTGGGCGCTTCCTATGGCGGAGGGTCCGGTACTGGCATCGCCATCACCGCGTGCCGGGTCGATCTGGGACGCGCGCGTGTAGACGAGTTGCTGCGCTTTGCGAATTGATTGATACGATTCCTTTTGATCTTTGCTAGCGATCCTATATAGAGGCGCATCCCAAGCCAGAATCCGTTGAGATAACCACATGTCGCCCAAAGCGCCGATCACTCAAGATGTCATGACCATCCCCCGCAAATTGCCCGAGGGGAAGACTAACCTTGTCGGCCTGACCCGCGCCCAGCTGCGTGAGGTTTTGATCGAACATGGCACGCCGGAAAAGCAGGCCAAGATGCGCACCGGTCAGATCTGGCAATGGATTTATCAATGGGGTGTGCGCGACTTTGCCGAGATGACCAATCTGGCCAAGGCCTATCGCGCACAACTGGCCAAAAACTTCGTGATCGAAATCCCTGAGGTTGTTACGCGTCAGGTGTCCGAGGACGGCACCCGCAAATACCTGTGCCGTATCGCGGGCGGGCACGAGGTTGAGGTCGTGTACATCCCCGAAGAAGATCGCGGCACGCTGTGCATCTCGTCTCAGGTGGGTTGCACGCTGACCTGTTCCTTCTGCCACACCGGCACGCAGAAACTGGTGCGCAACCTGACCGCGGCCGAGATTGTCGGTCAGGTCATGATGGCGCGCGACGATCTTGAGGAATGGCCGGTTCCCGGCGCGCCCAAGGACGAAACCCGTCTGCTGTCGAACATCGTTCTGATGGGCATGGGTGAGCCGCTGTATAATTTCGAAAACGTCCGCGACGCGATGAAGATCGCCATGGATTCCGAGGGGATTTCCCTGTCGCGCCGCCGCATCACCCTGTCGACCTCGGGTGTTGTGCCTGAAATCGCGCGCACGGCTGAGGAAATCGGTTGTCTGCTGGCGATCTCGTTCCATGCCACCACGGATGAAACCCGTGACGTGTTGGTGCCGATCAACAAGCGCTGGAATATCGAGGAACTGCTGGGTGCGCTGGCCAGTTACCCGAACGCATCGAATTCCGAACGGATCACCTTTGAATATGTGATGCTGGATGGCGTGAACGACAGAGACGAGGATGCGCATCGCCTGATCGACCATATCAAGCGTCATAACATCCCGGCCAAGATCAACCTGATCCCGTTCAATGAATGGCCGGGCGCGCCGTACAAGCGCAGCTCGAACAATCGCATCCGGGCCTTTGCGAATATCATTTACCAGGCGGGTTACGCCTCACCCATCCGTAAGACGCGGGGCGAGGATATCATGGCGGCTTGTGGTCAATTGAAATCGGCCACGGAACGCGCCCGAAAATCGCGCAAACAGATCGAGGCCGAAGCCGGGGTGAAAAGCTGAGGCGTGTTATTGTCGCCAAGTGGTCGACAATAAATAAATTCTCGCCTTGCTGTTCTTTGCATTCGAAATTTGGTATGTTTTAAGCGTCGGGGCTGGATCGGCGCATGTCACTCTTGCGCACAAAGCGGTGAAAGCCGTGGTCTGGCCGTGGCGCGTTTGTTCAGGGCCGCTATCTTATTTCAAACATGATAGGCGGCTTTCAGGCGAACCTTAAGAAACAGGTAGGCCATCCATATGTTTTTACGATTTAAACGTGTGTTTTCGATCTCACTGACAGTGCTGTCAATTTCGGGGTTGTCCGCAACCGACGGGTTTGCGCAATCAACTGGTGAGGACGCGCATATTGCCATCGAGAATCCAGCGGATTTGTCCAAGGAGGAAGCATTGCGCATCTATGAATCCCTGCAGCGGCGCATGGCGCGGGGTTATGGCGCTGCACAGCTGGATTTGCTCCTGAATTATCAGAACTGGCCATTGTTCAACGATGCGCCCTATATCTCGGCCACCCATGGTCAGCGGTATGTGAACAGCTATGCCAATCGCATGGCTCATAACTACGGAACGCTGGCCGAGGGGGAAAAGCTGCCCAAAGGCTCGGTTTTGGCCAAGGACAGCGTGACCGTCACGGATGAAGGCAATATCCATCCCGGCGCTTTGTTCGTAATGGAAAAACTGGCCCAAGGCGAAAGCCCCGACACGGGTGACTGGCGTTATATCATGGTGATGCCAGACGGATCGCTGTTCGGGGACACGATGGGTGCGCGCGCAAATTCGGTCGCCTATTGCCATGATTGCCACGAGGCAGTGGCCGACCGGGACTACACCTTTTTCGTACCCGAAGAATACATCGTCGGCAATTGATCAACTGCGCTTGAGGCGGGCGGCTCCGATCACCTCGATCAGGGTCTGACGCACGGGTTCGGGCTGCGCCTCAACCGCGTTCAGCACCTCGCGCAGTTCTGCGCGCAGGCCATGCATCTGGTCGATCAGCGAAATCATCATCGACAGCGCGTCGGGTTCCATCTCGTATTGCTCATGCAATTCGCAGGCCAGTTCCAGACGGGCGACGTCAAGGCTGTGATAGACCAAGCCCTGATCGGTTTGTTCGGGGATCACGATCTCGGCGGCCAAGTATTCGGTCAACCGGGTCGAGGTCAGGCGGGTGACGGTTGCGATCAGCTGCTCTTCGGTCAGAGTGCGGGTCATGACGGCATTCCTTTACGCGGATCATAACTGTGGCTCTCGCGCCATGTCTCCATGAATTGCTTTAGGTCTTCGTCGATCTGTCCGGGCATCGCGATGGTCAGTTCGATCAGCTGATCGCCGCGCTCGGTTGAGCCGCGTTTCTTGACCCCTTTGCCGCGCAGGCGCAGTGTCTTGCCACTGCTGGTGCCCGCAGGAACGCTGACATTGACGCCACCGTCGATGGTGGGTGCAGGGACCTTGCCGCCCAGAATGGCCTCATCAATCGTGATCGGCAGAGTGATATGTATGTCGTCGCCTTGACGATCGAAGACGGGGTGTTTGGCAACCGAGACGGTCACCAGCGCATCACCCGGCGGCCCGTCGCCAAAGCCCGGATCGCCTTTGCCGCGCAGGCGGATGGTTTGGCCGTCGGTGATGCCAGCGGGAATCTTGACCTCGATCCGGTCGCCATCGGGCAGGGTCAGTTTCTGGCTGGCCCCAAAAACCGCATCCAGAAAACTGATCTGCAGGCTGTAGCCTCTATTGTGCCCCGGCGCGTGGAATTCATGGGTGCGCTGGCCGTATCCGCCACGGCCCCGCATGAACTCGGCAAAGATGTCCGACATGTCATCGGGGTCTGCAGCCTGTCCCCGATAAGGGTTCCCGGCGGCCTCGGCGTAGTCGCGATAATAATGCTGCTGTGGGCGTTCCTGACCCGAGGCGTCAATCTCACCATTGTCGAATTGCGCCCGCTTTTCGGGGTCTTTGAGCAAGTCGTAAGCGGCGGCTGCCGCCTTAAACTTGGCTTCGGCCTCGGCATCGCCGGGCTTTAGATCCGGGTGGCATTCCTTGGCGATACGCCGATAAGCCTTTTTGATTTCGGCGGCGCTGGCGTCTTTGGCGACACCAAGGGCGGAATAGGGATCGTCGCTCATCTCACCTCTCGCGGGTCGGGCTGAACAGGTTGGTTTTATCATGCGATTTCAAGGACCCAAAAGGAAGAGGCTTTTGAAACCGCTCGCAAAACCCCGAAAGTCTGCTAACATATGCACGTTTTGAATTATTTTCTGACGGAGACCCCCATGACGCGCAGAATCAAATCCGCCTTGGCCCTGCTGGCCGGCAATGCCATCGGGTTGCTACTGGCCACGCTGCTGCTGTCAGGGTTTGCGATCAAGCCGATCTCTTTCATCGTCGTGGTGATCGTCTTTACGCTGGTGCAGGTGGTGGCCGAGCCGCTGATCCTGAAGCTGGGCGAGAAAAAAGCACCCGCGCTGAAAGGTGGCATCGCGCTGATCGTTACCTTTGTGGGCTTGCTGATAACCGATCTTGTCACTGCCGGGTTGACGGTTGGAGGTATCTCAAACCTGTTGGCGGCCACGCTTCTGGTCTGGCTGGGGGCGCTGATCGCCAGCATAGTGCTGCCGATCTATGTGTTTACAGAATTGCGTGAGTCCAAGAAGAAATCATAGCGCGTTCAGGCTGATTTCAATCGCCTGCCACAGTTCCTCGACCGGTTCACAGCCGACAGACAGGCGGATGAAGGCGGGGTCGACATCGTCGCCCCAGCGCGCGCGGCGTTCTGCTGAACTGTGGACGCCACCAAAGGAGGTTGCGGGACGCAACATCGGGCAGGCGTTGATAAAGGCCTCGGCCTTAGCCTCGGTCTCAAGCGTGATCGACAGCAGGAACCCAAACCGCGACGTCTGTGCCGTGGCCAGCGCATGCGATGGATCGCTAGGCAGTCCGGGATAGCGGATTTGCCTGACCGTCGAGTGGACGGCCAACCGTTCGGCCAGCACCTGCGCCGAGGAACACATACGGTCGAACCGCACATCCAGCGTTTCCAGTCCGCGATGCAACAGCCAAGCCTCATGCGGGCCGGGGATCGCCCCAGAAACGCGGCGCCATTCTACTACCCGTTCCATAATCTGTGCATTGCGGCTGGCCACGTGGCCCATCAACAGGTCGGAATGCCCACCCATGGCTTTCGTATCCGAGGCCACAACCACGTCGATGCCCATATCCAGCGGGCGCTGGCCTAGCGGGGTCAGGGTCGTATTATCAGCAATCGTGATCCCGCCCGCTACACGTACAGCAGTGGCGATAGCTGGCAGGTTCAGCATGTCCAGCCCGGGGTTTGAGGGGCTTTCGACAAAGACCACATCAAAGCCGTCAAACCCGCCCTCGGTAAAGGTGGCCGTTGGGCGTTCGGTGACCGTTACACCCAGCCCGGACAAGAACTGATCGGCCAGCACGCGCGTGACATAGTACCCATCTGACGGAATCAGCAGGTGCGACCCGGCCTTCAGGGTTGCAAACAATGCGGCTGAAATTGCCCCCATGCCAGACGGAAAAGTCAGGCAGGGCGCACCTTCAAGATGGGCCAGCACATGTTCCAGATGCTCCCAAGTGGGGTTGTCGACTCGGCCGTATGTGGGCAGGCCGTCCGTCACGCCCGGCAAATGATACATACTGCTTTGGGTCAGCGGCAGCGTCACCGGCTCACCCGCGTTCAAGGCATTGCCGCGCAGGTGCAGCATCTCTCCGGTCTTCGGGGCCATGGCTCAGCGTCCCGGTATTTCGTCGCGGGGCGGGGCGGGTTCCCAGTTCTCGATGATCTCGACCGCCTCTTGCGCCGTGTCGACAAACCGGAACAGATCAAGGTCTTCGTCCGAGATGGTGCCCGCGTCCGCAAGCGCCTCCCAGTTGATAACCTTTTCCCAGAACTCGCGGCCAAACAACAGGAAGGGCACGCGCTCCATCCGACCGGTTTGGATTAGGGTCAGGGATTCGAACAGCTCATCCATGGTTCCGAACCCGCCGGGAAAGATGGTGATGGCGCGGGCGCGCATCAGGAAATGCATCTTGCGGATGGCGAAATAGTGGAAGTTGAAGCTGAGCTCGGGGGTCACGTATTCGTTCGGCGCTTGTTCGTGCGGCAACACGATGTTCAGGCCGATGGAACAGCCGCCCGCATCCTGCGCGCCGCGATTCCCCGCCTCCATCACGCCGGGGCCACCGCCGGTGACGATGACGTTCTCGCGGCAGCCGGTTTCATTGGATTTCTCAGTCATCAGCCGGGCGAATTCGCGGGCCTCGTCATAGTACTCCGACAGGTTGGCCAGCGTCTGGGTCCGGGCGGTGTGTTTCTGCGACGGCTCAGGAATACGCGCACCGCCGAACATGACGATGGTCGAGGTGATCTCACGCTCGGTCATGAGCATCTCGGGTTTCAGCAGTTCCAGCTGCAGGCGAACCGGGCGCAGCTCATCCCGGCACAGGAAATCGTCATCGGCAAAGGCAAGGCGATACGCGGGCGAGCGTGTTTGCGGCGTGTCCGGCACCTCGCTCGCGGTCGAGCGGTCGGTCTGCGCGTCGCGGAAAGGGCTGAGGCGGTCTTCTCTCATGAATGATGGTTCCCTGCTTGCGTGTTCTTGAAACAGCTATAGGGTTCGCGGGCAGAGTGCCAGTCACGGAAGAACAAGAATGAATTGGAAGAGTGAAATATTGGCGGCCGCCGACCGGATCAACGGCTACGCGCAGGTGACGCCGGTGATGAAAAGCCGGGCTTTGGGTCTGGATTATCCGGTTGAGATGAAGCTGGAACATCTGCAACATACCGGCAGTTTCAAGGCGCGCGGGGCGTTCAATACATTGCTGAGCCAGGATGTGCCCAAGGCGGGTATCGTTGCAGCGTCTGGCGGCAATCATGGTGCAGCGGCGGCCTTTGCAGCGCGTGCTTTGGGCTATCCTGCCAAGATTTTCGTGCCGGAAATGGCGGGGCCGTCGAAAATCACGCTGATCGAACGGACCGGTGCGGATCTGAGCGTGGTGCCGGGCGAATACGCTAACGCGCTGACCAGGGCGCAAGAGCATGAGGATGCAACAGGTGCGATGCAAATCCACGCCTATGACGCGCCCGCAACCGTAGCCGGGCAGGGCACCTGTTTCGCCGAGTGGGAGGCGCAGGGTCTGCAGGCCGACACGGTTTTGATTGCCGTCGGCGGCGGCGGATTGATTGCAGGCGCACTGGGCTGGTTGCAGGGCGCGCGCAGGGTTGTGGCGGTCGAGCCCGAAACCTCATGCGCGCTGAACGCGGCACTTCAGGCCGGAGAGCCTGTGGATGTTACCGTTTCGGGTATTGCCGCCAATGCGCTGGGCGCGCGGCGGATTGGCTCGATCTGTTTCGGACTGGCGCAGGGAATGACTTCGGTTCTGGTTAGCGACGAGTCCATTGCCGAGGCCCAGCAGATTCTGTGGCGCGCGCATCGGATTCTGGTAGAGCCAGCGGGCGCGACCGCATTAGCTGCGCTTCTATCTGGTGCCTATCAGCCGGAACCCAATGAGCGTGTGGCGGTGCTGGTTTGTGGCGGGAACCTCTCGCCGGACCCATTGAACGGCTGAAACTGCAGCAATCAGCCGCAAAGCGCGCATTCTGCGTCGCATTGCGGCCTGTCCCCTGCTTGCGTATAGGCAACACCAACGTGAACAGATTCTGCAGGGAGCCGCCAAATGTCCAACGCGCAACTGGAAGCCGCTATCGAAGCCGCCTGGGAGGCACGCGATACCATCACCCCCGCCACCTCTGGCGAACAACGCGAAGCGATCGAAGATACGCTGAACGCGCTGGACAGCGGTTCGCTGCGTGTGGCCGAAAAGATGGACAGCGGCGACTGGCATGTGAACCAGTGGGCCAAAAAGGCGGTTCTGCTGGGCTTCCGCATCAAGGACATGGAGATTCAGTCGGGCGGTCCGCAGGCCGGCGGCTGGTGGGACAAAGTGGACAGCAAATTCGCGGGTTGGGGCGAGGATCAGTGGCGCACCGCCGGGTTCCGCGCCGTGCCGAACTGCGTGGTTCGCAAATCCGCCTATGTCGCGCCCGGCGTGGTGCTGATGCCGTCTTTCGTGAACCTAGGCGCTTATGTCGACGAGGGCACCATGGTCGACACCTGGGCCACCGTGGGGTCCTGCGCACAGATCGGCAAGAATGTACACCTGTCGGGTGGCGTCGGCATCGGTGGTGTGTTGGAACCGATGCAGGCAGGCCCCACCATCATCGAAGACAATTGCTTTATCGGCGCGCGCTCTGAGGTGGTCGAAGGCTGCATCGTTCGCGAAGGCTCGGTTCTGGGCATGGGTGTGTTCATCGGCAGGTCGACCAAGATCGTTGACCGCGAAACCGGCGAGGTCACATATGGCGAAGTGCCGCCCTATTCGGTGGTTGTTGCCGGATCGATGCCATCAAAGAACAATATCAGCCTGTACTGCGCGGTGATCGTGAAACGTGTGGATGAAAAGACCCGCTCGAAAACCGGGATCAATGAATTGTTGCGGGACTAACAGGTAAGAAAAAAGATAATGCCCGAACCACGTTCGGGCATTTCATTTGTTTAAGCTCGGTTATCGAGCGATCTGATTGTTGGCGTCCGCGAGCTATATTCTCGTCATCTGACCAACACCAGATAAGCTTAGTTAGCGATCTTCGCCTGGACGTTCGACTGCGCTGCCATTTTCTTCGCCGCTAGTGTAGCCACTGCCGTTGGATTCACCGTCGTCTCCGCCGCCGGATTCACCGCCGTCATTGGGTTCACTGCCGTCATCGCCGTCATTGGGTTCACTGCCGTCATCGCCATCGTTGGGTTCACTGCCATCGTCACCGCCGGATTCACCGCCGTCATTGGGTTCACTGCCGTCATCGCCACCACCGGAACTGTCGCCGTCATCGCCACCACCGGAACTGTCGCCTTCATCGCCGCCACCGGAGCTGTCGCCTTCATCGCCGCCACCGGAGCTGTCGCCTTCATCGCCGCCACCGGAGCTGTCGCCTTCTTCGCCGCCGCCGGAGCTGTCGCCTTCTTCGCCGCCGCCGGAGCTGTCGCCTTCATCGCCGCCGCCGGAACCGCCACCTTCTTCGCCGCCGCCGCTGGCTTCAGCTTGCACAGAGTTGGTGGATGCGATTGTCACAACAAAAGCTGCGGGAGCCAGAGCTAGAACGGACACACTTGCCACGGTAGTTAGGAGTTTAGACAAAGTACTCATTGAACTTTCCTTTGTTAAAAAATTGCGACCAATAGTGTTGGGTATTCTAAATTTCGCATGCCATACCTCGTATCGACCTAAAGATGTGGCGCTGCCGTAAGCTAATTTCCGCGCAAATAAACCCGGGCTGTCGGCGAAATTGTACCGATTTCAACCATGCGGATTCTCAATAATATTCCTGTCAATCCAGTGGGGAAATTTTTGCTAGTAACGTGTGTCAATTTTGCATGAAGGCGGAAGCCTGTTGGCTTTGATGCAACGTATTTCGGTTGCCCACAAATCGAATCAGGTCTTGCTGCCGGATCGTTCTATCAGTTGACCATGCCTTGTTGCGCCCGTAATGCAGGCGCCATGGAAAAGCAAAAGAAACCCTCGCGTCAGCAAGTCTATACCCTGCTTGTGCAGATCGGCCGCAAGGATGGCGATGGCCTGCCCGACGGCGCGACCGGCGCGGCGCTGATGTGTTTCGCCAGTGGCGTGGATGAGGCCGAAGCCGTGCGCGAGACCGTGGCGATCCTGAAACAGGCAGACACCGCGCCGCTGGACGTCACCGGCTATGGTACATTGGCCGAGCGAGAAGCACAGGGCCATGACATTGACGCCGACGAGCGCGCGCTGATGCAGCGGGCATTGGATGAAAACGCGGTCATAGTCGCGCAGATGACGCCGTTTTTCGGCGATGAGGAGCAGGGTTAGTTCCGAACCCCGAACCACTTGCGGTATATCTCGTCATAGGTGCCGTCTTCACGCAGCGACAGCAGCGCCTGATTGACGTCCTCGACCAGGGGTGATCCCGTCGGGAAGGCGATCCCGTAATTCTCTCGCAAGAACACGCCGCCGGTCACCGATGCGATCCGTCGTCCTTCGTGCGACGCATAGTAAGACAGGATCGGCGCGTCAAAAACAACCGCGTCCAGCTCTTTGTCCTTGAAGGCGGTCAGCATCTCATCCAGACCGGAATATCCGGTAAACTCGATCTCGCGCCGGTTCAGGAAATTGGCGGCGGTCGAGTTCGAAATCGTGCCCACCTGTTTGCCATACAGATCGTTGACCGAATTCACGTTGCCGCTGATCGCATCCACCGTCATGACCGAGGTGATGCGCGCGGTAAAAACCGACACGATGAACAGGGATGACACCACCAGAACCACGCCCAGCACACGGCCAAACGGGGTGCGCGGCATGCGTTCTTCGAACCCGCCATTGACCACCAGGTTCAGCGCCCACCAGAAGGATGGGAACCATGCCTCATTCAATTTGCGGTCGAAATAGGGCTGCGAGCGGCGCTCGAACCCCCACATCAGCATGCCACCGCCCAACAGGATGGCAAAGGCCAGGCCAATGGCGATGAACAATTCGGTCGACAGCAACGCATGCAGCAGCGAGGGCCGGCGTGCGGCCTCGGACGGGACCATGATCTGCAAACCGGCCTCAAAGATCGGCTGGCTGAAATCCATCTGCGTTTCACGCGCCGCGGTGATCGAGATGTTGGCGATGGCCAGATCGGCGGTACCGTCCTGCACTGCACCCAGCATGTCGCTGAACGCCTCGACCCGGTTGACCGAATAGTCCCAATCCAGCGACTGGGCCAGCGCCGCCAGCAGATCCATGGAAAAACCGGTCTGTGCCCCGTCTTCGACATAGGAAAACGGAGGGCGGGTCACGGTGGTGACGTCCAGTGTCTGCGCCTGGGCTTGTTGTGCAAGCGTGGCGAAGGTCAGGCAGATCAGTGCGAATAGGGCGCGTATCATCGTCAGTTTACCTGTTTGGCGCGGCTCTAACGCAATTTTGACGGGTGCGGCAAGGTGGTCGCGGGGTCAAGGTCCGTGTTTTATTGGGGTATCGGCGCGATACAAACAGAAAAAAGCCCGTGGAATCGGGCGTGCGGGGGTTGGCAATCGGCCCAATTCGTTGAATCTGTGCGCGAACCAGCGCCCGAATGAAGCAAAGAGGTCTCACCATGACAGATCCGGTAGAATTGACAGCGGACCTAATCCGTTGCCCATCGGTCACACCCGAAGAAGGTGGCGCGCTGGTGTTGTTGGAAAAATTATTGTCGGATGCGGGGTTCGATTGCACGCGGGTCGATCGCGGGGGTGTCGCCAACCTGTTCGCGCGCTGGGGCAAAAAGGGCCATGCGCGCAGCTTTGGGTTCAATGGCCATACCGATGTTGTTCCGGTCGGGGATGAAGCCGCCTGGACCATGCTGCCCTTTGGGGCGGAAATCCGCGACGGCGTGATGTACGGGCGGGGGACGACCGACATGAAATCCGGCGTGGCGGCCTTTGCGGCAGCGGCGGTGGATTTCGTGCAAGACACGCCACCAGACGGTGCGGTCATTCTTGCCATCACCGGGGATGAAGAGGGTGATGCCGTGGACGGCACGACCGCGTTGCTGGATTACATGGAGCGCGCCGATGAACGAATGTCGGCCTGTCTGGTCGGTGAACCGACCTGCCCGAACACGATGGGTGAGATGATGAAGATCGGGCGTCGTGGCTCGATGACGGCGTGGTTCACGGTGACCGGCGTGCAGGGACATTCCGCCTATCCGCATCGCGCCAAAAACCCGCTGCCTGCAATGGCGCGGCTGATGCACGACCTGGCCAGTCATGAGTTGGATCAGGGCACGGATCATTTCGATGCCTCGACGCTGGCCGTAGTGAATATCGATACCGGAAATACAGCAACCAATGTGATCCCGGCGCAATGCCGTGGGGCAGTGAATATACGGTTCAACGATTTGCACTCGGGTGCAAGCCTCAGTGACTGGTTGCGGGCCGAAGCGCAGCGTGTGGCCGAATCCTATGACGTCGAGGTCGATATCAAAATCAAAATCTCAGGCGAAAGCTTTCTGACCCCTCCCGGCCCACTGTCGGATCTGGTGGCGCAAGCGGTCGAGGCGGAAACGGGCCTGCGACCCGAGATGTCCACGACCGGCGGTACTTCGGACGCGCGGTTTGTGAAAAACCACTGCCCGGTGGTCGAATTCGGCCTGGTCGGTCGCACGATGCATCAGGTGGATGAATGCGTCGAGGTGGCGCAGATCGACCAGCTCAAGGCGATCTACACGCGCATCCTGCGGGATTATTTCGCCTGATCCATGCAGCGGACTCTGGTCATTATGGTCAAGGAACCACACCCGGGGCGGGTAAAGACCCGTTTGGGTCGCGATATCGGCATGGTCGGCGCAGCCTGGTGGTTTCGGCATCAGACCCAGTCGTTGATCCGGCGGTTACGCGATCCGCGCTGGCAGATTGTCCTGGCGGTCTCCCCGGACCGCGAGGGGCTGAACAGCCGTATCTGGCCGGTGGATCTGCTGCGAGTGTCACAGGGGAACGGTGATCTGGGCGATCGCATGGGCCGGATGTTGCGGGACATGCCAAAAGGTCCGATCTGTTTAATTGGTGCGGATATTCCCGGCATCACGCGGTGGCATATTGCGCGGGCGTTCAAGGCGCTGGGCTCGGCGCAAATGGTGTTCGGGCCTGCGCCGGACGGGGGCTACTGGCTGGTTGGCGCGCAACGCTATGGGGCTTTGCCCACGCACCTGTTCCGCGATGTCCGCTGGTCCACGGAACACGCACTGGCCGATACTCTGGCCTCAATCCCCGGAACGCGGGTGGCTTTTCTGGATTATCTTCGTGACGTGGACACGGTTGCCGATCTGAAACCCTGATCTTTTTTAGTCATGACGCCGTCGCATCCCCGTGATACGCCGGACTTATGACTCGCATCCCTACCAAGCAAGAGGTCCTCGATTGGATCTCGGCGAACCCCACCCTGACCTCGAAACGCGATATCGCCAAAGCCTTTGGCATCAAGGGTGCAGATCGAATTGATCTGAAGCGTATCCTCAAAGAACTTGAGGCCGAAGGGCATCTGGAAAAGCGCAAGCGCAGCTATCGTGACCCGGACCGGTTGCCGCCGGTCAGCGTGTTGCAAGTAAAGGCTCCGAATGCCGATGGTGACCTGTTCGCGCGCCCACTGGAATGGCATGGTGAAGGCGTTGAACCCATCGTTCTGATCGTTGCACGCGCCAGCGATCCGGCGCTGGGCGAGGGCGACCGCATTCTGGCTCGCCTGACGGTGGTACATGAAGAAGACCACAATTACGAAGCGCGCTTGATCCGACGTATCGGAACCAATCCGCGCAGGATCGTCGGTATCTTCCGCAAAAGCGCCGAAGGTGGACGGATCGTCCCCATCGACAAGACCGGCTCGACCGAATGGCTGGTGCATGACGGTGCGGTACTGGGCGCCAAGGATGGCGAACTGGTCGAGGCCGAACAGGCAGGCCCCAAGAACCGCATGGGTCTGCCGCGCGCCCGTATCGTCGAGCGGCTGGGTGACCCATCGGCACCCAAGGCGGTGTCGCTGATCGCGATCCACCAGCACGGTATCCCCGACGATTTCCCTGATAAGGTGATTGCCGAGGCCGATAAGGCCAAACCCGTCGGCCTGAAAGGGCGCGAAGACCTGCGGGACATGCCGCTGCTGACCATCGACCCCTCGGACGCGCGCGACCATGACGACGCCTGTTATGCGCACGCGGATGAGGACCCGAAAAACCCCGGCGGCCATGTGATCTGGGTCGCCATCGCGGATGTTGCTGCTTATGTGCAGCCGGGAACCGCACTGGATCGCGAGGCGCGAAAGCGTGGTAATTCCAGCTATTTCCCGGATCGTGTGGTGCCGATGTTGCCGGATCGCCTGTCTGGCGATCTGTGTTCGCTGCACGAAGGCGTTCCGCGCGCCTGTATCGCCGTACGGATGCAGATCGACGCAGACGGCAACAAGATCGAACACCGGTTTGTGCGGGGCCTTATGCGTTCGGCCGCTTCGCTGCACTATGCCGAGGTGCAAGACGCCATTGACGGTAACCCGAATGACCGCACCGGACCTTTGTTGGAAACTGTTCTGAAACCGCTCTACGCCGCTCATGCGGCCCTGAAGAAGGCGCGCGCCGAACGGCAGCCGCTGGAGCTGGACCTGCCGGAACGCAAGATCGTCCTCAGCGACGCGGGCGAGGTGACCAGCGTGGCGTTCCGCGACCGGCTGGACGCGCATAAGTTGATCGAGGAGTTCATGATCCTCGCCAATGTCGCCGCCGCCGAGACCCTGATTGCCAAGCGCCGCCCGCTGCTGTTCCGCGTGCATGAAGAGCCCGCGCCTGAGAAACTGGAAAGTCTGCGGGAAACGGCGCAGGCCGCCGGTCTTAATTTGGCCAAGGGCCAGGTTCTGCAAACCCGGCATCTGAATGCGCTGTTGAACGCCGCCGCCGGGACCGAGGATGCCGAGTTGATCAACCTCAGCACATTGCGGTCGATGGCGCAGGCGTATTACAACCCAGAAAACTTCGGTCATTTTGGCCTGGCACTGCGGAACTATGCGCATTTCACCTCGCCCATTCGACGCTATGCCGACCTGATCGTGCATCGGGCGCTGATCACGGCCCACGGCTGGGGTGACGACGGGCTGACCGAGGATGAAATCGCCCGGCTGGACGAAACCGCCACCCATATTTCGGACACCGAGCGGCGTTCGATGATGGCCGAACGGGATACGACAGATCGCTATCTGGCTGCCTATCTCAGCGAACGGGTGGGCAATGAGTTCAGTGGCCGTATCAGTGGTATCGCCCGGTTCGGGGCCTTTGTGAAAATGGACGAAACCGGTGCGGATGGTCTGGTGCCCGTCCGATCGCTGGGGCGCGAATTCTTCCATTTCGACCGTGAGGCAGGGACGCTGATGGGATCGGACACCGGGCTGATCATCGCCATCGGACAGCGTGTCACCGTGCGTCTTACCGCGGCGACGCCTGTGACCGGCGGTTTGGAACTGGAATTGTTGTCCATTGACGATCAGGCCCTGCCACGGGGACGCGGTGCGAAAGGGCGACCAACTCGACGCAAAGCGGTTAGCAACAAGCGCAAGAAAGACAAGATCAAACGCAAGGTCGAACGCAAACGCCGTCAGAGGTGATAGGTCAGCGCCCGCGCAATCAGCCAGCCATGGCGCGTCGGGTCGATCTGCGCGGGGTCGTCAAACAACACGGCCCTGTTGCCATCCAGCCGATCCTCGCTGGGAAAGGCCGAGGTGAAATCACCCATCAACCGGCTTTGGCAATGCACATACAGTGCAAATCGCGCGGACTTATGCGTGCCGATCCGGATTGTTGAACCCATTGGGGCCAGATAGGCGGGCTGACCCCAGCGCAGCGATTCCTGCAAAGGCTGCGCGTCGGGCAAGGACGCGGCGGTGTCAAAGATCAGGTCACGCAGGGCAAGCGCCCCGACACGAGCATCAATTGGCAGCGCGTCAAATGCGGTGGCAACTTTTGGATCGTCAAAGGGTGTCATCTCAGCAGCTTATTCGGTTTGGCCGGGCGCGTCAGGTATTTTGGTCTGAGTGCTTTGTGAATCTCACACTTTGCGCTATCCTGAGGTTGAGCAGTAATCAGGAATTTCGGAATGCGTAAATGCGTAAGTGGCATCATAGCCGCTGCATTATGGGCATCCATTGTGCAGGCGGAATCCCACAATTCAGCGGATAGGTCACAGACCTTTCAGCTGGCCTCGGCTGATATGACCGTGTCCCTCCGACCGGTCGTGCGGCCTTCAGCTAAGGAGTATCGGGTGTCGACCGAAGGAAACGCGCGGTTTCAGGCGTGGCTGGGGGCGTTCCGCGAACGGGCAGAACAACAGGGCATTTCAGCCGCGACGCTGGATCGGGCGCTGGCGGGCCTGACCTATGACAAGAAAATCATCGAACGGGATCGCAATCAGGCCGAGTTTTCAAAACCGATCTGGGAGTATCTGGATGCCGCTGTGTCAGACACGCGAATCCGCAACGGTCGCGCCGGGCTGGAACGCCATCACGCGACCCTGACCCGGATCGAGGCGCAATATGGCGTCGAGAAAGAGGTTGTGACGGCGATCTGGGGGCTCGAGACCTCGTTCGGGACGTTTAGGGGCAGTGATCAGACCATCCGCTCGCTGGCGACACTGGCCTTTGACGCGCGGCGGGCGCAGTTCTTTGAAACTCAATTGATCGCGGCTTTGCGGATCGTTCAGGCCGGGGATGTCAGTGCCGGAAAAATGGTCGGCAGCTGGGCGGGCGCGATGGGTCACACGCAGTTCATGCCGACCTCATACCTGGATCACGCGGTGGATTTCGATGGCGACGGGTGGCGCGATATCTGGTCTGAGGACCCGACCGACGCGTTGGCCTCTGCCGCCGCCTACCTAGCGCGGCACGGCTGGATCAAAGGTCAGCCTTGGGGTGTCGAAGTACGTTTGCCGCAAGGGTTCGACTATGCCGTGGCCAAGCGGGATTATACATTGATGCCCTCTGACTGGGCCGCGCGCGGCGTGTTGGGTCGCAATGGTACGCCGGTGCCGGATTACGGACAGGCGGCCATTCTATTGCCCGCCGGAGGGCAGGGCGTGGCGCTGATGATCTTCGACAATTTCGGCGTGATCGAGAAATATAACGGTGCCGACGCCTATGTGATCGGTATCGGCCACCTGTCCGACCGTCTGGCCGGCCAAGCGCCGTTTCAAGCTAACTGGCCGCGCGGTGACCGGGTGCTGAGTTTCACCGAGAAAAAGGAACTGCAATCCCGCCTGACTGAGGCTGGCTTTGATACGCAGGGCATCGACGGGCGCACCGGACCAAACACGACCGACGCCGTCCGCGCATATCAGTTGGCGCAGGGGCTGCTCCCGGATGGATATGCCAGTTTGAAGCTATTAGAGCGGTTGCGGTGATAACGAACGGGTCCTGTATAGTGTTTAGGTGTGTGGTGCGGACATTCTCTCAGTTTTTGGCTTTATGGGATGAGTAACCTCCCGACTACCGGCACTCACTACGATAGACGGGAGGTGGACCCAGCAGTTTAGCGGGTCGCGACGCCAGTAGAGGTAATAAAAAACCGGATCGCATTCATATATTTGAATCTAAGGTGCATTAAATCAAGTTTTTTGTCGCGCGACAATTTTTATATTCCCGCGCGATGCGGTTGCAATGCTCGTGTGCTGAGCTTTGCTTAGCGCTGAAAACTGCTAGCACGCCTGACAGAGGCTGGAACTGATACACAGGGTTTAGACACAGGCGAACCGAGCCAAACATGACCGGCGTCGTACGAACGTACCAACTGTGCCGAAGTTACTGCCGGATGATTTCGTCAGCTTGAATATGCAAGGGCGGCTTCAAACACTAAAGTCACTGAGGTGTCTTAGTCTGAATCTTATGGTCTCGGCCGCCATTTTGTTGTGACTACCCGCCACGTATATTGCCGGTAGCTTCATCAATCCCAAGTGTGCCTCAAATGATGAGGCCGCACTATGACCGAAGACACACCACAACCAGCGCAGTACTATGACAAACACGACATCTGGACGTTGGATCCAACGTCCACGGACAAAGAGGTCTATGATGTCTTTGCTACAGAAGTCGCCAAACTTGTTCAGTTGCTGGATGAAAACGAGCCACTCATGTCGCGGGATTTTTACGCACGACTTTTTGTGTCATTATTGGGGTTGTCCCGAGTTTTGGGAGAGTACGATGATAGCTGGAGCCGGAGTGACTTTTCTCCGGACGAAATTTAGCTCCGTCACATATAACCTAATGAGGCCGAGCAAGACTCGGATCTTCAAAACTAAGGGCGGTTGTTAATCCAACCGCCCCTTGCGTTTCGTAGTTAATCTGAACGCCGACCTATGCCGCCACTTTCATCAAACCTTGCGCGATGATTTCGGCATGTGCCTCATCCAGCGACTTGTAAATCCGCACGAACATCTCGTCGATATCCGCTGGGGTCAGGATCAGCGGGGGTGAGATGATCATCCGGTCGCCCACATGGCGCATGATCAGGTTGTTGGCAAAGCAGCGGTCGCGGCAGATATAGCCCACGGTGCCGGGGTCCGAGGCAAACTTGGCACGGCTGGCCTTGTCTGGCGTCAGCGCGATCGAGGCCATCATGCCGACGATTCTGGCCTCACCGACCAGCGGGTGATCGGCCAGCGCCTCCCATTTCTCTTTCAAATAGGGCGCGGCCACGTCGCGGACGTGTTCGACGATCTTCTCCTCTTCGAGGATGCGCAGATTTTCCAGCGCAACGGCCGCCGCGACCGGGTGGCCGGAATAGGTGTAGCCATGGTTGAACTCGGTGCCGCCGATAACCTTGGCGATCTCATCACTGACGATGGACCCTCCGATGGGCGCATAGCCCGAGCTGAGCCCCTTGGCGATGGTCATGATATCCGGTCGGATACCTACGGTTTCTGAGCCGAACCAGTTGCCCGTGCGGCCAAATCCGCAAATCACCTCATCCGCGATCAGTAGGATATCGTATTTATCGCAGATCCGCTGAACCTCGGGCCAGTAGCTGTCGGGTGCCACGATCACGCCGCCCGCACCTTGCACGGGTTCGGCGATAAAGGCGGCAACGCGGTCTTCGCCCAGCTCCAGAATGGCGTCTTCCAACTCGCGCGCGCGGGCTAGGCCGAATTCCTCGGGGGTCATGGTGCCGCCTTCGGCCCACCAGTTCGGTTGGTTAATGTGGTGGATGTTGGGGATCGGAATGCCGCCCTGCGCGTGCATCCCGGCCATACCCCCGAGAGACGCGGACCCCACGGACGAGCCGTGATAGGCGTTGTGGCGGCTAATGATGATGTTTTTATCGGGCTGGCCTTTTTCGGCCCAATAGGTGCGCACCAGACGGATGTTGGTGTCATTCGCCTCGGATCCGCCGCCGGCGAAGAAGACGTGGTTCAGATCGCCCGGCGCCAGTTCTGCCAGCTTCGCGGCGAGCGCGATGACAGGCACATGGGTCGTTTTGAAGAAAGTGTTGTAATACGGCAGCTCGCGCATCTGGCGGGCGGCGACCTCGGCCAGTTCATCGCGACCATAGCCGATATTGACGCACCACAGACCGGCCATGGCGTCCAGAATCTCTTCGCCCTCGCTGTCGGTCAGATAGACGCCATTGGCACGGGTGATGACGCGGGCGCCTTCCTGGCCAAGCGAACCATTGGCCGAGAACGGGTGCATGTGATGGGCAGCATCCAGCGCCTGCAATTCAGCGGTGGGCATGTGATTAGTTATGGTGGACATCCGGACGTCTCCTGCAAAAGCGGTTGGCATTTACAATATGATCAAATTTTTCCCTGTCAATCGAATCGCCAATTTCTAGCCGTCGGTCAGGGCGTCGGCCATCAGTTCCATCCCCTGTTCGATATCCTGAGCCGTGGCTTTTGCTGCCATTTTCGCATCTTTTGCGCGCAGCGCGGTGATAATGTCCTTATGCCGGTCCGGCAGACTTTGCGTGCCGAAACGGCCACAGACCACACGCAGAGACGGCCCGAATCTCAGCCAGAGCCGCTCGGTCAGATCAAGCAGAATTGGAGCGTCAGCGTAGGAATAGAGGGTTTCGTGAAACGTGTGGTTCAGATGCAGATAACCGCTGACGTCGCCGTCCGCGATTGTGCGGTCAAGCCGCTGATCGATCCGTTCAAGATTATCGATATCCGCGCTGTTCATATTTGCAGCTGCGCGGCATGAAAGCTCTGATTCTATTGAAATTCTGGCGAATATCATCTGTTCGACATCTCCCGCCGACAACAGCGGTACGCTGACCCTGCGGTTGCCCTGAAACACCAGCGCGCCATCCGAGATCAGGCGGCGAATCGCCTCACGCACGGGGGTCATTCCCACCCCCAGCGAATCAGTCAGCCCCTGTATCGTGACGGGCTGTCCCGGCACCAAGTCACCGAACATGATCTGCGCTTTTAGGGTTTGATAGACCTGTTCGTGCGCGGGTCGTTTTTCGGTCTCTACCTTCGCGCTGGATGCCTTATTTTTGATCAAATCCAATTGGTTTGCCCCGTTTCCAGTGATGATGTCTTGCCAGGTTTCAGGCCTCGTGAAACCATACGCGGGATCGAGGGAAAACGCAAAACTTGATCAAATCCAAAAAAACGGGATTATACCCGTACACTTGCAGGGAGAAGAAAATGACAATCAAAACGCTGACCATGACAGCGGTCATCGCGCTGGGGACTTCTGCGGCCTTTGCCGAAGAAGTGCGTGTTTACAACTGGTCCGACTATATCGATGAGGACCTGCTTGCGAAGTTCGAAGAAGAAACCGGCCTGACGCTGATCTACGACGTGTTCGACAGTAACGAGGTTCTTGAAACCAAGATGTTGGCCGGTGGTTCGGGGTATGACGTTGTGGTGCCGTCCGGAACCTTCCTTCAGCGCCAGATACAGGCTGGTGCATTTCAGGAGTTGGATTCGTCCAAACTGTCCAACGCGGGCAACCTGTGGGACGTAATCCAGGAACGCACCGCGGGTTATGATCCCAGCAACGCGTATTCGATAAACTACATGTGGGGCACCACTGGACTCGGCGTGAACGTCGACAAAGTCAAAGAAGCGCTGGGTGATGACGTCGCCCTAAATAGCATGGATCTGGTGCTGAAGCCTGAGAACATGGAAAAGCTGGCCTCTTGTGGGGTTCACTTCCTAGACGCGCCAGCCGAGATGATACCAATGGCTTTGCAGTACATAGGCGAAGATCCTGATAGCCACGATCCTGACGTCATCAAGAAAGTCGAAGAGGTTCTGACTAGCGTCCGCCCTCACATCCAAAAGTTCCATAGTTCGGAATATATCAACGCATTGGCCAATGGAGATATATGCGTAGCCGTCGGCTGGTCGGGCGATATTCTTCAGGCACGCGATCGCGCAGCAGAGGCTGACAACGGTGTCAACATTGAATACCACCCATTTGCCGAAGGCTCGTTGATGTGGTTCGACCAGATGGCAATTCCGGCGGATGCTCCGAACCCAGAAGGTGCACACAAGTTCCTGGATTTTATTCTGGATGCCAATAACATGGCCGCTGCATCGAACTACGTTTACTATGCCAATGGCAACAAGGCGTCACAGGAGTTTCTTGTAGAAGACGTGATCGGTGATCCGGCGATCTATCCTGATGATGCTACCATGCAGAATCTCTACATCACGACGCCATACCCGTCGAAAACACAACGGGTGGTGACCCGTCTGTGGACCAAGATCAAATCGGGCACCTGACCGGTTATCTGCACAGGGCGGATTGGCCCGCCCTGTGCCATTTCCCAGATTGATGCACGGGGGCCGTTTTGAACTCTGACGTCTTTGAGCCGTGGAATGATCCACAGGCGAAACCTTTGATCCAGTTCCGGAATGTCACCAAACGGTTTGGTGAATTCACGGCCATCGACAACCTGTCTCTGGATATCTTCGAAAAAGAATTCTTTGCTTTGCTGGGGCCTTCGGGCTGCGGCAAGACCACCATGATGCGGATGTTGGCAGGGTTCGAAACGCCGACCGAAGGGCACATCATGTTGGGCGGTCAGGACATCGACCCGATCCCGCCGAACAAGCGGGCGGTGAACATGATGTTCCAGTCCTACGCACTGTTCCCGCACCTCAGTATCTGGGACAATATTGCCTTCGGCCTGCGCCGGGACAACATGCCCAAGCATGACTTGGAAGAGCGTGTCGAAGAGATGCTGCGCCTGACCCGGCTGGAACAATTTGCCCGCCGCAAGCCGCATCAGATCTCGGGTGGGCAACGTCAGCGGGTGGCGCTGGCGCGGTCACTGGCCAAGGCACCAAAGCTGCTGTTGCTGGATGAACCGCTTGGCGCGCTGGACAAGAAACTGCGGCAGGACACGCAGTTTGAACTGATGGATATTCAGGAAAAGACCGGCACCACCTTTGTGATCGTGACCCACGATCAGGAAGAGGCGATGACCGTCGCCAGCCGCGTCGCGGTGATGGACCAGGGCAGGTTGATGCAGGTGGAAACGCCGGATCGCATCTATGAAAACCCGAACTCGGTCTATGTCGCGGATTTCATCGGGGATGTGAACATCATCGAGGGCCGGGCGTCCGCCAACGGCGAAGACTCCTATCAGATCGACTGGGCCGAGGGGCAGGCACCGCTGACGGCAACCTCAGCAAATGGGTTTTCTAGCGGTCAGACCTGCCATCTGGCGATCCGGCCCGAAAAAGTGACGATCTCGGCGGATCGCCCGGCGGATGCGATCAACGCAGTGCAGGGCAAGGTTCATGACATCGCCTATCTGGGCAACCTGTCTACCTATCATGTCGAGCTTGCAAACGGCACGATCATCAAGGCGCAGACGGCCAATACCCGTCGAATCTCGCGCCGGTCGTTCACCTGGGAAGACCCGGTCTGGCTGTCTTGGACAGCGACGGCCGCGGTTCTGCTGGCCAGCTGATGCGCCGCGCATTTCTGATTGCCGTTCCCTATGTCTGGCTGTTGGCGCTGTTTCTGGTGCCGTTCTTCATCGTTCTGAAGATCTCGTTGTCGGATACCGAACTGGCCATTCCGCCCTACACGCCAACGCTGGACCTGTCGCAGGGCTGGGCCGGGATCAAAGAGTTCTTCAGCCAGTTGGATTTCGAAAACTTCGTCTGGCTGACCGAGGATGACCTGTATTGGAAAGCCTACCTGTCCAGCGTCAAGATCGCGGTGATCTCGACTTTTCTGACGCTGTTGGTGGGCTATCCGATTGCCTACGGCATGGCCCGCGCGCCGGTCGAGTGGCGGCCCACGCTGATGATGCTGGTGATCTTGCCGTTCTGGACCTCGTTCCTGATCCGCGTTTACGCGTGGATGGGGATTTTGTCGAACGAAGGCTATCTGAACCAGTTTCTGCTGTGGCTGGGCATCATCTCGACCCCGCTGACCATTCTGAACACGCAATGGGCGGTCTATATCGGCATCGTCTACACGTATCTGCCGTTCATGATCCTGCCGGTTTATTCGTCACTGGAGCGTATGGACGGGTCCCTGATCGAAGCGGCTGAGGATCTGGGCTGCTCACGCCTGCAGGCCTTTTGGCTGGTGACTGTTCCGCTGTCGCGCCCTGGCATCATCGCGGGATGTTTTCTGGTGATGATCCCGGTGATTGGTGAGTTCGTGATTCCATCATTGCTGGGCGGCTCGGGTACATTGATGATCGGCAAGGTGCTGTGGGAAGAGTTCTTCTCGAACCGCGACTGGCCGGTGGCCAGCGCCGTGGCGGTGGTACTGCTTCTGATCCTTGTCGTCCCGATTGTGCTGTTCCAGCGCAACCAGCAAAAGCAGACGGAGGCCGAGCAATGAACAGGCTAAGCTGGTTCAACGCGGTGTCCCTGACGCTGGGATTTGCGTTCCTCTATATCCCGATGATCATCCTGATCATCTTCAGCTTCAATGAGAGCAAGCTGGTGACAGTCTGGGCCGGGTTCTCGACCAAATGGTATGGCGAAGTGATCCAGAACGAGGCCTTTCTGGATGCAGCCTGGGTGACCGTGCGCGTCGCGGTATTCTCATCCACATTGGCGACAATCTTGGGTACCGCCGCGGCCTATGTGTTGGTGCGCGGTGGGCGGTTCTTTGGTCGCACGCTGTTTTCCGGCATGATCTACGCGCCGCTGGTGATGCCCGAGGTTATCACCGGGCTGTCGCTGCTGTTGCTGTTCATCGGCATCGGGTTGGATCGGGGTATCCTGACCATCGTTCTGGCGCATACGACTTTTTCGATGTGTTTCGTCTCGGTTGTCGTGTCTTCACGCCTAGTGACCTTCGATAAATCTCTGGAAGAGGCTGCGCTGGATTTGGGCTGTTCACCCGCTCAGGCGTTCCGGCTGGTGACTTTGCCGATCATCGCGCCTGCGGTGATCTCGGGTTGGTTGCTGGCCTTCACTCTGTCGCTGGATGATCTGGTGATTGCGTCGTTCACCTCTGGGCCGTCGGCGACAACCCTGCCGATCAAGATCTTTTCGGCCGTGCGCCTGGGTGTCAGCCCCGAGATCAACGCATTGTCCACGATCATGATCGCGATTGTGACGGTGGGCGTTATCACCGCATCATTGGTCACAAAACGCGCGATGGTGCGGCAAAAGCAGGATGAAATGGCTGCTGCGCGTACCGAATGAAGCGGCTGTTCCCGGATTACACCTATGGGCCCGGCCCCCGGACCAACTGCTGGTGGGACGAAACGATTGCCAGCCCCGACTGGCCGGTTCTCAACGGTGAACAGAAGGTAGACGTCGCCATTGTTGGTGGCGGTTTCACCGGGCTGTCAGCGGCGCTGCATCTGGCAAACGCGTGTGTTTCGGTTGCGGTGCTTGAGGCCCGGACACCTGGTTGGGGCGCCTCGGGGCGCAATGGTGGCTTTTGCTGTCTGGGCGGATCAAAACTGAGCTACAGCGCAATGGTCCGCCAATTCGGTGAGGCGGCCGCACACAGTTATGATCAAGCTGAAATGGACGCGGTTCTCCTTGTCGCTGATCTGCTGAAAACCAATGCCATAGATGCGGATGTGCATTCACAGGGTGAAACCCAACTGGCCCACACCCCCCGTGCGATGGAAGGGCTGCGCAAACGGGCCGAGGCCACGGGCACTTTGCACGCCCCAGATGATCTTCCTGGACTTGGGTTTGGTGGTCGGTTTTATGGCGGGTACACCAACCCGGTCGGATTTGCACTGAACCCCAGAAAATACCTGTTCGGGCTGGCGCAAATGACCCAGACACTGGGCGCCAAGCTGTTTCAGAACAGTGCGGTGCAGACAATTCGGAAGACGCAATCTGGCTTTGACTTGGAGGCAGCCTCGGGTCGGATCAGCGCCGCAAACGTTCTGATCTGCACCAATGGTTACTCCAGCGAGGACGTGCCGCCCTGGCTGGCTGGCCGGTATATGCCTGTCCAATCCACGGTTCTGGTGACGCGCCCTCTGACGCAGGAAGAATTGCAAACCCAGGGTTGGACATCTGACCAGATGTCTTACGATACCCGCCATTTGCTGCATTATTTCCGCCTGATGCCCGACCGACGGTTTCTGTTCGGAATGCGAGGCGGGTTGCGCGCGTCTCCGCAGGCTGAGGCGGCCATTCGCCGGAAGGCTCTGAACGATTTCAGGCAGATGTTCCCGGAATGGGCGTCGGTCGATGTCACCCATATGTGGTCCGGTATGGTCTGCCTGTCGCGAGGGTTAACGCCGTTTGTGGGTCCCGTGACGGATCAACCGGGGATGTTCGCCGGGTTTGCCTATCACGGTAACGGGGTGGCGATGGGGACCTATTGCGGACGGGCGCTGGCCCGGATGGTTTTGCAGCAAGAGACCGGGCTACCTGAACCCATAACACGTGTCCCAGCGCGGTTTCCGCTGGGACGCTGGCGGCGCGCATTGATGCCGCCGGCCTATGCCATGATGGGTCTATTGGACTTATGACCGCTCTAGCACCGCGCGTTCTAGTTCCAACCCCGTGGCATAGTCCGGTGACCCGTTTTCTATCCGCCACAAACAATAGGCCGCCATCCGCCAGGCATACCAACGACGCAGCGATTTGAACCGGGTCACGATGTCTGCGCGTCTGTACGAGGACAGAAACTGATCTTCTTCCTCAGGTGTCATAGCTGACCCCCGGTACAGGTGCTGCATGGCGGGCGACACAAACAGTGCAATGTCTTCGCACGGATCGCCCTGCGCCGGGCATTGCCAGTCGATCAGGGTCAGCCCGGATGGCGCAACCAGAATGTTCCCCGCAACCGGGTCGCCGTGTATCAGGCAAGTCTGTTGGGTCGGCTGTACCTGTTCGTCAGGTTTTAGCTGTTCCAATTGGTGCCGCATGGCCGAGGTGCATCCGTTAAGGATGCTCTGGCCGTGCCGGGCCAGATCCGCACTGCCATTGCATCCGCGGGGCGCCGGAACCGACACATCCAGCCCATGTAGTTTGCCGAGCAATAGGGCAACGTCGGTTGTGTCCTTACGCCAGGGCGTACCCGGCGCGTGATCGTAAAACACCCATCGACCGTTTTGATGTTGACCCGCCGCGCGCAGACGCGGGGCAAACCCGGTCGGCTCCAACGCGGTTAGGCACTGCGCTTCCAACTCGGCATCGTTGCGAAACAATGGATTGCGCAACCCTGTTCGGTACAGTTTCAAAACCTTGCCGCCGTTCTCTTCCAGCACTTTCCAGACCTTATTGGTCCGACCGCCATACAGGGTTTGAAACTGAGCATCAGGTGCGATCAGCCTTCGGTGACGCAGGTCATCAACAAGATCCAAAGGGGGGAGTGTCGGGGCGGGCAGTGGGTTCACCAAAAAAACGAGTCGCAGTTTGCACTGGTTTGGCCTGTCCCGCCCTGCAGATCAAGTTCCGGTTCGGACCCCGGTCACCATCCCTGCCGGAACCACCTGCCCGCTTTCCAACGTCAGCACGACAGCATCCTCGCCAACCTGTGCCTCGACCACCTGACTGTAGGTTGAGACAGGCTGGCCTGAAAGCAACTCTTCCCCGTCATAGCTTTCCAATGTGGCTGAATAGCTGCCGGTCGGCAAAGGGCTGCCATCGCTAGTTGTCCCGGCCCAGTCAAATTCGGTCTGGGTCACCGGTACGGAAATCCTTTCGATCTCGGTGCCGTCACTGTCCCGGATCACCATCACCGCACTGTCTGCCGCCGGTTCAGCCTGCGCGGACAGGGTCACAGGCTCGCCATCAAAGTGGAACGCTGCGGTGGTCTGGACATCCATACCGACCCAATTGGCAAGATCCTCTAGCTTTATACCGCCCAGAGACAGCGCCAGTTCGGACAAAAGCTCGTTGCTCTGAACCTGTTGTTCAACCATCGAAAATTGCGCCAATTGCGAGGCGTACTCGGTCGAATCCATCGGCTCCAACGGGTCCTGATTTTGCGCCTGGGTTGTCATCAGCAACAGGAAAGTGTCGAAATCCGACGCGATCGAGGTTGCCTGTGACTGGGATGCTGATTGGGCCTGGGTATTGGCTTGCGTCGTCGATTGGGTTGGGGTGATCATGCTCAAAGCCTCATGTCGATCCGGCCGTCGGGGCCTAGTTTCGGAATGGCGGGACCTGCCTCGGTGACAGGCTCGTCCTGCGTTTCCGCAAGCCGGGTGCCGTCGCCCGAGTCAGACCTATCCTGCTGTGCGTCTGCAGAGGTGCCCAGATCAAAGGACAGGTCGCCCAGCCCAAAGTTCTGGAATTCGGCCTCCAGCACCGAGATGTGACGGCGCATCATATCCAGTGTTTCCGGCCGTTCCGCCGAGATTGTTACGTGCAGACCATCCTCGCGACCATTCAAGACTATCGAAACGCGTCCCAGTTCTTCGGGGTTTAACGCGACCTCGATTGTGCCTTGCTGTCCACGCGCGGAAACAACGGTTGCCATTTGATTGGCAACCGCGCGTGCCGTTTCAGCGCGCGCCGTCGATGTCATGGTCTGTGTTAATGGTGCCGAATCTCGGGCAGGGTACAATGTCGGGGTCTCTCTGGTGGTCGATATCTCTTCGACTTCGGGAAAGGTCTGTAGCTCGGTCTGCGTGTTGGTTTGATCCGTGGCCAAAAGCTGCATTTGTACAAGTGTTGGCGCCCGATCAGGCACCACCGCTTGCGATTGCGCCACCTGTGGCGTCGCGGGGACACTTGGTCCGCCCAGGTCGGGTCGGATGATGGGCGAATGATCCAACATCTCTTTCGGGAGCATGTTCGGTGTTACAAGCCCGGCGGGAAAGCTTGGCGGATTGGTGGCCGCCTGGGGCGTTCTTCTTGGGGAAACTGTACCGAAAAGCATGGCTTGAACGGCTGGAGATACCGTACGCCGAGCAGGGCCCGTCGCGGGTTGCAACCTGTCGGCTTTTTGAGGGGGCGTGTGCGTCTCGTCTACCGTTTCAGTCTCCGCCTCAATAGTTGATGACGTCATGGTTGGTTTTTCAGCCATCGTCTTTGCAACCGGAGCCGGAACAACTTCCGGCACAGCCGCATGTAATTCGGCAGGCGGCTGATCCTCGGGGGTATCGGAAACATCCGGAATTTCAACGTTTGCAGCGATGTCGTCCACCTCTGACACCGAGTCTGGGTCCTGAACCAAAAGGTCGGTGAGATCGGGCTCGGCTGACTGCGGATCGGCCTCTTGATCCATGACCATTTGAAAGGACGCGGCCCCTTTGGACGCACGAGGTTCTTGCGGTTTTGCATCGGGTTTCGCGGCGGTGCCCGACGAAGACAACAGTGCTGAAAGTGGGTTGGGCATTTTGCTCCGACTCCGTTTGTGTGAACGGAAATCTGCCCGCAGGAGGTTACGTTTATTTTAACCGCTTTCGCCTTTGATCAAGAAAGTTCGATGCAAATTTCGGAGAAAGTGATGAAGATTTCCACAACCCTTCCTACCGCGCAGCCCCCCACCACGGCCGAGAAATTGCAGGCTGCGGCGGTCGAGTTGGAGGCCGCGTTTCTGGCGGAAATGCTCAAGTCTTCTGGGTTGGGCAAGGCCAGCGAATCTTTTGGCGGCGGTGCCGGCGAAGATCAGTTTTCGTCCTTCCTCGTGCAACATCAGGCGCGTGCGTTGGCCGCATCCGGCGGCCTTGGCCTGTCCGAAATTTTGTTCCAGTCCATGATGGAGAAAACCGATGCCGACCAATTCTGAAACCGACCTGATCCGATCCCTTGAGGAAGTGCTGGATCTTGAGCGATCCGCGCTTGTCGACGGGGATCTGGACCGGCTGAGCCATATGGCGCCGGAAAAGGAAAAGCTGATCGGTGCGATCAATGAATTGCAGGTTCTGGACAGCGCCGAATTGATTCGCCTGCAGCAGAAAGTCGAACGGAACCAGGCGCTGTTGAACAGTGCCGCCGAAGGGATTCGGGCCGTTGCCAGCTGTATGGCCGAATTGCGGCGCGTTCGGCAGGAGTTCAGCACCTACGGAGCGGACGGGCAGCGCAACGGATACGCCGTGCGTCGCAATGCGAAACTGGAAAAACGGGCATAGGAGCGGGTTTGATTCAAATCCGAATTTTCTCAGTGAGGGGCTTTAGCATTCCGTTAGGGGATCAGGGGCAAAGGTGGCCGGGCATCTGAAACAACAGGTGGCGCGAACAGCCCGACGGCGGATCGCATTGATCAGAAAGACGTCAAAGCCCGCATGTGGTGCGGGGTAAGCATGGGCGCAAAGGGCCCGAACGGAAAAGGAAGAAAGCTATGTCCAGCATTCTGACAAACAATGGCGCAATGGTGGCGCTGCAAACCCTGAAATCGGTCAACAAGAATCTGGAGATGACCCAGAACGCGATCTCGACCGGTAAGGACGTCGCAACTGCCAAGGACAACTCGGCCGTCTGGGCAATCTCCAAAGTCATGGAGTCGGACGTCAAGGGCTTCAACGCGATCAAAGACAGCCTGGCGCTGGGTGAATCGACCGTTGCGGTGGCGCGGAACGCGTCGGAAACCGTGACCGATCTGTTGACGCAGATGAAAGAGAAAATCGTCGCCGCGCAGGAGGACAACGTTGACCGCGGCAAGATCAACGATGATGTGACCGCTCTGCGGGATCAGATTGCGTCGGTTGTTGGTGCGGCACAGTTCAACGGGCTTAACCTTGTGGACGGCTCGGCCGGTACTGCTTCGATCTTGTCCTCACTTGATCGGGATAGCACTGGTGCAGTGAATTCGTCGTCGATTTCGGTCGCAAGTCAGGACCTGTCCATTGGCGGTTATACTGCCAAAGGCGTACTTGCAGGTTCGGGAGGCGCGACCACCGACAATGATGTTGCAGGCTTTACCATGGATAAAGCCGGCGGGTCAGGTGACATTGTGATCGACAGCTCGACTGACAACTTTGAAGTCGGTGATAGTGTCTCGATCCGAGTCGGTGATCAGGATGTGTCGTACACCATTCAAGCCAGCGATCTGGATCCCTCTGGAACCTATGACGATGCCTATACAGATGCTCTTGTTGCTGTTGGCCTCAAGAACCAGGTTGATGCGCTGGGCATCACAGGTGTTGCAGTCGACTATGACTCGGGATCGCCGAACACCCTGTCCTTTACTACAGGTACGGCAACGGCTGGTGCGGATGCGGATCAGGACATTACCGTGTCGGCTCAATTCACTAATGCTGGTTCCGGTGGGCTTGGCGCACTCAGCTCGATTGACGTTTCGACAGATGCAGGCGCGGCAGCCGCACTGGGCACCATCGAAACACTGATCGACACGTCGATTGATGCAGCGGCAGCCTTTGGTTCGGCGCAGGGCCGTATCGAAACACAGCAGGATTTCGTTTCCAAACTGACCGACTCGTTCAAGTCCGGCATCGGTTCGATGGTTGACGCCGATATGGAAGAGACCTCGGCTCGTCTGCAAGCTCTTCAGGTTCAGCAGCAGCTGGCCACTCAATCGCTGTCGATTGCCAATCAGGCGCCGCAGTCGATCCTGTCGCTGTTCCGTTAATTTTCGGAACCTGGTCGGGGCGCCCAGACGCGCCCCGACTCTGACCGCCAAAAGACGGCCTATTGGAAGGATTTCAAGTGACACCGCAAACTCTTGCACAACGTGCCTACGCGCAGACCGCCGCCCCGACCCGCACCCCGCGCGATACCGAGTACGAGGCGATTTCGAAGATCACGCATCGGCTCAAGGTTGCGGCGGCCCGACGCAAAACCGATTTCGGAGGGTTCGTTCACGCGCTACACGAAAATCGTCGCTTGTGGACCGTTCTGGCAACTGGCGTGTCCGACTCGGACAACGCGCTGCCCAATGAATTGCGCGCGCGAATCTTCTATCTGGCAGAATTCACCGAGCAACACAGCAGTCAGGTTCTGGGCAATAAGGCGACCGTTGAGCCGCTGCTTGAGATCAATATGGCCGTCCTGCGCGGCCTGCGTCAGATGGGTGCTACCTGATGGGGGGGCTGGTTCTGAAACTGGCACCGAAAGAGAGGGTGCTGATCAACGGCGTGGTTGTCGAAAACGGAGATCGCCGCAGCCGCTTTTCAATCATGACGCCGGACGCAAATGTCCTGCGCCTGCGCGATGCCATTCATCCGGATGAGGTGACTACCCCGGTGCGGCGGGTGTGTTATGCCGCCCAGCTTGTCTTGTCCGGCGATATGGAGCCTGAGCGGGCGCGGCAACAGCTTTTGCGGCGGGTTGAAGAGTTGAGCCAGGTCTTCACCGATGCCGACAGTCGTCGTGTTCTGTCCGAAGCTACTGAGGCTTTACTGGCCGAACAGTATTACAAATGCCTGAAATCCCTGCGGGCGCTGTTGCCGCGTGAAGAACGGTTGATGGCGTATCAGCAATGACATTCCGGCCTGTCATCCCCTCTGATGGTATTGTCGGCTGGCGTTTTTTGCAGCGTACCTATGATACGCAGCTCGAAAGCTTTTCGGCCTCGCCAGTCAATGAACGAGAGACAAAGTACTTTCTGAGCAATATCGGCAAGGTACAGACGGCTGAGGAATTGGTTTCGGATAGGCGGTTGCTGCAAGTGGCGCTGGGCGCCTTCGGGCTAGAGGATGACATCAACAATCGCTATTTCGTCCAGAAAATTCTGTCCGATGGGACAAGCGCCGAGGATGCATTGTCCAACCGTCTGGCCGATAAGCGGTATCGGGAGTTTTCCGAAGCCTTCGGCCTGGGTCCGGGCGAGGTGCGCAGAACGGGTTTGACCACCTTTATGGAAGCAATTGCGCAGGACAATGCCGTGTCTCGGTTCGAAATCGCTGTTGGTGAGAGCGATGAGACGATGCGCATATCGCTTTATACGCAACATACCTTGGCGGATCTGGCCGCGCAGGACAGCAGTTCGGACACTAAGTGGTTCGATCTGATGGGGCAACCGCCGCTGAGAAGCATGATGGAGACGGCGCTGGGGCTGCCATCAAGTTTCGCGCAGTTGGACATCGACAGGCAGCTTGAGGTTTTCAAGGATAGATTGTCGGGCCTGACTGGATCAGACGATCTGGCCCAATTTACCGACGAGGCGTCGGTGGCCCGGCTGACAGACCAATATCTTGCACGCAGCCAGATTGCACAGCTGCAAAACACGATTTCCCCTGCTCAAACGGCGCTGATTTTGCTGGGGGCGTAACCTAGGCGCGACACAGATAACTATCCGAAAACTCAGGCGTTCAACACGGCATCCGCCGAAGTTCTGAGTGCAAATGCGGTCACTGGCTGGGACACATTGTGCAGCTTGACCTCGCCCAATGACAAAGCATCCGCGCATGCAGGCTGAATATCGGCCGAGACGACAATGCGCTGACCGATCGTTTTGCTGTATTCCCCCAACCGGGCCGCGACATTTGCGGCCTGTCCGATGACTGTGAAATCCAGCCGTTCGCGCGATCCGACATTGCCATATGTGACCCGACCATAGGCAACCCCGATCGAGCAATCGCAATGAACGTCTGAGCCAGATTGGCGCAACTCACCAAGTTTTTCGACAATTTCAACGGCTGAGCGTTGCGCGTTTCGGCGCGCGACCATGGAATCTTCACCCTCGGGAAAGACTGCCAGAACAGCGTCACCGATGAACTTCAATACTTCGCCGCCATTGTTATGCACGATATCGGACACGGTTTCGAAAAAGTCGTTCAGCACGTTGATATAGGCGGTACGGCCAAGCTGCTCTTCCAGGCTGGTCGAATTGCGCAGGTCGCAGAGCATAATGGCCGCATCAATCTCATCCCCGTCGCCGCGCCGGATTTCACCGCCCAGCACCCGCGCGCCCGAGCGTTTGCCGACATAAGTCTCAAGCAACACCTGTGCGTTCTCGCGCTGCATGAAAACTTCGTAAAAGCGGGCAATGACAGATGAGCACTCGAACACCAACCCGAGGTTTTCTGTTGTAAACCCGTCAGGATGATCGCAGGTCAGGGTCAGGACATTTGTCCGCCCGTCCGAGAAAGGCAATGGCATGGCGACGTAATCGGTGGCACCCTTGGCCCGCAAGTCCTCCATAATCGGGAAGCTGTTTTGGGGGTTTTCGTCGTTCAACCGCTGGCGCACACCGCCCAGCCCGTTCGAGACGTGACGCAGGGGGCTGTTGATATAGGCCGGGTGATCGTGGATTTCATACGTGGGCACGTTGGTCGAAATCTGGGCCTCACCTTTTTCCCAGATATAATGCTTGCCCGCGATCAGCGGATGCAGAGACCAGGCCAGAATGCTGAGCCGTTGAATGGCGATGCCGTGTTCCAACATCTTTTCGGCCAACGCCTTGGTGAAGGCTTCCGGCGTGCTGAGGTTGGATGCACCACGCATCAGCCAATCAATCAGAGGGCCGCTGATATTGCCATCCTCGGTATCTCGCAGTTGGTTTTCGCCCAAGTCGACCCGTGTATAGGCCGAGGGCATAAACCCGACATAGCCCTGAATGGCGGCGCTTTCAGGCAGTGCTTCTTCATAGGCCCAGACTGAGTTGGTCAGCCGTTGCCCATCCAGAATGACATCGTGATAGGTCGCCGTTCCCTTGAATGGGCAAAACGTCTGCAACTCGGTTTCTGCACCAAGATCGACACAGATATCCGCGCGCGGAACGTAAATTGTGGCCGGCAGCCGCGTTTCATACATGACTTTCGCGTCGGTGCTTTCGGCCAACAGGGTGTCATCCCGATAGATCGCGATCCGACCTTTCAGCGATTCGACCGATATCCCATAGCCTTTAGTCGGCGGTGTGGTATGGACGTTCATCATCAGTTTCCCTGACCCGCTTAGTAATAGGATGGGCCTTTGGGGCAAGCATTCCAAGGGGGATAACTGGCATTTTATCACACATACCTTGTGCGATGCGGCAAAGTCAGACCATCTGAATCACATCTTTTTCGATCGACAGCATATAGCCTTTTTTGGCGATATTCTTGACCAGCAACTCACTGACCATCTGATTGCCCAAGGCATCGCGCAGCCGTTTGATCCGTGTGGCACCTGCGGCCTCGTCACAATCGGCGGTGTCTTTGCCCGAGATCATCGACTCGATTTGAACGCCGGACAGGACCTCGTCGTCCAGCCGGGATTCGGCCAGCACCGACAAGGTCTCCATTGCCGCGGGGGTCAGTTTGAAATCCATGTTGTTCAGATAGACGGTATTTTCCTCGCGGCTGATCAACAGCGAGGTGACCTGAATGCCGGTGCGTTCGATCTGTGCCATTCGCCGGTTCAACAACACCAGCATTACCAGAAACACCAGCGCCGTTACCAACATAGCAGTGGCAAAAACCAGCAACACGAAAATCACCATTCGGTAGCTGGACAGTGTATCGGCAAAAGCGGTGCCCGATTGCGCCAATATCTCAAGCAAGCGGATTTCAGTTTGCGAGGTTAGATCGCTTTCGATGAACAATCGTTCGACCCGGGCGTTGAATGCGTTCGCATCGGGCAGGGTCCAGAATAAAAAGATGGCCGCTGTTACCAGAATCACCACGATCGCCGCGATGCCCGCGCCGACCAGTCTGACACCGGATCGGCGGGCCTCAGTAACGGAGATAGAATTTTCCGGCATTGGCCTTCCTTTTATCCAACCCTTCCGGCCCGAACACGGACATGACGTTCAGCAGGGTCCAGCCCGACCCCTTGAGGCGCTGGGCGACTTCTTTTTTAGCCTGCCCTTTACCGCAAGCCGATACCTGCATGACGCCATAATGCAGGCGCAGTGGATTGTCCTGCTTGGCCTTGTAGTCGGCATAGCAATCGGCCGCCGAAGCGGTGGTGCCAAGCGATATCAGGGCCAACAGGGCCAGAGAAGAGAGGATCTGTTTCATAGGCCGCATCCTGCGCATGTGTTGGCACGATATTCAATAACCTAAGGGGTTTCGCGGGCCTGATATCGGATAACACCGGGCCGTTATTGCCTGTCTGAACGAGGCGCGGCCAGTGTCGGGTCATCAGCACACGGCCCGCCACCGGGTCACCTCAAGACTACTGAAGGACAAGCACCATGCATAAGAAATTCATTACCCTGATCGTGGCCTCGGCAGTTGCCATCACCGGTATTTCCGCGTCTCAGGCGCGGGCCGCGGATGTCGAGGATATTCTTGGCGGGCTTGCAGCCATTGCGCTGATTGGCGCCGCTGTGAAGCATTTCGACGACAAGAGCAAAAAGAACAACGTGACGCACAACTACAATCACATATATAAGGCGCCCCAGAAACATGTACACACCCGGCCAAAGCACCGGCCACATCACGTACGCCCGCTGCCTCCGCGTGTTGCGCGTTACAGCCTGCCGCAACGATGCTTGCGCACGTTCAAAGGGTATTCGCCCAATCAACGACTGTTGGGGCAGACCTGTCTGGGCAAGCATTACAAATACAGCAATAGCCTGCCTAACCAGTGCAAGGTCAGGTTCTGGAATGGCAAAAAGGTCAAGCGGGCATACCACCCCGGTTGTCTGCGCCAGAAAGGATACCGCGTTAGTTACAAGTAACGGTTTTCGAGCAGGAGCGGCGCCACAGAAGCGCTGTGCGGGAGAGGGCGGCGCAAGCTGCTCTCTCCTTTTTTCTTGCGGTGGGTGGCAAAACGCGGTTTTCCGGGGGTATGACGACTCCGGATTATGAAATTGAGAAGGCCGCAGCGGCGCAAGGATATCTGCGGATCGCTGGCGTAGACGAGGTTGGGCGCGGACCGCTGGCCGGACCGGTGGTTGCCGCAGCCGTGATTCTGAACCCCAGTGATATTCCCGACGGGCTGAACGATTCCAAAAAGCTGACGGCGAAACGGCGCGCCGCGTTAGAGGCAGCCCTGCGTGAGAAGGCCGAGATCGCAATTGCCGAAGCGTCAGTGGCCGAGATTGACGAACACAATATCTTGCGGGCCTCACATCTGGCGATGGAGCGCGCGGTGGCAGCGCTGGACCCGCCGCCTGATTACCTGCTGATCGATGGGAACATGATTCCACGAGGCCTGACGATCCCCGCGAGGGCGGTGGTCAAAGGCGATGCGCATTCTGTGTCGATTGCGGCGGCTTCGATCGTCGCCAAAAACTGGCGCGATCAACTGATGGTGGATTTGGCGCAACAGCATCCGGGCTACGGATGGGAGACAAACGCCGGTTATCCGTCGAAACAACACAAGGACGCGCTGCAAAATCTTGGTGTGACCCCACACCATAGACGTTCCTTCAAGCCGGTACACAATATCTTGTATCAAGAGTAAATCGTAAGTCGCTGATTCAAAAAAGAAATTGACGGCGAATCGACTTTGACTCATCCTTGTCTCAACCAAATGAGCGCAAAAGCGCCGTGGATACTTGAGGCAGTACAAATGACAACAACCACTAAAAAGGGCGCAAAAGCGCTCCCTTTAAACACGATTCTATCCGGGGACTGCATCGATGTGATGAACAGTCTGCCCGAGGCGTCGGTGGACCTGATTTTTGCGGATCCGCCCTATAATCTTCAGTTGAAGGGTCAATTGCACCGCCCCGATAACAGCCAGGTAGATGCGGTTGACGATCATTGGGATCAATTCTCCAGCTTTGCCGTTTATGACCAATTCACCCGCGAATGGCTGAAGGCAGCGCGTCGTCTGCTTAAGCCAAATGGCGCGATCTGGGTGATTGGATCTTACCACAATATCTTCCGTGTGGGTTCGGCCCTGCAGGACGCGGGCTATTGGATTTTAAACGACGTCGTGTGGCGCAAATCCAATCCGATGCCGAACTTCCGCGGCAAACGCTTTACCAACGCGCATGAGACGATGATCTGGGCGTCGAAACGCGAAGGGGCAAAGTACACGTTCAACTATGAAGCCCTAAAGGCGCTGAACGAGGGCGTTCAGATGCGCAGTGACTGGGTGCTGCCGATCTGCACCGGGCACGAGCGCCTGAAGGATGAAAACGGCGACAAGGCGCATCCGACGCAGAAACCGGAATCGCTGTTGCACCGTGTGCTGATCGGCTCGACCAATCCGGGCGACGTGATCCTTGATCCGTTCTTCGGTACCGGAACCACAGGTGCAGTTGCCAAGATGCTGGGTCGCGAATTCATCGGCATCGAGCGCGAGGAAAGCTATCGCAAGGTCGCTGAAAAGCGCATCTCGAAGGTCCGTAAGTTCGACCGTGAGGCGCTGGAGGTCAGCGCCAGCAAACGTGCCGAGCCGCGCGTGCCCTTCGGCCAATTGGTTGAACGTGGGATGCTGCGCCCGGGTGAAGAACTGTATTCCATGAACCAGCGCCACAAGGCCAAGGTCCGTGCCGACGGCACGCTGGTGGGCAACAACGTCAAGGGCTCGATCCACCAAGTGGGGGCGCAGCTGGAAAACGCGCCGTCCTGTAACGGCTGGACCTACTGGTGCTTTAAACGCGACGGCAAAACGGTGCCGATTGACGTGTTGCGTCAGCAGATCCGGGCCGAGATGAACTGATTTTACCAACACCGCCGGTGCCTGTGGCCTGACACAAGGCACTAAGCCTTGCCCCGCCGATCTCGGCGGGGTCTTTTGTTTTTCAACATCTGGTTTCGAAACGGGCCTTCTGTATTCTGCGGTGCAGTGAAGGAGCTTGTGCAATGTCGGATACCACAGCCAGCGAGTCCCGCTTTGACCGGTTCTTTGTGACCCGCCCGGACAATTTCGATCTGGAAAACAAATATACCGAAGCCGCGATGGAACGACACAAGCGCGAGGGGCTTGAACTTGCGGTCCGCGCTCGCTGGATCGCGATGGCGCTGACTGGTGTGCTGCTGATCTACCTGAATCCGCAATGGGAAGTGCTGTGGTATCACTTCATCTTGCTGCTGATCTGCGCCAACGGCTGGTTTATCCGGCGCGCGGGGCGTGTGGGGCAATCGCGAACCGAGTTGCTTTTGATCTTTGTAGACCTGCTGATCATGACACTGGGGATGATTGTGCCCAACCCGTTCAGCGACGATGTCCGACCATTGGCGATGCAGTACCGGTTCGACAATTTCCAGTATTTTTTCATCATTCTGGCGGCCGGTACGTTGGCCTATTCCTGGCGCACGGTGATTGCGATCGGGTCATGGACAGCAGGGGTCTGGACGGCTGGATGGATCATCGCCTGGTGGGTCGCAACCCCGATGCCCGGTCTCAGCGAGCGTGTGGCTGAGGCATTGGCTGGCTATCCCGATGTGGCAGAATTGCTGGACCCCAACAGCTTTATGCCAGCGCAGCGTATTCAACAGGTGATCGTGTTCATGATGGTGGCGGTGACATTGGGCGTGTCGATGCGGCGGCTCAATCGGTTGCTGATGTCGAATGCGGGGTTGGAGCGCGAAAGGGCAAACCTGTCGCGGTATTTCTCACCGAACGTGGTGGATGAGCTGAGCCAGAATGATGAGCCGCTGAAGCAGGTGCGCAAAGAGCAAATTGCCGTCCTGTTCATCGATATCGTCGGGTTCACCAGATATGCCGCTGGTCGCGACCCATATGATGTGATTGAAGCCCTGCGCGGCTTTCACGCCCGGATGGAGGCCGAAGTGTTCCGCCATCACGGAACGCTGGACAAATACCTGGGTGACGGATTGATGGCCACGTTTGGGACGCCGGTGCCGACACCGCAGGATGCGAGTAATGCAGTGGCCTGCGCGCGTGGGATGATCGATGTGATTGACCGTTGGAACGTGGAACGCCGCCGTACGGGCGAGCCTGAGATACGTGTGGGGATCGGGGTCCATTTCGGCGCGGTCGTTCTGGGGGATATCGGCGCCAACCGTTTGGAATTTGCGGTGATAGGGGATGCGGTGAATGTGGCCGCGAAGCTTGAGGCGCAGACCCGCGAATTTCAGGCAAAAGTCATCATGAGCGACGCAGTTCGGAGCCGTTTGGAGGAAGAAGGCCGCAACGTATCCGAGCTGATGGCGGGGTTTGCGAAACACGAAAATCGTGCGGTCCGGGGGGTGGAGGCCCCGATGGATGTATGGGTGATGACCGGGTGAGGGCTCCCGCCGATCAACCATGCATCGAAGATGCAAGGCGGATCGTTGGGCCGGGCAGCCCGCTGACGCGTGCTGCGGTCAGGCACGTGGCAGCGGGTTTTGCAATTTGTTATAGGACGTCCAGTCCGTAACTTCGGGATAGTATTGGCGCCGCCAAGCGCGGACGCGTGGGTTCATGATGCGACGCCACAGCGGTGGGATCATCGCGGCGACCGTCATCACCGGATAGCCGTAGGGCAATTGCGGGGCCGCGTCCTCAGGGTGGTGTTGCAACAGTGGAAAGCGGCGGTTGGGTTTATAGTGGTGGTCCGAGTGGCGCTGCAAATTGATGAGCAGCCAGTTCGACGCTTTCTGTGACGCATTCCATGAGTGGCGTGGTTGGACATGCTCATACTTGCCTGCGCCCAGATGTTTGCGCGTCAGGCCATAATGTTCGACGTAATTAACCAATTCTAGCTGCCAGATGGCGACGCCCGCTTGGATCAGGAACAGTGCGAGCCCCGAGAGACCTCCGATCACGAAGGCCAATACCAGCATTGCACCTTGTAATGCCCAGTAGCGCCAGAACGGGTTGGAGAGGTCGCTCCACGGGCGGTCTTTACGGGCCAGTTTTTCGCGTTCAGCCTGCATGGCCGAGAACAGGCATTGTTTCAGCACCCGCGGATAAAACCGATGAAACCCCTCGTTATAGCGTGCAGTCACCGGGTCGCGGGGCGTACCGACATAGCGGTGATGCACCAGCAGATGTTCAGAGCGGAAATGTGAATACAGCACCATCGCCAGAAGGATATCGCCCAACCAGCGTTCGACTCGGCCTTTTTGGTGCATCAACTCGTGGCTGTAGTTGATGCCGATCGTGCCCGAGATTACTCCCATTCCGAAGAACAGCCCAATCTTAGCTGAACTTGACAGGTGGTCGGTATGCGTGGCGTGCCAGATCAGCCCGTAAAGGGTCAGGAATTGTACCGGAACCCAAGCTTTTGTCAGCAGGATATACCAGTGCAACACCGAGTCGGGGGTATCGGGGTTGGCATTGGTCAGATCCAGCCCGGTGAGCCGGTCGAGCAACGCAAAGGCCCACCATGTGGAAAGTGGCACCAGCAAGACCCACCAACCGCCAGCCATTGCGGTGAACCAGATCAGCGGGATCAGCAGGAATGAGATCCAGAACGGCAGGGCTGATTGCCAACGGGGTAAGGTATCTGTTGCGGTCATTGGGTGGCTCCGGATGACTGCGCGCACATTAGCCACAGTCCGGTAGGACAGACAATGGGTTACCGGTTGCGCCAGAGGTCATATGCTTTGCGCATCACGGTCGGCAGGTCGCTGGGGCGGAAAGTGTGTTTTTCCAAAACGATCAGATCATCGAGGGTCGTTTCCGTCGGCAACGTAGCTGTCCAGACACACAGGATCAGGTGAAAATGGGTGAAGGTGTGGCGCACCTCACCTGCCAAAGCTTGCCAGTCAGCGGAAAAGGGGGGGGAGTCTGCTGGCGCATCTGACCAAACTGACCCCGGCCAGCCCAGCATGCCGCCCAGCAACCCTTTGTCGGGGCGCCGCTCCAGCAGCAGGGCTCCATCCGTACGCTGAGCGATATAGACATGGCCATACCGCGTGGGTTTCGGCTTTTTCGGTGTCTTGCGCGGCAGGTCGGGCTGGGTTCCGGCCGCACGGGCCTGACAAGGGTCGCGCAGGGGGCAGATGCCACAGGCCGGAGATTTCGGGGTACAGATCGTTGCCCCCAGATCCATCACGGCCTGTGCATAATCTCCGGGTCGCAGGTCGGGCGTTAGCGCAGCGGCTTTTTCTTTCAACAGGGGTTTCGAGCCTGGCAGAGGGTCGTGAATGTCATACAGACGCGCCATAACCCGCTCGACATTGCCATCCAGAACAGTTTCGGGCTGGTCAAAAGCGATGGCCGAGATAGCGGCGGCCGTATAGGGGCCGATGCCGGGCAGTTTCAGCAGGGCGTCATAGGTATCAGGAAAAACGCCGCCATGTTCATTGGCCACCGCGCGCGCGCATTTCAGCAGGTTGCGGGCACGGGCGTAATAACCCAGCCCGGCCCATTCGCCCATGACTTGATCATCCGGTGCGGCCGCCAGTGTCTGAACCGTAGGCCAGCGCGCGGTGAATCGCGTAAAATAATCTCGGACAGCGGCCACGGTGGTCTGTTGCAACATCACTTCGGACAACCAGACCCGGTAGGGGTCGGGTATCATGCCCGCCGCCCGGTCGGCCGGGCCTACACGCCAGGGCATCGTGCGCGCGTGGCGGTCATACCAGGCCAGTAACGCACCGCTCAGGTCATGTTGAATAGTGTCACGCAAGTTTTATCTATCTTTCTGTCGGGTTTCGCTGGCGTCCGATGTCATGCCCTTTACAATAGCGGCGCAGGAGTTGGAAACCAGATGCAGCGCAGACGTTCTTCGACCCGCGGGTTCAAACGCACCGCGACATTGCTGAACGGCCAGATCAGGCGCGCCGGGGAAAGCCGGGGCTTTGCCGTTTCGCGTCTGCTGACCCATTGGGCCGAGATCGTTGGCCAGGATATGGCCGCCATCGCGCGACCGGTGAATGTGGGCTATGGCAAGGGCGGGATCGGCGCGACGCTGACGGTGCTGACTACTGGCCCGCAGGCTCCGATGCTTGAAATGCAAAAAGAACAGCTGCGCGGCAAGGTGAATGCTGTTTATGGCTATAACGCCATCAGCCGGGTGCGTATCACCCAGACCGCGCCGACAGGATTTGCCGAGGGGCAGGCCAGCTTCGATCACAAACCGAAAGCGGCGAAACCCAAAATCGATCCCGAAATCGTGGCCGAGGCGGACCGGACCGCGCGCGACGTCAATGACGGTGATCTGCGCGCGGCCCTTGAACGTCTGGGCCGCAACGTATTATCCAAGCAAAAACGCTGAGAAAGGGCTGAGAAATGAGCCGTATTGCAACCGGAATCTGCGCGGCCGTAGCTATCGCCGCTGGCGGCTATTGGCTGTCGAATTCCTCTACTTCCTATCCGATGATTGGCAGTGCCGAGGCGCAAGAGGCCGATATTGACACCTCGACCATCGTCGAGATGGTGCAGGGGGCCGAAGATGCGCCGGTCGAGATCATCGAATATGCATCCTATACCTGCCCGCATTGCGCCAACTTCCATACGGGGGCGTATAAGCAGCTGAAGAAGGATTTCATCGACACCGGCAAGGTAAAGTTCATCTATCGCGAGGTGTATTTCGACAAATATGGCCTGTGGGCTTCGATGGTCGCGCGTTGTGACGGCCCCGATAAGTTCTTTGGCATTTCCGACCTGATCTATGAAGGTCAGTCCGAATGGACCCGCGCAGGTGGTCCAGCTGAAATCGTGGACGAGCTGCGCAAGATCGGGCGTCTGGCTGGTATTGACAATGACCAGCTTGAATCCTGCCTGCAGGACGGCACCCGCGCGCAGACACTGGTGGCCTGGTATCAGGAAAACGCCGAACGTGACGGTGTTCAATCCACGCCTTCGTTCGTTGTGAATGGCAAGAAGGTCGACAACCAATCTTATGCCGATTTCAAGAAGCTGATCGAAGAAGAACTGGGCAGCTGATTGCCTGTTGCGACCGGTTCTGCATGGACCGGTCGCACTTTACGGCGACGGGGCGATTTGCAGCAGCATCTGCCGCACCTTGTCGGCCTCATTCACTTTCAAACGCACGGGCAGGGTGATGACCTTGCTGCGAAACGCCGGTGGCAGGCGCACGGCGTCTTTTTCTGTTGTTACCATTTGCGCGCCCAGCAGGCGGGCCTCGTTTTCTAACCGGGTCATAAGGGCAGGGGTCAGCGGTTGGTGATCGTCCAGTGCCTCGGCCCGCAAGAGTGTCGCGCCCTGTTGGCGCAAGGTGGCAAAGAACTTTTCAGGATGACCGATCCCTGCAAAGGCCAGAACCGGCGTATCTGCCCAATCCATACCGGTTTGCAGGGGCTCAACCGCGCCGGTGGCGTGGGGCACGGTCAGCTTCGCTTCCCAGCGATCGGCAAATTGGGTTTGCGCGTCGGTATCACCCAGCGACAGTACCAGATCGGCGCGTTGCAATCCGGTTTCAACAGGTTCACGTAAAGGCCCGGCAGGCAGACACAGCCCATTGCCGAATCCGCGCGCCGCATCGACCACGATGACCGAGAAATCCTTGGCGACCGAGGGGTTCTGAAACCCGTCGTCCAGCAGGATCACACTGGCCCCGGCTTCGGCCGCCGCGCGCGCGCCGGCGGCGCGGTCCTTGGCCACCCAAACCTCAGCAAATGCGGCCAGCAACAGGGGTTCATCCCCGACTTGCGCGGCGGTGTGTTTGGATGGGTCAACCTGCACGGGCCCTTCTAACGAACCTCCATGGCCACGCGTCACCACATGCGTTTCGTGCCAGGCGTCGCGCAATTGCTCGATCATCCAGATCACGGTTGGGGTCTTGCCGGTGCCACCCGCGTTCAGGTTGCCGATGCAGATGACCGGGACGCCAGGTTTAACCCCCGGTTCCGACGCAACCCGCCGGGCGGTTGCGGCGGCATAAATACGGCCAAGCGGTGCCAGTAGTCTGGCACGCATATCCAGCCGGTTGGGGGCGGTGTTCCAAAAACCAGGTGCTCTCATCAATCCGCACTCCGCTGATCCAAGCAATCCTGCACCATATCGATCAGGTGATCCGCTTGTGGTGCGCCTTCGGATACGATCTGCCATCCGGCCAACGCCATATCTGCAGCTCGGTCAGGCGATAGCAGCTCGACCACGGCGTCGCCCAGTTCGGTTGCGGATCTGACCATGCGGGCAGCCCCGGCCCGATCCAGTTGATCGTACATCTGCTGATGACGATGCACAAACGGGCCGTGGATGACGGACGACCCAAGGGCAACGGCAACAAGTGGATCGCGCCCACCCGCGTCGCGCTCTAGCGAACTGCCCATGAATGTGACTGGCGAGACCCGGTGCCACAGGCCCAGATCTTCGGAGTGGGCGGACAGGATAACCTGCGTGTTGTCTTCGATCTGACCGCTGGTGTCCCAATTGGTACAACGCAGATCCATCGTCTCAAGGCGGTTTTGCAGTGGTTCTGCCTCGGCGGTGTCTGCCACATGCAGCACCAGTGTCAGCCGGGGCAACATCCGCAATGCCTGGCGATGGGCACTAAGGATCGAGATGAACTCTTTGTCCCGCACACATGCTGCCAACCAGACCGGACGCCCCGCCAGTGCGTGATTGGTTTCGATCAGTTCATCCTCGGGCCAGGGCTGCGGGTTCGGGCTGACATACAATGGTGGAGAATCGGTGACTTTGCCCGACGTTATGCCAAGACGACGGATTGTCCGGGTGGTCTCCGAATTCGTGGTCAGGATGGTTTTGAAACAGTCTAAAGTAAAACGGGTGATGTCCGGCAGCCACCGGGCGCCGCGCGCGATCTTTATATCGACCCGTGCTTCGATCAGGATCAGGGGAATACCGCGCTCTTCGGCGCGCGTGATAACATTGGGCATCAGCCCGCCCCCGACCCACAGGCCGATTTCGGGGTGCCAATGGTCCAGAAACGCGCGTGCTGCCCCCGCTTGTTCCGAGGGCAGGTTCACCAGCGGGTAGTCTCCTTGCTCCCAAAGGCTCAGGTCGGCTTCGGCGGGCACTGTCAGCAGCACATGCAAAGTGGGTCGAACCTGCTGCAGCCTATGGCAGAAATCTACGACCGCGCGCTGGCGATCCTGCGCGTTGATATGGACCCATAGCAACTCGCCCTCAGGGCGCTGGATCTCGGGTTGGCTGCTCGGGTTGGACACGCCCCAGGACAGAACCCGATAGGCTGCCAGGCTGAGGGATCGCGGTCGGCTCATGGGCGGATTCCGGTGCTGCCCGGGTCAAGCTGTGCGTGCAGGGTGTCATGAATGGGCGTGCCGGCCGCGATCACGCCGTTCAGGCGCGGATGGGCGTTGTTGAACCGCAAGGGTTGCGCCAACCGGTCGGAACAGCGGCCGCCAGCCTCGCGGATAAGCAGGTCGCCCGCGGCGATATCCCATTCCCAACTGGGCCGCAGCGTCAGCATCCCGTCGAAACGCCCTTGTCCGACCAGCGCCATTCGATAGGCCAGTGACGGGCGATAGACCCGTTCAAAGTCAGGCACCTGACCCTGCCGCCAATGGTGTGGCTTCATATTGGGTTTGGCCGCCAATATTTGCGCCGTGTCCAGCGTCGTGACGCCCGAGACGTGGATCGCCGCCCCATTCAGAAACGCGCCTTGTCCTTTGGCCGCAGTATACAGCAGATCGCGCAGTGGCAGGTAAATTACAGCCGCAATCACTTCGCCCTGTTCTGCAATGGCCAGTGAGTGTGCCCAGGTGCGCGATCCTTCGGCAAAGCTGCGGGTGCCGTCGATCGGATCGATGATGAACACCCGGTCCTTCGTCAGCCGGTCAGTGGAATCCTCGGTTTCTTCGCTCAGCCAGCCATAGCATGGCCGGGCGGCGGGCAGGCGCTGTTCCAGCATGGCGTTGACGGCCAGATCGGCCTCGGTCACCGGTCCGGCGCCGTCGGGTTTATCCCAGCGCTGCGCCGTTGTGCCCGAGTATCGGGTGGCGATCTTTCCGGCCTCTAATGCGGCGTCGATCAAAAGTTGCAGGTCAGCTGCCGGCAAGTGTCATTCCTTCGATCAGCACCGACGGAACCACCCGCGACAGATACGGGCGCGCGTCGTTTGCCGGGATGATCCGTTTCAACATATCGCGCAGGTTGCCCGCGATGGTGCATTCGTTGACCGGATGCGTGATTTCTCCGTTCTCGACCCAAAACCCTGATGCACCGCGTGAATAGTCACCTGTGTTTGGGTTGATGGTCGAGCCGATCATAGATGTCACCAGCAGCCCGGTGCCCATGTCGCGCAGCAAGTCCTGGCGGCTGTGTGTGCCTTGGGTCAGGCTCAGGTTCCAGTTGCTGGGCGAAGGTGGCCCCGACACGCCGCGCGCGGCGTTACCGGTTGAGGTCATGTCCAGCTTGCGCGCGCTGGACAGATCAAGCGTCCAGCCGGTCAGCACGCCGTTTTCGACAATGGCGCGCCGCTGCGTTGCCAGTCCTTCGGCGTCGAAGGGGCGCGAGCCTGCGATGCGTGGGCGGTGCGGGTCTTCGATCAGCGACAGGTGGTCAGGTAACACCTGTTCGCCCAGACAGTCCTTAAGCCAAGACGCGCCCCGCGCGATGGCCGCACCATTGCTGGCCCCCAGCAGGTGACCGATCAGCGAGGATGAGATGCGTTCGTCAAACAGCACCGGAAATGTGCCGGTGGCGGGTTTCTGAGCCCCAACCAGCGCCACAGCACGTTCACCTGCGGTGCGGCCAATTTCCTCGGGGCTGCGCAGGTCGCTTTGAAAGGTGCGGCTGTCGCCGTCATAGTCGCGCTCCATCCCGGTACCTTCGCCCGAGATCGCCACGCATGAGGTCGAGCGGCTGCTGCGGGCATAGCCACCGGAAAAACCGTTGGTTGCTGCCAGATGTACACGGTGCGTGCCATAAGCTGCCGCTGCGTCGGAAACTTGCGATACGCCGTGAACCGCCAGTGCCGTAGCTTCGGCTGCCAGCGCGTCATGCAGCAGGTCTTCGGCCGCTGGTTCCGGGGTGGGGTCGAACAATTCCAATGCGGGCAGATCCCAATCCGTGGCCAACTGGGCCGCATCGGCCAGCCCGGTGAACGGATCCTCGGGGGCTTCGCGGGCCATGGCCACGGCGCGCTCGGCCATCGCGGTCAAGGTTTCCGGGCGGCTGTCAGAGCTGGACACGATCGCCTGCCGCTGCCCCAGGAACACCCGCAGGCCAAGGTCAGTACCCTCGGACCTTTCGGCATGTTCCAGTGCCCCGCTCCGCACTTCGACTGAAACCGAAGAGCCATCGATCACAATAGCATCCGCCGCTTCGGCCCCGGCATTGCGGGCCGCGTCCATCAAGGATTGGCTGATGTCTTCAGGTGTAAGGGTCATGCGGCCTCCGGTTGTATTGCATTGGACCTAGCCTTGGACCGCCCGTCCCGCAAGGCCTCTGGGCAGATAGATCACAGGTCAGACCCCTTAGTTTGGCCCAAATTCAGATGGGGCAGCCGAAGGGTTTACATTTCCATATAAACTTTCATTAGTTGGGACGCATTACAGATTTCCGGGTGACGATCACAACAGATTGAAACTTTCACCCGGGCAAGTGAAGGCAAATAGGAGAGCTTGGCTTGGCTCAGTTTTTCGTAGTTGATTTTGACGAGCCGCATGTCGTTGCCGCGGGCAAAGGGTCGAGCAATATCATCAGCCATTTCACAAGGGTTCTTACCAAGCTGCAAGTCCCTGCTGAAGTTTTGCCTTTCCGGGAACTGATTGAGCGCGGCCCGACAACAGATCCGAAAAGCTATGTATTACTGCATTACAACGAGCTTTTCGTCGTTCAGCATCAAAAAGTAGACTGGCTGCGTGCACGTGAAACAGAGCTTGCTGCTCTGGGTCACAAGGTACTGCATTCCGTTGAACATGGGCGCGTCATTGGCCACAAAGTCCGTCAGAACAAGGTTTTGACGGCCGCGGGCGTTCCCATGCCTAGGTTGATTGAGGCGGGTGACAGTTTCGGCACTGTTTTTTCGAACGAAGTGTCAAACGCGCATGTTCCGGTGCAACTCGTGAGCGACGAAAGGGAATTGGATTCCACGCGGTACAACACCGATTACATCAATTGCAAATACGAATACAAAGGTAAGCCCTGGCATTTATCCATTCGTGCCATGGCGGTAGGCGAACAGGTCTTGTTTTCGTGGATAAGAGCCGGAAAAGGACTCAATGTCCGAACTCGGGGGACGCCGGTTGACGCTGAAATGCTAACACATTTTCACGACCTACTGATCAAACCCAATAGTGACCAAATCCGCGACATCGCGAAAAGCGTCAAGAATGCTGTGGGCGTCGGGCTTTACGCGCATGACATTCTTCCATGCGCAGAAACCGGGAAGTTTTTTCTGTGTGAGACCAACTTCAAATTTTATGAGGGGATGTACCGGTTCCACATGCAGAGCATTGCTAAGGATCTGCCGACACCCGCGTATTTTAATGGTCGAACCGCCGGACGGCGTATCGCACGAGCTCTAGTCCACGAGTTGGATTTGCAGACCTGAGTCAGTTAGCGGGCGAAGCTCTGGTAATATTGAGCTTCGCCCCCCAACATCACTTGATGCGCTGACCGTTGGCCAGTATCTGGCCATCTTCCGTGAACTCGATTTTCGAGTTCAGCGTATCCGGTTCGTCGCCGGGTACGGCCATCAGGCCCATCATCATCCGCGCACCCATCGCGTCGCTTTCGCCGATCACGCCCATGGTGATCAGCGTGTCGATCAATGCGTTGGCGCCCGCCAGCTGAAGGTTCGCCACGCCGGCCGGGGTCGGCAGCCCGTCGAACTCCTCGGTGCTGGAATTGTCGAAAGTAAAGTCCGCGTCACCCGTCAATTTAGCTCCGACCATTGAGACCAGCAATTCGTTGATCTTCAGCGAGTTCAGCTCACCCGGTGCTTCGCCAGATGTTTCCAGAGCCTCGATGGCGGCCGGATCGAAGAAGTTCGTCAGGATTCTTGCGGTTCCGGTGGCGTCCAGCGCGATCGTTGCCGGGTCGCGCGGCAGGGCGCCTGCCGGGTCGAAGATGCTCCACAACACGTCCGACATGGTGAAATCGGTTACGTTGACCGACAGTCCAAAGGGCTGCTCTTCTTCGGATTGCTGCACCGGGAATTCGAACCCTAACCCTGTCTTGGCCATTGCCATCTCGATTGGGAACGGCAGCTCGGCCGTAGTCACGGCGAGGTTTGCGCTGTTTTGTTCGACATCATAAGCCAGACGCTGATCGTCCAAGCTGGCGCCGAACCGGCCACCTTCGGATTGGGTGGCCATCGAAAATGCCTGACCTTCGCTCGTCCCTTCAATCGCGGCCTGACCCGAGGCATAGGTGAACAGACCCGAGAATGAGACCCCGCCGTTGAAGAAGGATTGCGGATCGGTGCCGTCGAAATCTTCGGGGATCACGTTGGTGCCTTCGAAGGTCAATTGGTTCATCGACCCGTTGATCTCGCCATCATCTGATCCTTCGGGATCGGTGAATGCCAGATCATAGGTCAGCCCGGCTGCGGTCATTTTCTGGTCCACAGTGCGGGTTTCGCCGATTTTCATCCGCGAATCTCCGGACAAGTCGGTCAGTTTGAAATCCATGGCCAGCATGTCGTTGGGCAGGGTCTCATCCTCGACCTGTACGCCACCCAGTTTCAGACCAAGTGTGGGCGCGGAATAATCATAAGTCATATCGTCCGGTTGGCCCGAAACGACCATCTCAAGCCCGGTATGGTAGTACTCGATATCAACGGAAAACGCCTCCCCCTCTTCCTCGCCGGACAGGGTCATGGGAAAGCTTTCGGGAAAACCGATGCTGACTGTGCCGTCACCATTTTCAGTCAGGGTCATCTGCGGCACGGTCATCTTGAACGATCCGTCCGTGTCCGGCGAAGACAAGGCAACATTCATATCGGTGATCGTGGTCACCCCGCCCGAGATGGATTGTTCCGCCGAAACCGTATAGCCCATCTGGGACAGGTAGGCCTGCCAATCATCCCAAACCTGCTGGGCGGTGACATCGGCGAACGCGCCCTGAGTGACAACGGCATAGGCCAGAACTGCGCCGCTGCTGCGGCGGAGGAAAGCGGACATTTGAGAACCCTTCTTGATCAAATTTGCCGGCATCGTCGTGCCTGAGGCCGCAGGCGTCAAGGGGCAAGGGCTGGACCCTTTCCCCGTTGGCACGGTAAAGATTCACACAATCTAAAAACAACGGAGGTACAGGGTCCGTATGCAGGGTAAAACCGTACTGATAACAGGGGCCAGTCGTGGCATCGGGGCCGAAGCGGGGCGCGTATTTGCCGCAGCGGGGGCAAATGTCGCGCTAGTGGCCCGTAACCTCGACCAGATTGATGCGCTGGCTGCTGCATTGGGTGACAATGCTATCGCGCTGCAATGCGATGTCAGCGATTTTGCGCAGGTCGAACAGGCCGTTGCGGATTGTATCGACCGTTTTGGCGGGCTGGACGTTTTGATCGGCAACGCGGGTGTCATTGATCCGATCTTTCACTTGTCCAATGCCGATGTCGCCGCGTGGAGCCAGGCAATCGACATCAACCTCAAAGGTGTCTTCTACGGAATGCGCGCCGCGTTACCGGTTATGCGCGCGGCGGGCGGGGGCACGGTGATCACGGTTTCTTCGGGCGCGGCGACAAACCCGATCGAGGCGTGGAGCCACTACTGCGCCTCGAAAGCCGGGGCTAAAATGCTGACCGAATGCCTGCATCTTGAAAATTCAATGCACGGCATTCGTGCTATGGGCCTGTCGCCGGGCACCGTGGCCACGGATATGCAGCGGGTGATCAAGGCGAGCGGCATCAATGCCGTTAGCCAGCTGGATTGGGATGATCACATTCCCGCCGATTGGCCTGCACGGGCATTGCTGTGGATGTGTTCGACGGATGCAGATGAGTTTCTGGGCTCAGAAATCTCGCTGCGACGCGAAGATATCCGGCAAAGGGTAGGGCTGACGTGATCAAACTAACCAAGAAGGACGGGTTGTGGACGGTCACACTCAACAACCCGCAAAAGGCCAATGCACTGACCGAGGCGATGCTGAGTGAACTGGTTGAGATCGCCGAAGCTGCTAATGAGGCGCGGGCCCTGATCCTGACAGGTGAGGGTAAGGTGTTCAGCGCCGGGGCCGATCTGGATGAGGTCCGTGCAGGGCTGGCGACCTCGGATCTTTGGGAGAGGTTGTCAGGCGCCATCGCGGCCTTGCCGTGTCTGACGGTGGCTGCTTTGAACGGGACGCTGGCGGGCGGTGCCAACGGGATGGTGCTGGCCTGTGACCTCCGAATCGCGGTGCCGCAAGCCAAGTTCTTTTATCCTGTGATGAAGCTGGGGTTTTTGCCGCAACCCTCGGACCCGGTGCGTATGGCTGCCCTAATCGGGCCATCACGCACCAAGATGATTCTGATGGCCGGTCAAAAGATCACGGCAGAGGAAGCGTACGGTTTCGGTCTGGTCGACCGGGTTGTCGACCCTGATCAACTGATGCCAACGGCGCATGAACTGGTGGCAGACAGCCTGGCCGCCGATCCCCGAATTGCCGCTGGAATCGCAAGGATGAGCCAATGAAATTGTCCGCCGTGCTGCTGCGTGTTGCCGACCCCATGCAACTGACTGATTTTTATACGGATGTTCTGGGTATGACGGCGCGTGCGCAGGGGGCGAATTATCGCATTGGCTATGGTGGGCAGGACGCGGACCTGCTGCTGATGCCGGGTGGGGGCGGATATGCCCACGATGGTGGACAGCGGTATTGGAAGATCGGTATTACCGTGCCCGATGTTGACCTGGCTGTTTCTCGTCTGCGTGAAAAAGGCGTCGAGGTCTCGGAGCCGAAACAGTTCCGCGACATCGGCTATATGTGCCACCTGAAAGACCCCGAAGGGTTTGTGATCGAGCTGCTGCAACACGACTTTCAGGGCAACCGTCCTGACAACGCAGCCGACCCTGCCGCACCATTCGCCAATGCCTGCATCGGCCAGATCACCTTGCGGACAGGGGACATAGCCGCCGAGGATGCGTTCTGTCGGGCGCAAGGCATGCGACTGCTTTCAGTGCAGGATGTGGCCCAATACGGGTTCGACCTGCATTTCTATGCCTTCACCGATGATGTGCCGCCTAATCCGGACCTTTGGTCCGTTGAGAACCGCGAATGGCTTTGGAAACGTCCCTATACCACGCTGGAATTCCAACATATCGCCGGGGCGCAGTTTGCGCCGGCGCCGGATTACAGGGGGTTAGAGGTTCAGGGGCTGTCGACGTCCCTGAGGGATGCTTTTGGTGATCCGGTGCGGCCTGGCTGATCAGCGCCCACGTCGCTTGCCCGGAACTTTCGACCAAAATCCGGGTGGTCGTTTGCGCACCCAGATCAGGAATTTCTCCAGACGCGGGTGGGTGCGCAGAGCCTCGACCGTATTGAACGCGCGGGCCAATTCGCCCTCGGTCAGGGTGGCGTGGATCTCTTTGTGGCAAATCACATGCAGCAAAACCGTGGGTCCGCCCTTGCCCCCTTTGAGTTTTGGGATCAGATGGTGCAGGCTGCCGCCCCCATCCGGGATGGGGCGGTCACAGAGCGGGCAGATCGGATCGCTGTCTGACATGGCAGGTACAGATTTGCGCTGGATAGCGTGAAAGGCAAGGGGACGGACATGGCGCAGGCAGTGGTGATCGGGGCCGGACCCGCAGGCCTGATGGCGGCAGGGGAACTGGCCGCTGCTGGCCATGACGTGATGGTGGCCGAGGCCAAGCCATCAGTCGCACGCAAGTTTCTGATGGCGGGCAAGTCGGGTCTGAACCTGACCAAGGACGAACCGTTCGAAACTTTGCTGCAATCCTACGGAGAGGCGGCGGAGTGGCTGCGTCCGATGATTGCTGAGTTCGACGCCGCCGAGGTGCAGGACTGGGCGCGGGGTTTGGGGCAGAAGCTGTTTACCGGCTCGACCGGGCGGGTTTTCCCGACAGTGATGAAAGCCTCGCCGCTGTTGCGCGCATGGCTGAGGAGGCTTGAGGGCGCGGGCGTTCGGATACAAACCCGCTGGCGTTGGTTGGGATGGGACGGCGATGCGCTGATTTTCCATACGTCTGAGGGTACACAGAGCCTGAAGCCGGATGTGACCATTCTGGCGCTGGGCGGGGCCAGCTGGGCGCGGTTGGGGTCAGACGGTCAATGGGCGGATATCTTGCAACAGAAAGGCGTCGCGCTGACACCCTTCGCCCCGGCGAATTCCGCCTTGTCCGTTGACTGGAGCCCCCACATGACCCCGCATTTCGGCGCGGCGCTGAAATCGGTGCGTTGGATGGCCGGAGAGCTGGACAGCCGCGGAGAAGCCACGATATCGGCAACGGGGCTTGAGGGCGGCGGGTTGTATTCTTTGACCCCGGCTTTGCGCGCCGGTGCGGACCTGTTAGTCGATCTTGTGCCCGATCTGGACGCAGTGGCGCTACAGTCGCGGTTGGCTGCAAAGAATTCCAAGACCACACTGTCACAATGGCTGAAGAAGTCATTGAAGCTGCCGCGGCAAAAGGTTGCGTTGTTCCATGAGATGTCGAAACGTTGTGGATTGCCGCAATCCTCTGAGGCCACTGCACTCAAACAACTTCCTGTTTCCGGGGCTGCCCTGCGCCCGATGGATGAAGCCATTTCAACGTCTGGTGGGGTCAGATGTACAGCGCTGGACGAGGGGCTAATGCTGACTGCAATGCCCGGCGTGTTCTGCGCCGGAGAGATGCTGGATTGGGAAGCTCCGACCGGGGGCTATCTGCTGACCGCTTGCATGGCGACTGGGCGATGGGCCGGGCGTTCGGCTGTGGATTGGTTGCGCACCGGTTAGCGGGATCGGGCCAGCATAGCCAGACGGATCATTGCGCGTTCCACCAGTGCCATGGCAGGCGCAGTCTGCCCAGCTGAGCGCAGTGACAGGTCAGTATCAGTCAGAACTGTCAGAGCCGTTTGCAACTTCGGTGCCCCCCAGCCCTGGGCCTGGCGTAAAATCCGGTCGCGGCGTTTGCCATAGACCGGTGGCCGCAGCTTACCGATGCCCTGTGCCGCCCCGCCGGGGTCCGAGGCACAGGCATACAATGTGCGAAAGTGCCGGGTTGCGCCGATACACAGGCTGACCGCATTGGTGCCCTGTGATTGCAGCCGTCGGATCAGCGGACCGATCTCTCCGGCGCGGCCTTCAGCGACCACGTTTAAAACATCATCCAACGCTGCCTCGGTCGAGCGGGGCGCGCAAGCTTCGATATCTTCGATGGCCAGTTCGGAACTGTCTCCACGTTTATAGAGCGACAGTTTTTCAATGGTTTGCGTGAAGTCTCCGGGGCTGATGCCGGTGGCCAGTTCAGCAACGGCAGACATCGAATCGCGAGGGATGTTCTGCAACCCGGCCTGAGTCAGAATACGTTCGATCTCGGTCCGCGAGGGTGGGTCGTCATAGATGCCGACGGCATAGGCAGCGGGATGCGCCTCGAACGCCTTGCGGACTTTCGAGCTTGGTTTCAGCTGCCCGGCGGTGACGATGATCTGGGCATCACCGGGGGCCCAATCCTCGAACGCGGCGGTAATCGCCGGGGCGGCGGTGTCGGTGGTGTCTTCGACGAATACGGCGCGGGGGCCTGGGAAAAACCCCACGGCCTTGACCGCATCCAACAAAAGTGCAGGATCGCCGCGCAAATCCGTGCCCGGAATGCGGGTCAGGCGCATTTCCTCTTCGGCATTGGCGCCCAGAAGTGCCGACAGAACCTGCTGGCGTTTCAGTGCCACGCGCATCGTATCCGCACCATAAATCAAGAGCCCGGCCTTGTCGGCGTCGGGCCGGGCGAAATACCCTTCAGCCTCGCGCGGGCTGAGCTTCATGAACCAAGGCCTGGCGCAGCATAGAGTTCGTTTACGATCTGATCCGACAGGATCGCCATCAGCCGTTTGCGGGCGTCGCGTTCGTCCGCCAGCGTGGACACTGTCGATCCGGCGGCAGAATAGCTGACGAAATTCTCGACCGTGCCCGAGGCAATGACCTGACCGGTCTCGTTTGATTTGAGCGTGTAGCTAGACCTGCCTTCGATGGTATAGCGGTTGGTTTCGTTCGTCGAAGTGATCGCTGACCGCTGGAAAGCAATCGAGACGTTTACATTCAGATTGTATTCGCTGCCCGAGGTCGCGCTGCGCCCCAGCCGCTGTTCCAGATTTTGGACCAGCAAATAGGTGTCGACCGAGTTTGGCGCTGAAACGGCGACCTTGCCGTTCAGGGCCGCACCCGAACCACCGGGCGCGTAGACCGGTTCAAAGCCGCAGGCAGCCAACACCAGCGGTATCATCAACAGGATTCTGCGGTTAAACAACGACATTTACGATCCGGCCCGGGACAACAATAACCTTCTTAGGCGCATTGCCATCCAGCGCCTTTTGCACAGCTTCGGTGCTGAGCGCTATTTTTTCAACCTCGTCCTTCGCCATATCCTTGGCCACGCTGATTTCCGCGCGGCGCTTGCCGTTGATCTGAATCGGCAGGGTCACCGTGTCGTCGACCAGCATCGCCTGATCCGCAACGGGCCATGGGGCTACCGCCACCAAGCCTTCGCCGCCTTGATGTGCCCAGATGTCTTCTGCAAGGTGCGGCGTCATCGGCGACATCAGCTGCGCCAGCGTTTTTATTGCCTGCTTTTGCGCCGCAGCGCCAGCTTTGGATTTTGCCAGCGTATTGGTGAAGGCGTAGAGTTTCGCGATCGCTGCGTTGAAGCCAAAGCTCTCAACGCCAAGGGTTACGTCGTGGATGGTCTTGTGCATCTCGCGCAAGAGCTCTTGATCGCCTTCCCCTTCGGCTGCTGGGTTCATGGCCCCGATCTTGTCGCAGAGGTTCCATACCCGGCTGAGGTGCTTATAGGCGGCCTCGGCCCCGGACGCGGTCCATTCCACATCGCGCTCGGGCGGCGAATCGGACAGCACGAACCAGCGCGCGGTGTCGGCACCGAACGCCGAGATAATGCTGACAGGGTCGACCACGTTCTTCTTGGATTTCGACATCTTGGCCGAAGGGATGATCTCGACCTCGGTGCCGTCTGCCAGTTTGCCGTCGGTCACATCCTCGGGCAGGTGATAGACCGGGCGGCCGTTTTCGTCGCGGGTCTGGTAAATCTCGTGGGTCACCATGCCTTGGGTGAACAGCGCATCGAAGGGTTCGATGGCCTTTTTGGGCAGATGGCCCGTGATGTTCATCGCCCGCGCGAAGAAGCGGGAATAGAGCAGGTGGAGAATCGCGTGCTCGATGCCGCCGATATACTGGTCCACATTCATCCAGTATTCGGCCTCAGCCAAATCAGTGGGCGTTTCGGCGCGCGGGGCGGTGAAGCGGGCGAAATACCACGACGAATCGACAAACGTATCCATCGTGTCGGTTTCTCGCTTGGCCGGGGCGCCGCAGTTCGGGCACGAACAGTCGCGCCAGGTCGGATGACGGTCCAGCGGGTTGCCTGGTTTGTCAAAGGTGACATCATCGGGCAGGCGGACCGGCAGGTTCTCTTTCTTCTCGGGCACCACACCGCAGCTGTCGCAATGGACAACGGGAATCGGGCAACCCCAATAGCGCTGGCGGGAAAGGCCCCAGTCTCGCAGGCGGTATTTGGTGACGCCTTCGCCCCAGCCTGCCTTTTCGGCAAAATCCACGGTGGCGTTGATAGCCTCGTCGCCTGTCGCCTCGGTCAGGCCCGCGAAATGGTTCACCCAACGGACTTTCTCGGTTTTCGGCGGGACAAAGGCGATCTTGTCGACCGGAGTGGCGTCATCCAGCGCAAAGAACGTATCGACCACGGGCAGGCCGTATTTGCGGCAGAAATCCAAGTCGCGCTGGTCATGCGCGGGGCAGGCAAAGATCGCGCCCGTGCCATAGTCCATCAGGATGAAGTTGGCGATCCAAACTGGCAGTTCCCAGCTTGGGTCCAGCGGGTGCTTGACGCGGATCCCGGTATCGTAACCCAGCTTTTCAGCCGTTTCGATGGCTTCTTCGGTGGTGCCACCTTTGCGACATTCAGCCACGAATTCAGCAACTTCGGGGTTCTCGGCTTCCAATTGCTTGGCAATCGGGTGATCCGGCGAGATGCCCACAAACGACGCGCCCAGCAGCGTGTCGGGGCGCGTCGTATAGACGGTGATCGGTTCGCCTCCGTCCGTGCGCTCGAACCCGAATTGCAGGCCGCGTGACTTGCCGATCCAGTTTTCCTGCATCAAGCGGACCTTTGCGGGCCAGTTTTCCAACGTGTCCAGTGCGTCGAGCAGTTCCTCTGAATAGTCCGAGATCTTGAAGAACCATTGGGTCAACTCGCGGCGTTCAACCAACGCGCCCGAGCGCCAGCCGCGCCCTTGTTCCACCTGCTCGTTGGCCAGAACGGTCATGTCGACCGGGTCCCAATTCACAACGGCGTTCTTGCGGTAAACAAGCCCAGCATCGAGCATATCCAGAAACAACGCCTGTTGCTGGCCGTAATATTCTGGGTCACAGGTTGCAAACTCACGCGACCAATCGATCGACAGGCCCAATGGCTTCATTTGCCCCCGCATGTCGGCGATGTTCCCGTAGGTCCAGTCTTTGGGGTGGCCACCGATGGCCATAGCGGCATTTTCCGCAGGCATTCCGAAGGCGTCCCAACCCATCGGGTGCAATACGTTGTGGCCGGTCGCCAGTTTGTGTCGCGCGATCACGTCGCCCATCGTATAGTTGCGCACATGTCCCATATGGATTCGGCCCGACGGGTAAGGGAACATCTCAAGCACATAGTATTTCGGCTTGTCCGCCTTGTGGTTGGCGGTGAAGATTCCGGCCTTGTCCCAGGCCTCTTGCCATTTTGCTTCGATTTCGTTGGCCGAGTAGCGAGACATCGTACGGTCCTTCGTGAATGAAAACGCCGGGTAGGAACCCGGCGTGGTATTAGTGTGATTTTCGACGAGTTGCTAGAACTTGTTGTCCGCAATGCGCAACTGACGGGCGCGGGACAGGATTGCATCTTCGACTGCGCGGGTCGTGGCCGCACTGACCGGGGCGCCACCGCTGGTCTGCAGCGAGACCGACAGAGACCGCGCCGCCAGGGCCGGGTCACTGATGTGAACTGTCGCGCGATACTGCCGCCCTCCACCCGGAGGTGTGCCGTACCCGGTCACGATTACCCCGGTAAAGGGATCAACTTCCTGAACCGGCAGGAAATTCAATACATCCAGCGACGCCGTCCAAAGATAGCGATTCACATTTGTGATCTGTTCAGCATTGGCCGTGTTGAACACATCCCAGATGGTCTCGCGATTCGGATCGTTGAGCTGGCGCTCATCGGTTTTACCCGCATCGAGATTCGTAGTGTACTCGGTTGGTGCGGCCCGATTCTGTCCGCAGGCGGACACGGCAGCAGTCATTATGATCAAACCGAAAATCGTCTGCAGGCGCATTATCGACTGGTCCTGTTCACTTTGGTCAACGTTGTCAATTGTTACTCCTAGACAAGGACCCGTTCAGCAACAACCCTATTATTGTCACATATCAGTGGTCGTAGGGCTTACCGATGCCCAAAAACAGACTGTGGCATCCTTGCACCAATTTTCCCTCAATGCAGCCGAGTCATTTATGCCAAGCTTGCGTGTTGGGGGCAAAAAGAGCGAAACGGTTCCCGTGCTGAGACATGTGCTGAGGCATGTGTCGAGTAGAAAAACTTTTGAAACCGAGGGAAACAAGATGAAAAAAGTTCTCTTCGCATCGACAGCTCTGATTGCAACCGCAGGTGTTGCAGCGGCTGATTCCGGTGTAAACTTGAGCGGTTATGGCCGTTTCGGTATTGGCTACGTTGAAGATCGCGCCAATGCGACCGGCGTAACTGCTGCCACTCTGACCACCGTGAACGGCGGAACTACAGCAGGTGTCATCCCGACCTTTGCTGATTCCGACGACGCGATCCTGGTATCGCGCTTCCGTCTGAACATCGACGGTTTCACTGAAACCGACGGTGGCGTTCGCTTTGAAGGCCGTGTTCGTCTGCAAGCCGACGAAAACTCGTCGACCGGCGAAGCCAACTCCGCTGGCCTGAACGGCGCGCGCTTCTCGGTTATCTACGGTGGTCTGCGTGTTGACGCCGGCAACGTTGCCGGTTCGTTCGACAACTTGGCAAACTACTACGGTAACGAAGTTGGTCTGGAACTGTTCGCAGGTCAGTATTCGGGTGTTGACTACAGCTTCCTGTCGTACACCTCGACCGGTTCGGGCGCGAACGCAGTGTTCTTCCAGTACGCAGTTGGCGACTTCGCTTTCGGCGCATCGTATGACCAGCGCACCATCTTCCTGAACGACGGCCTGGGCGGCACCATCGACGCCGACCGTTGGGACGTGAGCGCGACCTACACCTTCAACAACATCACCGCAGCTATTGCTTATGGTCAAACTGACGCTGGTGTTTCGGGTGTTTCGGATCCAGAACTGCTGGTTTTCACCCTGGGTGCTGAATTCGGTGACTTCTCGGGTACCCTGTTCGTGGCTGACGAAGACAATACCGCTCCTGCTCTGATCGGTACTCGCTTCTATGAAACCGACGGCACCGCTTGGGGTGTGTCGGGTGCCTACAACCTGGGCGCAGCAACCACCCTGCTGTTCACCTACGGTGACGGTAGCGCGGACGCTGACCTTCAGCAGATTGCTATCGGCGCAAGCTATGACCTGGGCGGCGGCGCGTCGTTGGTCGGTGGTATCGGCCGCAACGATTGTTCGGTTTGCGAAGACTCCATCCAGGCTGACTTTGGTGCAATCTTCAACTTCTAAGTTGGGTTGAACCGCAAAGTTTAAGGGCAGGTCTTCGGACCTGCCCTTTTCTTTTTTGCCGACATGGTGTTTTCCTGCGCTGAAAGCAGATTGAGGAAGCTTATGTCGCTGCAAGATATCACTGCCCGTATTTCCAAAGCCGAAACTGCCGCCGGGCGACCTGCCGGTTCTGTCAAACTGATCGCCGTATCAAAAGTGCAGCCGAACGAACGTGTGCAGGCTGTTCTGGAGCAGGGCCATCGGTGTTTTGGTGAAAATCGGGTTCAAGAGGCCGTAGGTAAATGGCCGGGTTTCATGGAGCAGTTCGCCGACATTGATCTGCATCTGATTGGCCCGCTTCAAACCAACAAGGCCCGTCAAGCGATTGAGCTGGTCAACTCTATCCACTCGGTGGACCGGCCCAAGCTGGCCAAAACGCTGGCGCGGCTGGCACAAGAGGTCGGCACCTGCCCGGATCTGTTCATTCAGGTCAATACCGGGGAAGAGGATCAAAAGGCCGGTATCCTGCCTGCCGAGGCGGATACGTTCATTGCAGAATGCCGGGGGCTGGACCTGCCGATCCAGGGACTGATGTGTATCCCACCCGTCGATGAGGAACCCTCACTGCATTTCGCACTGCTGGCGAAAATAGCCGAGCGCAACGGGCTGACTGGTCTATCGATGGGTATGAGCGGTGATTTCGAACAAGCCATTGCGCTGGGGGCAACCCATGTGCGCGTGGGCTCGGCCATTTTTGGTGAACGGGTCAGGCCGCAGGAATAATTACACGCGTGCCAGGCGAAATCTGGCGCGCGATCCAATGCAGGTGGTCCCGGCGGAAGGCTACGCAACCCTCGGTCGGGAATCCCGGGCGGCGCCATTGGTGAACAAAGATCGCCGATCCGTAGCCCGGTATCGCATTGGGCCAGTTCCAATCGGTGATCAACACCAGATCATACAGCGGATCTGCGCGGCGCAGCTTTTCATGGCTAAAGTCATAGGGCGCGCTGACCATATTATTGTACTGGTCGTCCCGCCCGTCATCCGACCAAAGATCGCGCGGACCGATGGGAATCGCCCAAGAGGCCGGTTTGGCCATGCGATCTGGCCGGTACAGCATCCCCACGATGTGATGTACACCCGTGGGCGTGGCGCCATCCCCTTCGCGTTTTGCGTGGCTCAACCCACCTTTGCCGATTGTGCAGGGAAAAACACGCCCGGCAAATCGTACTCCGCGCGGTGTCAGGACCAGATCATTCGGCGTCACAGCAGATGCCCGGACTTGGCCGCTTTGGTCGCAAGATATCCGCGGTTATGGGCGGTTTCGCCAACCTTCAGCGGCACGCGCTCGGTCACGGCGATACCGGTCTTCTCCATCATCGCGATCTTTGCCGGGTTGTTGGTCAGCAACCGGACCGAGTTGAACCCCAGAGATTTGAGAATGTCCGAACCCAGCCTGAAATCCCGCTCATCATCCTCGAAACCCAAACGATGATTAGCTTCGACCGTGTCGAACCCCTGATCCTGCAGGAAATAGGCGCGCATCTTGTTGGCAAGGCCAATCCCGCGCCCTTCCTGGTTCAAATACAGCAGCACCCCGGCCCCTTCCGAGCCCATCTGCGCCAGCGCACCACGCAATTGCGGACCGCAGTCGCATTTCAGACTGCCCATAAGGTCTCCGGTAAAACAGGCCGAATGCAAACGGGCCAAAACCGGTTTATCCCGATCAGGGCGGCCGATCTCGACTGCGTAATGTTCCTCGCCACCGTCTTCGGGGCGAAAAACGTGCAAACGACCGGCCTCGGATACTTCCATCGGCAGGCGGGCGGCAACCACAGCATGAAGCTCACTGCGATCGGCCAGATGTGGCGCAGCGCGGGTGTGGTCAATGCATGTCAGGCCATGTGCCGCAGCAAAGCCGCGCCCATCCTCAATGGGCATCACAACGGCTGCGGGTAGCAATCGCGCCGATTTGGTGAGGGCGATTGCGATGCGGTGCAGGTTGGCGTTGCCCTGACGTTCGGTCATCAGGGGGCCCTTCATCGGAGCGTTCAGGTCGTCTGACGGATCGGCCACCGCCTGCACCCAGGTCATATCGGCATCGGCAGGGATAATCACACGCGCCAGATCGCCATCATAAGACCGGGCCTTCAGCGTTTCCGCCCGCCGCACAGTGACAGCAACCACCGGGTCGCCACCAAGCCCGCGCAGATCCGCGAGCCGTTGCGCGCTCAGGGTCTCAGCCGCGATGGCCAGCACGCTGAACCCGCTGTCGTCGGTCAATGCGACGGGAACCCCCATGCGCAGATCGGCGCGGGCCCGCGCCAGCAATTCTGAAATATCCGGGATCAGACTCATTTATGTTACCCTGTAACGTTCAAGCTTTCCTGTAGCCTGATACGGCAGAAATGTGAAACATTTCCTCTACCTTGGACACGAGGGCGTGAGACAATTGCAGCAAACCTTGTTGATTGCATCTTCCGCGCGCAAGTGGTGGAAAAGGCTTAGGAGGACCGCACATGGCTCAGCTCAAGAAAATTCTGCTGGTGGATGATGACGAAGACCTGCGCGAGGCGCTTAGCGAGCAACTTGTGATGACCGAGGATTTCGACGTGTTCGAAGCCCATGACGGTCAGTCCGCGATGGAACGGGCGCGTGAAGCGATTTACGATCTGGTCATTCTGGACGTTGGTCTGCCGGATACCGATGGGCGCGAGCTGTGCCGCCTGATGCGCAAGCAAGGTGTAAAAAGCCCGATTCTGATGCTGACCGGCCATGACAGCGACGCAGATACCATCCTGGGCCTGGATGCAGGTGCCAACGACTATGTCTCGAAACCGTTCAAGTTTCCCGTGCTGCTGGCCCGTATCCGTGCCCAGCTGCGCCAGCATGAGCAATCCGAGGATGCGGTGTTTGTTCTGGGGCCGTACACGTTCAAGCCTGCGATGAAGATGCTGATCACCGAAGAAGATCGCAAAATCCGGCTGACCGAAAAAGAAACCAATATTCTCAAGTTCCTGTACCGTTCGACCGATGGCGTGGTTGCCCGCGACGTTCTGCTGCATGAGGTCTGGGGTTATAACGCCGGTGTCACCACCCACACGTTAGAGACGCATATCTATCGTCTGCGCCAGAAAATCGAGCCCGATCCGTCAAATGCGCGCCTTTTGGTCACAGAATCGGGTGGATATCGCTTGGTCTCATAACTCGTTGTGGATTGACGTGGATCAAAGTGATACTCTGGATACGAAATTAGATTACTCCCAACCCGCGCATGTCCGGGTAATGACATGCACCTCCCTGTTGGACTGCCGGGCCTGATGGCCCGGCCTTTTTTTGAAACAAGCTGGGTCGAAGATACAAATCCGATGGCCAGATTTGCTCACTCAAACGCAGTTTAGCTGGTGCCGTCGTTTTCCAGAACGGTACCGTAGGTTATGCCGCTGCGCAGGCTGCGAAAATCAGCATAAATCTTGCCATCTTCAAATGTGGCATCGATCAACCCGTTGACCTGGCGGTCTTCTCCGACCCGGGTTTCAACCATGGCGATTGAACCAGTGCCATCGCGGCTGATTGTCCCGGTAACCTGACCTTCGTTCCACCGGTCCGAGCCAATCCGGCTCCATTTGCTGGTTCCCCAGAACGCATTGTCCTGCTGTTGTTTGATCTCAAGAACCCACTCAGATTGATTAAAACGCGGGGCTCCGTCGCTGTGTTCGTTGGGCAGGGCCGCAACGGTGTGGGTGCCGCTCCAGACGCCGCGCAAATCAGGTGTGTTTTCCGCAACTGCATGGGTTGCAAAGGCAAGGGTGCTGGCCAGCGCGGCGGCGCCAAGTGTCTTGAATCTGGTCATGGTTTCCTCCGTTTTCTAGTCTTAAATGTTGGGAACCGCTGTTCTGATTTCCATGCTGGCGACGAAACATAAACAGGATTTAACCTGCGCTTTATGTTGCGAACGGTGTGGTGGATTGAGCCCGTTTGCCCTCAAAACCAAAAACTGGCTCAGGACAATTTTTTCTCGTGGCACCGGCGGAAACGCCACGCTAACCTGCGCCAATTGCGACAGAGGAATCCCCCATGCCCTTTACCCTTGCCACCTGGAACATCAACTCGGTCCGCCTGCGCGAGCCTATCGTGCTGAAATTGCTGCAGGAGGAAGCGCCGGATGTTCTGTGTCTGCAGGAGTGCAAGTCGCCGGTTGAAAAGATCCCGACCGAGGGGTTTGCCGAGCTGGGCTACACCCACATGATCGCACGTGGGCAAAAGGGGTATAACGGCGTCGCCATCCTGTCTCGGCTACCAATGGAAGAGGTCGGCGACAAGGATTTCGCGGGTCTCGGTCACGCGCGACACATTGCCGGACGGTTGGAAAACGGGGTTACCATCCACAATTTCTATGTCCCGGCTGGTGGCGACGTGCCGGATCGTGAAAAGAATGAGAAGTTCGGGCAAAAGCTCGACTACCTCAGCGACATGCGCGATTGGTTCCATACGGAAAAGCCGGAAAAATCCATTCTGGTGGGGGATCTGAACATCGCCCCGCGCGAGGATGACGTCTGGTCGCACAAACAACTGCTCAAGGTTGTTTCGCACACACCGATCGAGGTCGAAGCGCTGGCTGAAACCCAGGATGCAGGCGGTTGGGTTGATATCACCCGCCAGGATATTCCCGAGGGGCAATTGTACAGTTGGTGGTCCTATCGCGCGCGCGATTGGGACGCCGCTGACAAGGGGCGGCGGCTGGATCACGTCTGGGCCACGCCCGATATCTCGAACGCGGGCCACTCCAGCCGCGTCCTGCGCGACGCGCGCGGATGGGAAAAACCCAGCGACCACGCACCCGTTTTTGCCAGTTTTGACCTGTAATTACGCAACTCTGCCCTTGGTTTCCGCTGCCAGCGGTTGCATATAGGGCGCAAGTTCGAACCGGAGAGTGAAAACCATGGATCTTCTGAACGCCGCAGCCAGCCCCGAGGCCACCGATCTGATCAAGGACGGGTCCGAGGCGACCTTTATGGTCGACGTGGTCGAGGCCTCTCAGGAAACGCCTGTCATCGTTGATTTCTGGGCGCCTTGGTGCGGGCCATGCAAGACGCTGGGGCCCGCCCTGGAAGAAGCTGTAACCGCTGCCAAGGGTGCGGTGAAGATGGTCAAGATCAACGTGGATGAGGCGCAGATGATCGCGTCGCAAATGCGCATTCAGTCGATCCCGACCGTTTATGCCTTTTTCAAAGGTCAGCCCATCGACGGGTTTCAAGGCGCTCAGCCGGGTTCGGAAATCAAGGCTTTTGTTGATCGTGTGATCGAAGCCGCGGGCGGCGAAAGCCCCGGTGGGCAGCTGGATGACGCAGTCGAAGCTGCCGAAGATATGCTGGCCGATGGCGCCGCTGTTGATGCGGCCCAAACCTTTGCTGCGATTTTGGGCGAAGATCCGAACCATGCCGGGGCTTACGGCGGGCTGGTTCGCGCACATATCGCGTCAGGCGATTTGGAACAGGCCGAAGCCATTCTGAACGGCGCACCTGCCGAGATTTCTACCTCGGCCGAGGTGGAGGCGGCGCATGCGCAGCTGGAACTGGCCAAGCAGGCCGCTGATGCCGGTCCGGTGGCCGAACTGACCGCTGCGGTCGAGGCTGATCCCGACAACCTTCAGGCCCGGTTCGATCTGGCGCAGGCACTGCACGCCAATGGCAATGTGGAGGAGGCCGTGGCGCAGTTGCTGGACCTGTTCCGCCGTGATCGCGAATGGAATGACGGTGCCGCCAAGGCGCAGCTGTTCACCATCTTCGACGCGCTAAAACCCAATGATCCGATCGTTCTGAACGGGCGGCGCAAGCTCAGCTCGATGATATTTGCCTAATTCGGGATCAGAGCTACACTCGGATACATGATGCATCCCGCTGATCTGCCGGAAACGGTATCCGTTTTTCCATTGCCGGGGGCGCTGTTGTTGCCCCGCTCGCGCCTGCCGCTGCATATTTTCGAGCCGCGCTATCTGCAGATGCTGGACGACGCACTGAAAACGCAGGAGCGGCTGATCGGCATGGTGCAGCCGAACCCATGTCACAGCAACGAAGATAAGCTGCACCAGATCGGCTGTGCTGGGCGTGTGACGCAATTTTCGGAAACCGAAGATGGCCGTTACCTGATTACCCTGACCGGGATTTCACGGTTCCGCGTCCAATCCGAGTTGGACGCCTTTACGCCTTACCGGCGCTGTGCCGTGTCGTGGGGTGGGTTTGATCGGGATTTGGGCCGGGCCGAGATGGACGATAGTTTCGACCGCAGCGCATTTTTGGGCTTGTTGGAACGGTTTTTCGCCTCGCGCCAGCTTTCGACCGATTGGGATACGTTGAAAGATGCAGATGATGAGTTGCTGGTGAATTCACTGTCGATGCTGCTGGATTTCGATCCCGAGGAAAAACAAGCGCTGCTTGAGGCCCCCTGTCTGCGCACCCGGCGCGAGACACTAACGACACTGATAGAATTCGCCATGCGCGGCGGCACGAATGAGGAAAAACTGCAATGACCGAGCCCCAACACCCTTTCGACCGGCATATGCTTGAGGCTCTGATTTGTCCGCAGACGCACACGACTTTGCATTATAATGCCGACAAGCAGGAACTGGTGTCCAAGGCGGCCAATCTGGCCTTTCCGATCCGAAATGGGATTCCGGTGATGTTGGTCGATGAGGCGCGAGAACTAGACTAAATCGAGCGACCCTGCAGCAGTTTTGGCAGGTCTCCGGTCAGCCCGGCGGCCTCACGCACGAAGCCACGGCGCAGGCCGGGCAGCGATCCCACAATTCCCATTCCAATGTCGCGTCCGATCCGCAGCAGTGGGTTGTCGTTGGAAAACAGCTTGTTGAACACGTCTGTCGCCATAGCCAGCGCCGCCGTGTCGAACCGCCGCCATTCCTGATAGCGTTCCAGCACCAGGACAGATCCGATATCCTCGCCGCGCCGTCCGGCCAGTGTTAGCACCTCGGCCAGAGCCCCGACATCGCGCAGACCCGCGTTCAGGCCTTGCCCCGCGATGGGGTGCATGCCGTGGGCGGCGTCTCCGACCAGGGCCATTCGGTCGCCAATGAAGGAATTGGCGATGGTCAGGTTCAGCGGATAGGTGAACCGGTCGCCCTGCAGGCGGATATCGCCCAGAAAATCTCCGAACCGGGGGCGCAGGACCTGCAGGTACTCGTCTTCGGGCAGGGTGTTGATGTGCTGGGCCGTCTCGGTCCGTTCGCTCCAGACGATCGAACTGCGATTGCCGGTCAGGGGCAGAATGGCTAGCGGGCCGGGTGGCATGAAGAACTGGTGGGCAACGCCGTGGTGGGGCAGGTCATGTTCGATGGCGCAGACCAGTGCGGTCTGGCCGTAATCCCAGCCAGTACGCTTGATGCCCGCCCGCGTGGCGGTCCCGCTGCGGCGACCGTCGCAACCGACCAGCATTAAACCTGTCAGTGTGGTTCCGTCGTCCAAGGTCAGCGTCACGCCGGTCGCATCGCAATCCTGCGCGACAACGGTTCTGCCGCTGATTTCTTTGATGCCTTTTTCCTCGGCCATGGCGTTCACAAAGGCGCGGCGCAGGTGACGGTCTTCGACCATATAGCCCATCGGACCTTCTTCGATCTCGGCATGGTCGAAATGCATGAAGAACGGGGATGGCCCAACGCCCGCATGCCCATCGGTGACCTTGATTTCCAACATCGGCTGGGCGTGTTCGGCCACGCGATCCCAGACCCCGATCGCATCCAACAACCTTTGCGAGGCTAGCGCCAGCGCATAGGCACGCCCATCAAAGGCTGCGTTCTTGCGCACTTTTTCCGCCAGCGCGTCAATCACGGTGACCGAATGGCCGGTCTGCGCCAGTGCCAAAGCCAATGCCGGGCCGTTCAGGCCGCCGCCCACGATCAGGATATCCGAGGTTTGTTCCATGCTCCGCAATATGCGCGCCCATTCGGGATTGTCCATGTGCGGTCCTGTCGCTACCGTCCGTCAAAGCGCAATTTTTTCAAGGGGGCGGTGATGCAGGATTGGCTGACCATGACGGCGTGTGATCTGGGTCGGGGCATCGGTATGGGGCGGATTGACCCGGTGGAATTGACCGAAACATACCTGTCGGCCATCGACGAACATCCCCACAGCGACCGAATCTATGCCCGTGTCACCCATGATCGCGCCCGGTCTGAGGCGGCAGCGGCGCAAGCCCGCGCCAAGCATGGGCAGCGTCTGTCGCTTTTGGATGGGGTGCCGATCAGTTGGAAAGACCTGTTCGACACTGCCAGTATTGGAACCGAGTCCGGGTCGGCCTTGCTGAAAGGTCGGGTGCCGGAAACTGACGCGGTCGTGGTGCGCAACGCCACCGCATTGGGGGCGGTCTGTCTGGGCAAAACCCATATGAGCGAGCTGGCTTTTTCCGGCCTTGGCCTGAACCCAATTACTGGCACGCCGCCCTGCGTCGATGATGTAGAGGCGGTGCCGGGTGGATCCTCGTCTGGTGCCGGGGCATCGGTGGCCTGGGGATTGGCGGCTGGCGGGATCGGCTCGGACACCGGCGGATCGGTCCGCATCCCCGCGGCCTGGAACAACTTGGTGGGGCTTAAAACCACCGCCGGACGGATCAGCCTGGAAGGTGTAGTGCCCTTGTGCCTGCGATTCGACACCGCCGGTCCGCTGACCCGGTCGGTTGAGGATGCCGCGCATATGCTGGCGCTGTTGGAAGGAGGCACACCGGCGGACCTGCGGGGGGCCAGCCTGAAAGGTCGGCGCTTTGCTGATCTGCAGAACGTCGCCAAGGACGACCTACGCGATGCGCCCCGCAAAGCTTTTGACGACGCTGTTGACCGGTTGCGCGATGCTGGCGCGGAAATCGTGCCATTGGAAGTGCCCGAACTGGATGAGGCGATGGGGCTTTCGGGCATTCTCTACACCACCGAAGCATATGGCTTGTGGCGTGACGTGATCGAGGCCAACCCTGATGCCATGTATCCCGAGATTCTGGAACGGTTCCGTGCAGGCAAAAATAACTCTGGCCCCGATTACGTCGCCGCATGGTCCAAACTGAAAGCCTGCCGTGCCGCTTGGGACGCGGCAACCACTGGCTTTGACGCCGTTCTGGCCCCGACAGCCCCGATTCTGCCACCGAATCTGGAGCGGTTGATGACGGATCACGACTATTACGTCACTGAAAACCTGCTGGCGCTGCGCAATACGCGGATTGGCAACCTGATGGGGCTTGCAGCCCTGACCCTGCCCACCGGCACCCCCGGTTGTGGGCTGATGATGTTAGGTTATCCGGGCTCGGAAGAAGTGCTTTTGCGACTTGGATCAGCAGCCGAAGCAGCATTGGCCTGAATGCCACAATCCCCTGATTCGGCACCTCTTTGTCTGGACGAAGCGGGGTGCGGCCTGTAATCTGCTAAAAAAACGGGGCGAAAATGATCCCGATATTGAGGCAGCAGTTATGAATTTCCCCGAGCGGTTTTCGAACCTACCGGAATACGCATTTCCGCGTTTACGCACCCTGTTGGACCACCATCAGCCGGGCGGAGACGTGATTCACATGACCATCGGCGCCCCGATGCATGACTTCCCGGCTTGGGTGACGGATGTGATCATGGAAAACGCTGCTGGGTTTCAGGGCTATCCGCCAAACGAAGGCTCGCCCGAGCTGCGTGGCGCGATCACCGACTGGATCAAGCGCCGCTATGGCGTGGCGATGGACCCCGAAACCAACGTGATGGCGCTGAACGGCACGCGTGAGGGGTTGTATAACGCCGCCATGGCGCTGTGCCCGGAACAGAAGAACGGCCAAAGACCGGTCGTCCTGTGCCCGAACCCGTTTTATCAGGTTTATATGGTCGCCTCGATCTCGGTTGCGGCCGAGCCGGTCTTTGTGCCCGCAACCGCCGCAACGGGTCATCTGCCCGATTACGCTGGATTGCCCGAGGACGTGCTGAACCGCACCGCTGTGGCCTATATCTGCTCACCCGCCAACCCGCAGGGGGCCGTTGCCTCGCGCGATTATTGGGCCGAGCTGATCCAATTGGCCGAGAAATACGATTTCCGCATCTTCGCGGATGAGTGTTATTCCGAGATTTATCGCAATGATGCCCCAGCCGGGGCCTTGACCGTAGCGCAGGAAATGGGGGCCGATCCCGAACGGGTCACCCTGTTCAACTCGCTGTCAAAACGGTCCAATCTGGCAGGGCTGCGGTCCGGCCTGATTGCGGGCGGGCCTGAGACGATCAAACGGGTCAAGCAGTTGCGCAGTTACGCGGGCGCGCCCTTACCAGCCCCCTTGCAGGCCGCAGCGGCACGGGTTTGGGCGGATGAGGCGCATGTCGCTGAGAACCGCGCGCTGTATCAGGAAAAATACGCGATTGCCGATGAGGTACTTGCCAATGTTCAGGGTTATATGCCGCCAGAGGCGGGGTTTTTCCTGTGGCTACCGGTCGAAAACGGTGAAGAAACCGCATTGAAGCTTTGGCAGCAGACCGGGGTACGGGTGCTGCCGGGCGCATATCTTTCTCAAGGCGATCCGGGGCAAAACCCGGGCGAACAATTTATCCGGGTCGCCATGGTGGCCCCAAAAACAGAGATGAAGCGCGGACTGATCATGCTCCGCGACTGCATCTATTCGTGAGGTACGAGGGCAAAATGGCATCTTATAACGCGCGCAACCGCGATCCATTGCTGGACAGCACGACTCAGGCCGCGATTGAGCGGCGCAGCAAAGAGCTGATCGGGATCGCCCTGATCCTGCTGGGCCTGGCCGCCGCTGCGATGATCTGGTCCTACACGCCGGATGATCCGAATTGGATGGTTTCAACAGACGCGCCGGTGCAAAACTGGATGGGGCGGATTGGTGCCTCAATCGCCGCACCGTTGTTCATGATCGTAGGTTGGGGCAGCTGGAGTATCGCGCTGGTGCTGATAGGCTGGGGCGTGCGCTTTGCTGGGCATTTCGGCGAGGAGCGCGCAGTTGGCCGCCTGATCTTTGCGCCGATCTGGATTGCCATAGTCTCGGTCTATGCCGCGACGCTGGTGCCGGGGGAGGCGTGGCGTGCGACCCACAGCTTTGGTCTGGGTGGTCTGTTCGGCGATACCGTAATGGGCGCGCTTCTGACGCTGCTGCCGATTTCCTCGCATTTCATGGTCAAGCTGATGTCACTGGCCATGGCTGCCGGGATGTTGGCGCTGGGTGTTTTTGTGCTGGGTTTCACCAAAGCGGATGTGCGCAAGGGCTTCCGCGCCTTCTTGCTGGGCTTGGTCATGTCCTATGACATGCTGATGAACCTGCTGGGCCGTGGGGCCACTGCCACCGCGCAGGTCGCTCGCGACCGTCGCACGCAGTGGGAGGAACGCAAGGCCGCCCGTACGGAAGCGGCGGAAGCCGTGTTTGACGATGATCTGGCCTATGCCGATCCGGTGTTCGAAGAGCCGGACTATGAAGAACCCGAGCCCGCAAAGCCGGGCTTGTTGGCGCGGATGCCCAGCCTGATCCGCCGTCCCGATCCGATGATCGAGCCCGAGCTGGTCGATCCTGAACCCGTTGCTGGCTTTGACGAAATGCCGGGTGAGGATCGTATCCGATCCAAGATCTCTGCCGCTGTGCGCAACCGCAAGGTCGCGATCGGCGAAATGACCCCCGAGCCTGATCCGAACCTGCCGCTGACCAAGGGGCGGGGCCGGGGGCCCGATCCGCTGATCCTGAACCCCAGAGGTGGCGACGAGCTACCGCCCGAACCGCCGATGACCTCGGCTGGACTGCCGCCGGAACCGATGCTGACAGCGGAACCTGCGCCCGAATGGCAGCAAGAACCGCTGCATCAGGATTTTGCGTCCGAGCCGGATTTCGAAGACGAAGCCGTGTTCGAGGATGCGCCACAGTCTGAACCCGCGTCGCAGCAGCGCCCTGCGATGAAAATCCCGGTGGCCGAGCCGCGCAAACCGGTGGTGGCACAGCCCGTGCGCCGGACCCCGCCGCCCTCGCGCCGCGCTCAGGCCGAGGCACAGCCGACCTTGTCCTTCGAGGAACGGCATTCCGATTTTGAATTGCCGCCGCTAAGCCTGTTGTCCAATCCCGCCAGCATTCAGCGCCATCATCTTAGCGACGAGGCGTTGGAAGAAAACGCGCGGATGCTTGAAAACGTGCTGGATGACTATGGCGTCAAGGGTGAGATCACCAGCGTCCGCCCCGGCCCGGTTGTCACCATGTACGAACTGGAACCGGCGCCGGGCCTGAAAGCCAGCCGTGTGATCGGTCTGGCCGACGACATTGCCCGTTCGATGTCGGCGTTGTCGGCCCGGGTTTCGACTCTGCCGGGCCGCTCGGTGATCGGGATCGAACTGCCGAATGAAAACCGTGAGATGGTGGTTCTGCGCGAAATTCTGGCCAGCCGAGATTTTGGTGACGGTAACCATGCGCTGCCTCTGGCGTTGGGCAAGGATATCGGTGGCGAGTCCGTTGTGGCGAACCTGGCCAAGATGCCTCACTTGCTGATCGCGGGGACCACCGGGTCCGGTAAGTCGGTAGCGATCAACACGATGATCCTGTCGCTGTTGTACAAGTTGTCACCGGACGAATGCCGCCTGATCATGATCGATCCGAAGATGTTGGAACTGTCAGTTTATGACGGCATCCCGCATCTGCTGTCGCCCGTTGTAACCGACCCGAAAAAGGCGGTTGTGGCCCTGAAATGGGTCGTGGGCGAGATGGAGGACCGCTATCGCAAGATGTCCAAGATGGGCGTGCGTAATATCGCGGGCTACAACGGCCGTGTGAAGGACGCGTTGGCCAAGGGCGAGTTGTTCAGCCGCACGGTGCAGACCGGGTTCGATGACGAAACCGGCGAACCGATGTTCGAGACCGAAGAATTCGCCCCCGAGTCGATGCCCTATATCGTTGTCATCGTCGACGAGATGGCCGACCTGATGATGGTAGCGGGCAAAGAGATCGAAGCTTGCATTCAGCGTCTGGCGCAAATGGCGCGGGCCTCGGGCATTCACTTGATCATGGCTACGCAGCGTCCCTCGGTCGATGTGATCACCGGTACGATCAAGGCGAACTTCCCGACCCGGATTTCGTTCCAGGTGACCTCGAAAGTCGACAGCCGCACCATTCTGGGCGAAATGGGTGCTGAACAACTGCTGGGGCAGGGCGATATGCTGTATATGGCCGGTGGGGCCAAGATCACCCGCTGCCACGGGCCATTTGTCTCGGACGAAGAGGTCGAAGAAATCGTCAATCACCTGAAACAGTTCGGCCCGCCGGATTACATGAGCGGCGTTGTCGATGGACCGGCAGATGAGAAGGCTGACAATATCGATGCCGTTCTGGGTCTGAACACGGGCGGCAATACGAACGGCGAAGATGCTCTCTATGATCAGGCCGTGGCGATTGTGATCAAGGATCGCAAATGTTCGACCTCATACATCCAGCGGAAACTTGCCATTGGCTACAACAAGGCCGCGCGGTTGGTTGAGCAGATGGAGGACGAAGGCGTTGTTTCTTCTGCAAATCACGTCGGTAAGCGGGAAATCCTCGTCCCCGAGCAGTAGGATATTTAATAACACGGGCAAAGCGCTTATCTGGGTTTTATGAAACAGATTGCTTTTGCCCTTGCTCTGACCCTGGCCGCACCTGCCGCCTGGGCGGCTGACAAACTGCCATTGTCGCAGATATCCAATTATCTGAACGGTCTGAATACCGTTGAGACGACATTCACTCAGGTCAATGATGACGGCTCGTTGAGTACCGGCAAGCTGTGGATGCAGCGGCCGGGCAAGATGCGGTTCGAATATGATCCGCCCAACAGTGCCGTTGTTCTGGCCAATACGGGCACGGTGCAAATTTTTGACCCCAAGTCGAACCAGCCGCCCGAGCAATACCCGCTGAATCGGACACCGCTGTCACTGGTGCTGGCGCGTAACGTGAACTTGGGGCAGGCAAATATGGTTGTGGCTCATGACTTCGACGGCACCGCCACAGTTGTCACCGCCCAAGACCCGAAAAACCCCGATAGCGGACGGATCGAGCTGATGTTCACCGACAACCCGGTTGAGCTGCGCAAATGGGTGATCCATGACAATGCGGGCACGAAAACAACTGTGCTGTTGGGTCAACTGGATACAGACAGCAACCTGAGCCGAGATCTGTTTACCAAAGCGAAAAGAAGCGGGTCAGGCAATCGCTGACCCGCGTTCTGGTCAATAGCGGCAACCGGACAGTTGCGCTTGGTAAAGTTTGGCGCGCGCATCCACATCATTGGCGACATTCAGCAACCAGGTCTTGCTATAGTGGCTGCCCCGGGCATAGCCGGTGTGGCCTTCGTGATAGGCTAGATACTGGTTGCGGGTGTCGCTGGGGTGAATGCCGTTCCGCTGATAACTTTTGTTCATATACCAGCCGATAAAGTCAGACGCATCGCGGATACGGTCACGCTTGGCCCGGCGCTTGCCGGTCTCGCGCTGGTATTCATCCCAGGTGCCATCCAACGCTTGGCTGAAGCCATATGCGCTGCTCTGCCGGCCCATCGGAATCACACCCAGAACGTAATTATGCGGCGTGCGTGCGTCATGCTTATAGCGGCTTTCCTGATAGATCGTCGCCATTTGGACATGAATCGGGACGCCCCATTTGCGCTCGGTGCTTTTGAAGGCCTTCATATAATCGGGCCGTTCGCGCGCAATGCTGCACGCGTCATTCAATTTGCTGGGTGGTTGCTTGGACCCACCACCACAGGATGCCAAAAGCAGCACCCCGAAGAGTACGATAAGAATTCTGCTCATGTGCCTCGTGCCTTTTTTCTTTATTCTAGCGCAGATTGAGCGTTTAGGGAATCACAATCGTTACAGAATAATCGCGAGAATTATAGGTAATGCGCCCACGGACAACGCTGTTGAGACCATGACCATCCCGGCAACCGCGTCGGAATCGGCATCGAACCGCTCGGCCAGCAAGTAAGAGGTTACTGCCACCGGAGTACACATCTGCAGCACCAGAACGCCAAAGGCCACGGCTTCGAGTTTGAAGATCAGCGCAACAGACCAGCCCAGGGCGAAACAGACAGCCAGTTTAAGAAATGACAGCCAGACCGCCTGACTCAGCCGGTGCGTTGTCAACCGCGCAACCGCCACGCCCAGCGTTATCAGCATCAGGGGCACTGCCATCTGGCCCAACAATTCCAAAGTGTTAGTCAGAAACGGGGGCGTCTGCCATCCGCGCCACAAAAACAGTGCCCCCAATAGGGTGGCCCAGACCATCGGTTCGCGCACGACTTTGCCGAACGCGCCTTTTCCGGCCACAAGGTAGATGCCGTACGTAAACGAAAACAATGCTGTAACTGATAGGAAAATGACCGCATAGCCCAACCCGGCCTGGCCAAAGGCGAAAATGCACAAAGGAAGACCCAAATTGCCGGTATTTCCGAATATCAGCGGCGAAAGATAGGTACGCTGTTCAAGTTTCAGCCCCCGGACGATCAGCCAGAAGACCGCTGCCATCACCAGATTGGCAACGATTGTCGCAACGGTAAAACGGGAAAGATCGCCGCCCGGAATGTCGGTTTGCATCAGCGCCACAAAGATCAGGCTGGGCACAGCAAGGGTCATGGCAAAGCGTGTGACGAATTGCAGGCGATACTCGAATCCCAGCTTGACCCAAGCAAAACCGATGCCCGCCAGAATAAACACCGGGGCCACGATTTCGAATACTGTCAGCAAGAGGTTCACAGACTGTTTCCCTTATTTACGGATCAATGATTGGCATTTCGGCCCGGAAAGAGGTAGTAAGTTCAATGGGGGCATAAACTATGCTGAAGACACACGCCAAGTACGGCCTGGGACAGATCGTCCGTCATAAAAAACATCCCTTCCGCGGGGTGATTTTTGACGTGGACCCCGAGTTTGCGAACACGGAAGAATGGTATCAGGCCATCCCCGAAGACAGCCGCCCGGTCAAAGATCAGCCGTTTTACCACTTGTTGGCGGAAAACGACCAATCCTTCTATGTGGCTTATGTTTCTGAACAAAATCTGATCGCTGACCAGTCGGGCGAACCGGTCGAACACCCCGATATCCCCGATATGTTCGGCCCGTTCGAAAACGGCGCCTATCCGCTCCATTTCCATCTGAACTGAAGGTGCTTGGCCGGGCGTCGGCCCGTCAGTATCCAAGGGCGCACCCGTCTTTTCGCGGATCGCTTGCGCCTTGCAAAACGCCATCCTCACAGATTCGAATAGCTTGTGCGCCACCCAATGGCGTTTCTGGAATCTCTACAGTGTGTCCCAAATCACGCAATTGTTGGGCGGTGCTGGGCGAAATTCCGCGTTCCAGCTTTAATACGCCATTGTCGGCAAAGGCGCGCGGTGCCTCGATGCTGACCTGAAGGCCCAACCCGTGGTCCGTCAAATTTGACACAAACCGGGCGTGGCCGGTGGGTTGATAGGCGCCACCCATCACGCCGAACGGCATCAGCACACGACCATTTTGCGTCAACATCCCCGGAATGATTGTGTGCATGGGGCGTTTGCCGCCGCCCAGTTCATTCGGATGACCCGATTGCAGGGTAAAGCCTGCGCCTCGGTTTTGTAGCAGAATGCCGTATTTTTCGGATGCGATCCCCGAACCGAAGCTGTGAAAGATGGAATAGATCAGCGAAACCGCCATTCTGTCCCGATCCACAACGGTGATATAGACGGTGTCCTTGTGAATCGCCTCGGTCAGCGGGGCGGCGGCGGGCATGGCGCGTTTCGGGTCGATCAGCGCGGCCAACTTGTCGGCCACATCCTGATCCGTGAACCGATCCGCGTGTGTTGTATGATCGGGATCGGCGATAAAGCGGTTGCGCGCGTCATAGGCGAGTTTCGAGGCTTCTGCCTCGATATGCAGACGCTGCGCCCCGAACGGGTCCATGCTGGCAAGGTCGAAGTTCTTGAGGATATTCAGCAAAAGAATGGCCGTGGCGCCCTGGCCATTTGGTGGATGTTCAACCAACTCCAACCCATTGTAGTCACCGCTGACAGGCTGTGTTTCAGTGCATGCGGTGGCCAGAAAATCCTCAATCGTGTGAACGCCGCCCAGTTGGGTGAGTGCAGCGACCATGTCCTCGGCGATGTCGCCGGAGTAAAACGCATCCCGCCCGGTGCGAGCAATCTGGCGCAAGACTTCGGCTTGCCCTCGAGAGCGAAACACCTGCCCAGTCTTAGGAGCACTGTCATTGATCAGGTATTGCGTCCGCGCGGCCCCCTGTAGAATGGCTGCCCCCGTTTCCCAATCAAACGCCACCCTTGGGGCAACCGGCACCCCAGCTTCGGCATAGTGAATGGCGGGTTGCAGAATGGCCTCAAGCCCCAGCTTGCCCTCGGTTTGCGCCAGATGACAGAACGCATCGACGGCGCCGGGAACGGTTACAGCGTCTGCTGTGTTCAAAGGCACTTTTGTCAGCCCTTGTGACCGCAGTTTTTCTGCGCTAGCTGCTGCAGGCGCGCGGCCCGAACCATTCAGGGCGCGTATCTGATCCTCACCCGCCCGGTTGTACAGCACGAAACAATCGCCGCCCAGCCCGGTCATCTGAGGTTCACAAATACCCAGCAGCACCGCCCCGGCGATGGCGGCATCCATTGCGTTGCCACCCCGGGTAAGAATGTCCACAGCGACCTTTGCGGCCAAGGGATGCGACGTGGCGCACATCCCTTCGGCTGCCAGAACTTCGGATCGGCCCGGTGAGTGAAAATCCCGCATGACATTTTTCCCCGATTGAACGCGCCGAAGGTATCGCGCAGTCAGGGGTTGTCCAGTCAAATCAAAGGGAAGTTCCTCGGCGCCGTTCACTGGGTGGGGGCTGTGACACGTGGCGCCGAGGGAAGCTATCTGAGCTACAATTACTCTTTTGCCCTTTGTTTGCGGCGTTACAATGGTTCGATCTGGGCCTTATTGTGACGTTTTCTTGCCGTCAGGCGGGCTCTGGAAAGTCAAAGCGCAGCGACAAACGGTTACAACCATTGCTTCGTTCATAGCGGATATCGCTGGTCAGTTCATGGATTAGAAACCAACCGAACCCACCTTCGGGCAGGTCTTCGACCGTCGATCCCAGTGATGCCGGGATGCCGTCAGGTACCCGAAATCCGGGTAACGGGTTGCCGGTGTCCGAGATCAGAATCTCAAGCCAGTTCTGATGCAGGCGGCACCGAACCTTCACCTTGGCCGGAGTTATGTCGGCATAGGCATGTTCGACCACATTATTGATTGCTTCGGCCAGCGCGATTTTCACATCACCCGCCTTGTGCGCCGGAAGCCCATGCGCCGCCAATCCCCGGCTGAGTTGCGCGATCCCGGCGCTGGCCTCAGTCTCAGTTGCTGCGAAGCTCAGATCTAAACACTTGCCGTTGTACATGGGCATCGCGCCTATTCAGATAGTCAATTAGGTCAATCCGCGGAGGTCGACAGGGCATCATCAAGGGTTGGATATAGTTTGAACACCGTGTCCATACGGGTCAGGCGGAATACCTTTTCAACAAAAGGGTGCAGCCCAGCCAGGTCCAGCCTGCGCTCATTTCCAAGCTGTTTCATCGAGGCGACTATGGCACCCAAGCCACTTGAATCTATGAACTCGACACTGGTCAGGTCCAGCACTACGCGCGTGGCCCCGCCTTCGGCCTGATTGCGCATATCTTCCTTGAACTGGATGGCCATGGCCGCATCAATCCGGTCGGAATGCACTTTGATAATTTGGGTTGCGTCGGTCGTTGTGCTGGTCAAGGCCATGCGCGACGGTCCTCTAATATGAAACTCGCTAGTAGAAATACGCTAGACGACAATTCTTACCATTCGGTATCCATCAAAGCTGAAAGAGGAGGATCATCGCGATGAAACAGGTTGTTATCGCGGGGGCGGCGCGGACGCCCATCGGCGGGTTTCAGGGTATGTTCGACGGTATTGCCGCTGCTGAATTGGGCGGGAGCGCCATTCGTGCTGCGCTGCACGGCGCAGGCGCTGATACGGTCGACGAAGTGCTGATGGGCTGTGTTCTGCCCGCCGGCCAGGGCCAGGCCCCGGCACGACAGGCCGGATTTGCGGCGGGATTGGGTGAAGAGGTGCCCGCAACAACCCTGAACAAGATGTGCGGGTCGGGAATGAAGGCTGCCATGATCGCCTTTGACCAGATTGCTCTGGGTCACGCTGATACGATGATCGCAGGTGGCATGGAGAGTATGACCAACGCCCCTTACCTGTTGCCGAAAATGCGCGGCGGTGCGCGCATCGGGCATGGTCAGGTGGTTGATCACATGTTTTTGGACGGCCTCGAGGACGCCTATGACAAAGGCCGCCTGATGGGCACTTTCGCCGAGGATTGCGCCGAAGCCTATCAATTCACGCGAGAATCGCAGGACGAATACGCGCTGCAGTCGCTTTCCAACGCCCTGTCTGCACAGGAAAGTGGTGCCTTCGAGGGTGAGATCACACCTGTTACCTCCAAGACCCGCAAGGGCGAGGTCACTTTTGCCCAAGATGAACAGCCGCAATCCGCCCGGCCAGATAAAATCCCGACGCTGAAACCTGCCTTTCGTAAGGATGGGACGGTCACGGCAGCCAATTCGTCATCGATTTCTGACGGGGCAGCCGCGTTGCTACTGGCTTCGGCTGAGGCGACCGAAGCGCAGGGCCTGACTGTGCGTGCCCGGATCATTGGTCATGCCAGCCACGCGCAGGCCCCGGGTTTGTTCACGACCGCGCCGGTTCCGGCCGCACAGAAACTACTGTCGAATATCGGCTGGTCCAAAGATGACGTCGACCTGTGGGAGGTGAACGAGGCCTTTGCCGTTGTACCCATGGCCTTTATGCACGAAATGGGCCTGTCGCGCGACAAGGTGAACGTAAATGGCGGGGCCTGCGCTTTGGGGCATCCAATCGGCGCCTCGGGCGCTCGGATCATGGTCACTCTGCTCAACGCACTGGAAAAGCGGAACCTCAAACGCGGCGTGGCTGCCATCTGCATCGGTGGCGGCGAAGGCACGGCCATCGCCATCGAACGCGTTTGACGCTTGGGTTTATTCCACATACTGCGGGATAAACCTTTTCCAAAGAGCTCAATCATGACCGCCGATTACGACACGCTTGCTAAAACCATCGCCGCCCTGACCGAAGGTGAAACGGATCAGGTTGCCCTAATGGCGACAATTACCTGCGAGGTGCATCACGCCGATGACCGGTTCGACTGGACTGGCTTTTACCGCGTGACCCAGCCCGGTTTGTTAAAGATCGGTCCCTATCAGGGTGGGCACGGCTGTTTGGTCATCCCGTTCGACCGGGGCGTCTGTGGTGCTGCCGCGCGGACTGGCGAAGTGCAGCTTGTGCCGGATGTCGAAGCCTTTCCGGGTCACATCGCCTGTGCGACGTCCACCCGGTCAGAATTGGTGCTGCCAGTGCGGGACGCATCGGGAAAGGTGATAGCGGTGTTCGACATCGACAGCAATCAGCCGGACGCATTTACCGATCAGGACGCCACAGCGCTTGGCGCCATTCTGACCGACGTTTTTGCAAGATGAATTCAGCCGGGACATGTCCCGGCTGATTGATGTTCAAAAAGGGTCGCGATTTATCAGCTTGCCAGGATCTTGGCCTTTTGCGCGGCGAATTCCTCTTCCGTCAGATGGCCGCTCTCCTTGAGCTTGGCTAGCCGTTCCAATTCATCCGCGGCGGATACGCTCGCGACCGAGCGGATGTAATCCTTCTGCGCCTCTTCTATCTGATTCATGGTCTCGACATTGTGCTGGTGCATCTTATCCCCGCGCACGATGAGATAGCACAGCACGCCCAACCAGGGGATCAGGATCACAAAGGCGATCCACAACGCTTTGCCTCCGCCGCTCAGGTCCTTTGAGCGGAAGACATCGGCAACGACCGAAATCATCACCCAGAACCAGGCAACCATCAGAAACAACCAGAAGATTGACCAGACTATATCGAAGAAACCGATCCCGTTTTCCATATTCATCCAACCCTTTGCATAAAAAATAGAAATCTCTGCGCACAGAGATACCTATTTGTAACAGACAGTTGGCGATATGGTTAGATATTGTTTTAGGTGAATATAATATTTTTACAGTAGTTTTTCCGAGGCTTCGGTCATCACCAAGAATATTAGAGTCATTTGAACTCCAGTTATAGCGAACAGCCAGACTGAAAACCCGCGTTTGCGGGTTTTGTGCCTGAAAATCCATCGCCCGACCACTGCGCCGGGGCTGCCACCAAGCGCGGCCAGCCATAATAGGCGGCGTTCCGGCACCCGGTTTTTGCGCCGTCGTGCGCGGGCCTTGTCCCAGCCAAAGGCCAATAGTGTCAGGGTGTTGATCCCCCATAAATAGATCACTGCAATCCACATGCGAAAGGCATACCAAGCAAACTGATCAAGTGAAATGAAAAAACTCTTGGAAATTTCATGATTCTCAGCCATCGTGAAAAAGGAGAGGAAATTTTCACAAGAATCGGAACGCCCCTGGTGAATACCCAAGCCCCCCACAGCGCGACACTTGGTGCGGATATCCGCGCCCTGCGCAAGGCGCGCGGGTTGACCTTGACCGAGATTGCAGCGCGGCTGAACCGGTCGGTCGGATGGCTCAGCCAGGTTGAGCGCGACATGTCCGATCCCTCGATCTCGGACCTGCGCCAGATTGCTGAGTGTCTGGGTGTGCCGATGTCGATGCTGTTTGCGCATTCCTCGGTGCCGGTGGCCGAACAGGGTTACGTGGTGCGCGCCGGATCGCGCCGTCCGATGGGCTCGGGTGAGGAAGGGTTGATCGAAGAATTGCTTTCGCCCGATCTGACTGATGACTTCGAGATGGTACATTCCACATTCGAGCCCCGCTCCAGCATGCAGAAACCAGCCAATCGGCCGACGCAAGAGGTTGGTTACATGATCTCTGGCCGATTGGATCTGACCATAGGCTCCAACCAGTTCACGGTGGGGCCGGGTGACAGTTTCCGCATCAGGCATGAATCCTATCAATGGGCCAACCCCTATGATGAGCCCGCCGTGGCCATCTGGGTCATCGCCCCGCCGGTGTACTGATGAGTTTCGAGGCCTGGACCATATTCGCGCTGTTTTGGGTAGTCTTCGTAACTACCCCGGGGCCGAATGCGGTCAATTGTATTTCGAATGGGATGAGCCTGCCGTTTCCAAAGGCGATGCTTGGCGTTCTGGCAATCCTGACGCAGGCCAGCGCGTTTCTGATCCTGTCAGCGCTGGGTGTGACCGCGCTGATCGCGGCCTCTCCAACCGGGTTCTTCATCGCAAAGCTGGTGGGCGCGGGTTTCCTGATCTGGGTGGGTATTCGTGGCTGGATGAATGCTACGAAACCTGCGCCAGCTTCGGAACGGCCTGCACGTCATGTCTATCTGCACGCGCTGGCCGTGGCGACGATCAACCCCAAAAGCGTGGCGGGATATCTGGCGGCCTTTTCGCAATTTGTGCAGCCCGAGGTGCCGATCTGGCAGCAGATGGGGGTGATCATGCCCACCGCGCTGGTCATCACCACGCTCAGCTATACCGGGTTCACCTTGCTGGGCGCGCTGATGGGCAAGGCGGCACTGGGGGCGGTGTTCAACATCTGGGTGCGCCGGGTCATGGCGACCTGTTTCATCATCTATGGCGTGTTGCTGGGGGCCAGCTCCACGCCCGCAACAAGGGGGTAATGACATGCAAGCCGGTTCCTGCCTGTGCGGCGCGGTCGCGTTCACGATTGACGGAGAATTGTCGCCGCCCTCGGCCTGCCATTGCGGTCAGTGCCGCAAGCAATCAGGGCATTATTGGTCTTCGACCTCGACCCATCAGGACAACCTCAGCTTCGCTGCCAGCGATACGCTGAACTGGTTCCGTGCCTCGGACATTGCTCGGCGTGGTTTTTGCAACGCCTGCGGTTCGTTCCTGTTTTGGCAGCACAATGACGAAGACACGATTTCGATTTCCATGGGCGCACTGGATGAGCCCACAGGACTGCACCTCGCCCGGCATATCTTTGTCGCTGACAAGGGCGATTACTATGACATCACAGACGATCTGCCCCAACGGGCACAGTAACAAGGATCAAGACCAATGAGCGATTTTCCGACAAAAGCCCGCGTGGTTGTTATCGGTGGCGGTGTGGTGGGAGCCTCCTCGCTGTACCATCTGGCCAAGAAAGGCTGGACCGACTGCGTTCTGCTGGAAAAGAACGAGCTGACCGCAGGCTCGACCTGGCACGCGGCGGGTAACGTGCCGACCTTCTCGACCTCGTGGGCGATCATGAACATGCAGCGGTACTCGACCGAGCTGTATGCGCGGCTGGGTGAAGAAGTCGACTATCCGATGAACTATCATCAGTCCGGCTCGATCCGTTTGGCGCACAGCAAAGAGCGGATGCAGGAGTTTGAGCGTGCCATGTCAATGGGCCTGTACCAGGGCATCCCGATGGAGATGTGGACCCCAGAAGAGGCCAAGGAACGCTATCCCTTCCTTGAAACGCATGATCTTGAGGGCGTGCTGTATGATCCGACCGATGGTGACATTGACCCGGCGCAGTTGACACAGGCGTTGGCCAAGGGTGCCCGCGACATGGGACAAAAGATCATCCGGTTCTGCCCGGCAACCGGCGTGACCCAGCATGATGACGGCACCTGGACCGTACACACTGACAAGGGCGATATCGCCTGTGATTATGTGGTCAACGCTGCTGGATATTACGCGCAGCGCGTGGGTGAGTGGTTCAAGCCTTACGGTGGCCGCACTGTGCCCGCGATGGTCATGAGTCACCAGTACCTGCTGACCGACGAAATCCCCGAGGTTGAAGAATGGTCCAAGGAAAACGGCGGCAAGAAGTTGCCGCTGCTGCGCGACGTAGATATCTCGTACTACCTGCGGCAAGAGAAGCACGGCTTCAACCTTGGCCCGTATGAGCCCAACTGCAAGGGCCACTGGATGAGCGAAGACGACCCGATGCCCGAGGATTTCTCGTTCCAGCTTTGGAATGACGATCTGGATCGGATTGAGGACATCGTCACCGACGCGATGGAGCGGGTGCCGCTGATGGCGACCTCGGGCGTTGGTCGCGTGATCAACGGCCCGATTCCTTACGCGCCGGACGGTCTGCCACTGATTGGCCCAATGCCGGGCGTCAAAAACGCGTTCGAGGCGCACACCTTTACCTTCGGCATCGCGCAAGGCGGTGGTGCAGGCAAAGTGCTGGCCGAATGGATTGTTGATGGTCACACCGAATGGGATATGTGGGCCGTCGATCCGCGCCGCTATACCGATTACACCGATCAGGATTACTGCAACCAGAAAGGGCTTGAGGTCTATGGCAACGAATACGCCATGCACTATCCCCAACACGAATGGCCGGCCGCACGCGACAAGAAACTGTCGCCGGTCCACGCCAAGGTGAAGGAACTGGGCGGCGTCATGGGAGTATATAACGGTTGGGAACGGGCCAACTGGTTCGCACAACCCGGCGATGACACCTCGCTTGAAGCCACCCATACCTGGGGCCGCTCGGGCCCGTGGGAGCAGCGCGTCAAAGAAGAATGCGAGGCTGTACGCGACCATTGCGGTGTGTTGGATCTGCCGGGCTTTTCGCGCTTTATGGTCAAAGGCGAGGGCGCGGCCGAGGCGTTGCGCGGGCTGGTCGCGGGTGGTTTGCCCAAGGTCGGCCGCATCAATCTGGTTTATATCTCGGACGATCGGGGCCGAATTCTGACCGAGATGTCCTGCCTGCGTTTGGGCGAGGATGAGTTCGTCATGATAACGGCCGCAACGGCGCAATGGCATGACCGCGATATTCTGGTGAATGCGATGCCTGCTGGTGTTTCGGTCGAGGATGTCACCACCACACGCGATACACTGATCGTCACCGGCCCGAAATCGCGGGATATCCTGTCGGGTTTGACGGATGCCGATCTGACCACAGGTTGGCTGACCCACCAAGCGGCCACCGTCGCCGGGCAACCTGCCTATTTGATCCGCGTGTCCTTTGCCGGCGAGCTGGGCTGGGAAGTGCATGCCCTGAACGAGCATATGCCTGCGATCTATGATGCGATCATTGATGCCGGGGCCAAGCCGTTTGGTATGTATGCCCTGAACTCGCTGCGGATCGAAAAGGGATATCGCGCCTGGAAAGGCGACCTGTCGACCGACTATTCGCTGCTGGAAGGTGGACTGGGGCGGTTCGTCAAGCTGGACAAGCCGCAGGACTTCCCCGGCAAGGCCGCGATCCAGAACGAAAAACAGCAGGGCGTGAAGAAATCCTTTGTCACCCTGACTGTGGACGCAGGCGATTGCGACGCACCCTACATGTCTTGCATTTGGCAGAATGGTGAGATCGTTGGCGAAACCACCTCGGGCGCATGGGGCTACCGTGTTGGCAAATCCATTGCGCTGGGCATGATCAAGGCCGAGCTTGCCAACCCCGGCACCGAACTTGAGGTCGAAATTTACGGCCGGAAATGCCGCGCCGTGGTAGAAGAGGATCAACCGCTGTGGGATCCTCAGAACGAGCGGCTGCGCGCCTAACCCCTGTCGGAGGAGCCATGAGCAAGCGATATTCCAAATTGGGGCCCGGTGAGGGTCCCAACTATGACTGGGAAAACGACCATACGTTCGTAAAGGTTTCGGCCCGGGATACGAATGGCGCCTATACGCTCATGGAAGACAATCTGAAGGCCAGCTTCGCGCTTGGCCTTCATCGTCACGATACCCATGCCGAGACCTTTTATTTCTTGGAAGGTGAAGTGGATTTCTATGTCGACGGTGACTGGCATCGATGCGGTCCGGGTACCACGATGCATGTCCCGCCAGGAGTTCCGCATGCTTGTCGCGTGGCCGATGGGGCACCGGCGCGGATGCTGATGATTTTTCAGCCTTCGGGGTTTGACGGTTTCCTTGCAGAACTTTCGACTATGACCAACGCCGATTTCGCTGATGAGGCTAAAATGGCAGCACTAAACGCCCGCTATGACATCATCCCGATGGGTCCCGTTCCGTCGCATCCAGACGATCAGGCATAAAGGCAGTATCTGATGACGACACCCACAGTCATGTCCGGCGTTTATCTGACCCAACACGGCGGACCCGAGGCGTTGGAATGGCGCGACGACCTTCCGGTACCGCAACCGGGTCCGGGGCAGGCGCTGGTTCGGGTGTTGGCCGCCGGGGTAAACAACACGGATATCAATACGCGGGTCGGCTGGTATTCCTCGGATGTGACAGGCGCGACGGATTCTGTTGATCAGGACGTCGATGCCGGAGGTTGGGGCGGTGCGCTGCAGTTTCCGCGCATTCAGGGTGGTGATTTATGTGGTGTCGTTGAAAAAGTGGGTTCAGGGGTGGCGTTCCAACCGGGCCAACGCGTGACCTGCCCGATCAACCTGCCCCGCCCCAGACCCGGTCACCCGACCGGTTTCGTTGCGCTGGGCTCGGAGTTGGACGGCGCATTTGCGCAATACTGTCTGGTTGAGGCGGATGATCTGTATGACGTCAGCGCCTCGCCCCTGTCTGACGTGGAAATCGCCGCCATCCCCTGCGCCTTTGGCACGGCCGAGAACCTGCTGGCCCGCGCAGGTGTGACCTCGGGGCAAAAGGTGCTGATCACCGGCGCGTCAGGTGGCGTCGGTCTGGCGGCCGTACAGCTGGCGGTGTTGCGGGGGGCAACCGTCTGGGGCGTGACCAGCCCGTCCAAGGCCGAAGTGGTCAAATTACAGGGCGCCGCGGATACGTTCGACCGTGATGCCGCACTGCCAGCCGATATGTTCGACGTGGTGATCGACGTTGTGGGCGGCCCGGCATGGCCCGGCCTGATTCTGGCATTGAAACCGGGTGGCCACTACGCGGTTTCAGGTGCCATCGCCGGCCCGATCGTAAAGGCCGACCTGCGAGATATCTATTTGCGCGACATCACCATTCACGGCTGTACGCATCAGGCGTTCGAGGTGTTCGGACGGCTGGTTGAGATGATCAATGGCGGGCGCATCATGCCCTTGATCGCAAAGACTTATCCGCTAAAGGACATCGCAACCGCGCAGGCTGATTTTCAATCCAAGGCGTTTGCGGGCAAACTTGTGCTGATTCCCTGAAAAGGATGAGATATGGCGGATATCACTCTTCTGGATGGCTCAATCGGACAGGAACTGGTCAAGCGCAGCGGGGACCGGGCCACGCCACTGTGGTCGACGCGGGTGATGATCGACTATCCCGAACTGGTGGGTGACGTACATGACGACTACTTTCGTCGTGGTGCGACTGTCGCCACCACAAACACCTATGCCGTCCACCGCTCGCGTCTGGTGCGCGTGGGGATGGAGGATCAGGTCGCAAACCTGATCGACACTGCCCTGACCCAGGCAGAACGAGCATGTGCAGGAACCAGAGGGCGGATTGCCGGATCGCTAGGGCCGCTATTGGCTTCGTACCGACCCGACCTGAACCCTGACCCGACAGATGCGGCGAATAAGTTTCGGGAGCTAGTGTCGCTGATGGCCACGCGCGTCGATCTTTTCCTGATTGAAACGGTGTGTTCGGTGCAGGAAGCCCAAGGTGCTTTGCGCGGCACCGAAGGCTGCGGCAAACCTGTCTGGTTGGGGCTGTCGGTGATGGATGAGGACGGAACCCGCCTACGCTCGGGCGAGCCGTTGAGGGATATCGAACCGGTCGTGGCACGCTTTGCGCCCGACGCCATCTTGATCAACTGTTCGCGTCCCGAGGCGATTCCCGCGGCGCTGCCGATCATTGCGCAGATGGGCCGCCCGTTCGGGGCCTATGCCAACGGGTTCACCGGAATATCAGAAGGATTTCTGAAAGACGCACCCACAGTCGATGCATTGGAACAACGTCAGGATCTTGGACCTGATGCCTATGCCGATCACGCCATGGCCTGGGTGGCGCAGGGGGCGACGATTGTGGGTGGCTGTTGCGAAGTTGGCCCGGATCACATCGAAACGCTGGCCGGCCGGCTGCGCGCAGCCGGCCACCGGATTGTCTGAGGAAAAGGCGATGCGGACACGTTCGGACAACTTACCGCAGACACAGCAGCACTTCGATATCCTGGTGGCACCCGGCTATGTGTTGTTGGAACTGGCCTCGCTGGTTGAAGTTCTGCGACTGGCCAACCGCGTGTGCCCAACGCCTCCGTTCTCCTATGCCTACCGGTCACTGAAAGGGGGCCCGATATCCAGCAGCAGTGAAGCGATGGTTCAGACCGATCCCGTTCCGGCGCAGCCCAAGGCGGATTACCTGTTCGTGATCGGCAATTCTGACCCGGATCACCCTGACCTTTCACTGGGGCGCGTCGTGTCGAGTTATACGTTCCGCGGGGCCAAGGTGTTCCTTCTGGCCGAGGCCGCCAGCCGCTATATCAACGAACACGGCACGGGCGACATGGCGACCCATTGGGAGAACGCCTCGTTCCTGCGTGAGCGCGGCGCCCGGTTCGAGGCCAAGCTGTCCATTGCCACCGAACAGGGCGCGGTGGTGACCTGTGCCGGGATGGAGGCGACAACAGATGTGGCGCTGGCGGTGATCGGTCGCCATATCTCGGGACCTGCCAAGATGACGGTGGCCGATATCATGCTACATGAAAACATCCGCGATTTTTCATCAATGCAGCCGTTTTCCGGGGCGAAACTGACCGCGACGGGCGACGCCAGACTGGATCAGTGCATCAAGCTGATGCAGGCCAATATTGAAGACCCGATGCCAATCCATCAGATCGTCGAGTCGCTGCACCTGTCGAACCGGTCGCTAGAGCGGAAGTTCAAAACCTTTTTCGGTACCACGCCAAATGGATTCTATCGTGAAATGCGACTGGCCAAGGCCAATAACCTGCTGCTGAACACCACAATGAGCGTTCGTGAAATCGGGCTTGCCTGCGGATTTCCCAACGGTTTTTCCTCGGTCTACAAAAGCTTCTTCGGGGTTACGCCCTTTGTTGTAAGGCGGGAAAAACGGGCCGCGATACAACGGTGAAAATCGCCAATACAGTGACGGTTTTGGCGCATTTATTGTCGATCTTCCGTGGCATTTTGGCGCAAACCTGACACATCGGAGATTCTCAGGATGGTTGATCTTCCCAGCAAGGCCAAAGTGGTCATCATCGGCGGCGGCGTCATCGGATGCTCGGTCGCATATCATTTGACCAAGAAGGGCTGGAATGACGTTGTGCTGCTGGAGCGCAAGCAATTGACCAGCGGCACCACATGGCATGCCGCCGGTCTGATCGCGCAGCTGCGCGCCACGGCGAACATGACCAAGTTGGCGAAATACAGTCAGGAGCTTTACGGCTCGCTTGAGGAAGAGACCGGTGTGGCCACCGGTTTCAAACGCTGCGGGTCGATCACTGTGGCGTTGACCGAAGAGCGCAAGGAAGAAATCTATCGCCAGGCCGCCATGGCTCGCGCTTTTGGGGTGGAAGTCGAAGAGATTTCCAACGAACGCGTTCAGGAACTTTATCCGCATATCAACCTCGAAGGTGTGACGGGCGCGGTTTACCTGCCGCTGGACGGGCAGGGCGATCCGGCGAACATTGCGCTGGCTTTGGCCAAGGGCGCACGCCAACGCGGTGCGGTTGTCAAAGAGCGGGTGAAGGTTGCCGATATCGTCAAACAGGGCCGCAAGGTGACCGGTGTCGATTGGGTTGCGGATGACGGCAGTGCCTCGGGTCATATCGAATGTGACATGGTGGTGAACTGTGCGGGAATGTGGGGGCATGAGGTCGGTCGCATGGCGGGCGTCAATGTCCCGCTGCACGCGTGCGAACACTTCTATATCGTCACCGAGAGTATTGAAGGGTTGACCCAGTTGCCGGTGCTGCGGGTGCCGGATGAATGCGCCTATTACAAGGAAGACGCAGGAAAAATCCTGCTAGGGGCCTTTGAGCCCAACGCCAAGCCTTGGGCGATGAACGGCATCCCTGACACGTTCGAGTTTGACCAGCTGCCTGAAGATTTTGATCACTTCGAACCGATCCTCGAAGCTGCCTGTGAACGGATGCCGATGTTGGCCGAGGCCGGTATCCATACCTTCTTTAACGGACCGGAGTCTTTCACACCCGATGATGCATACCATCTGGGCCTCGCGCCCGAGATGGACAATGTCTGGGTTGCCGCGGGGTTCAACTCGATCGGTATCCAGTCCGCCGGTGGCGCGGGTATGGCGCTGGCTGAATGGATGGATACGGGCGAGAAGCCGTTTGATCTGGGCGATGTGGACATCAGCCGGATGCAACCTTTCCAGGGCAATAAGCAGTATCTGTTTGAACGCTCTAAGGAAACGCTGGGCTTGCTTTATGCCGACCACTATCCCTATCGCCAAAAAGCCTCCGCGCGGGGTGTGCGGCGGACCCCGTTCCACCATCATCTGCTGGAACAGGGCGCCGTGATGGGCGAATTGGCTGGTTGGGAGCGCGCCAACTGGTTTGCCAATGAAGGGCAAGAGCGTGAATACCACTACAGCTGGAAGCGCCAGAACTGGTTCGAGAACTCGGCCACCGAACACCACGCCGTGCGTGAGAATGTGGGCATGTACGATATGTCCTCGTTCGGTAAAATCCGCGTCGAAGGACCGGATGCTGAGAAGTTCATGAACTATGTCGGCGGCGGCGACTATTCGGTGCCGAATGGCAAGATCGTCTATACTCAGTTTTTGAACCGTACCGGCGGGATTGAGGCGGACGTGACCGTCACCCGCCTGACGGAAACTTCCTATCTGGTGGTCACTCCGGCGGCGACCCGTCTGGCGGACCAGACCTGGATGATGCGTCACGCAGGTAACTTCAACGTGGTCATCACCGATGTCACCGCGGGCGAGGGCGTTCTGGCCGTTATGGGCCCGAATGCGCGCGCGCTGCTTGAAAAGGTCTCGCCAAGCGATTTCTCGAACGCGACCAACCCGTTTGGCACCGCGCAGGAGATTGAGATTGGCATGGGCCTCGCCCGCGCGCATCGCGTGACCTATGTGGGTGAGCTTGGTTGGGAAATCTATGTTTCATCCGACATGGCAGGGCACGTGTTTGAAACCCTGCATGAGGCCGGGCAGGACATGGGTCTGAAACTGTGTGGCATGCATATGATGGACAGTTGCCGGATCGAGAAGGGCTTCCGCCATTTCGGCCATGACATCACCTGTGAGGATCACGTGGTCGATGCGGGCCTGGGCTTTGCCGTGAAGGTCGACAAGGGCAGTGACTTTATCGGCCGCGAGGCGGTGATTGCGCGCAAGGAAAACGGGCCCAAAAATCGCCTGGTGCAGTTCAAACTGACTGACGCCGAACCGCTGCTGTTCCACAACGAACCGATTATCCGGGATGGCGAATATGTGGGCTATCTGAGTTCAGGCAACTATGGCCACACGTTGGGTGGTGCCATCGGTCTGGGCTATGTCCCGTGTGAGGGTGAGAAGGCAGCAGATGTGCTGGCCTCGACCTACGAGATCGACGTGTGCGGTGTGAAGGTCAAGGCAGAGGCTTCGCTGAAGCCGATGTATGACCCGAAATCCGAGCGCGTTAAGGTGTAATCAAATTGTCGGGGCGCTGTGGCGCCCCGCTCGATTTTGGTGCCTGCCTGTATTGGCACTACGTATCAGATTTCCTGATGACCCTCTTCACAGTTTTCGCGGTTTCCAAGCTAGTCTGATTTGCCGTAGAGAAATACGGTATCAGTCGGAGACCCGCCGTGGCAGACGCCCCCCTACCATCGAACAATGCAGACACGCCCAAAGGGCTTGCGCTGGCTGTGACGGCCTATGTCCTGTGGGGATTTTTGCCCCTGTATATGAAGGCACTGACGCACGTTGGCCCGGTTGAGATTGTTGCGCATCGCGTCATCTGGTCGGTGCCTGTGGCCGGGTTGTTGCTTGTGGCGCTGGGGCGCACGCGGGATCTGAAGGCGGCGCTGGTAAACCCAAAGATGTTAGGGATGGCTTGCCTGACGGCAGCGCTGATCTCGGTGAATTGGGCAATCTATGTCTGGTCGATTGCCAATGACCGGGCTTTGGATGCTGCGCTGGGATATTACATCAACCCGTTGTTCAGCATTGCGCTGGGCGCGGTTCTGCTGCGCGAGCCGTTGACGAAAACGCAGCTGATGGCAGTGGCGATTGCGGCCCTTGGAGTGCTGGCTTTGATCATCGAGGCGGGTAGCCTGCCGTGGCCAGCATTGGGGTTGATGGTAACGTGGGGATTTTATGCCTTTTTCAAGCGGTCACTGCCCATTGGCCCCAACCAAGGTTTTTTGCTTGAGGTCCTGATCCTGCTGATCCCGGCGTTGATGTACGTCACGTGGTTGGGTGTGCAAGGCACCGGTAATTTCGGTGTGGGTGCCTCGGACACCTTGCTGCTGGCTGCGGCCGGGGTGGTGACGGCGGTGCCCTTACTGGTTTATGCCAATGGGGCCAAGCTGGTACGGTTGTCGACCATGGGTATTCTGCAATACATCGCTCCGACCATGATTTTTATCACCGCCATTACCGTGTTTGGTGAACAGATTGACCGAGGACGCATGATTGCATTTCCTCTGATCTGGACGGCTCTGGTGGTGTATTCGATTCCGATGATCCGGCAGATGCGGGCTCAGGCTTGACGTAGCAGACGGGCCGCCTCTTCGGCCCAGATCGCATAGGTTTTTGGACTTGGGTGATATCCGTCCGGCGCGACCAGTGCCGGATCGTCGGCCAGATCCATCGCCAGATACCGCGCCTGCGCGAAGCTGGCCGTAACATGCCGTAGGCCCTGATCCAACCGTCTTGCCTGATGGCCTAAGACCCAGGCCAGCGGCTGCGGCAGGGCCGGGAACCGGTTCATCTGCGGTACCGCTGTGACGGCCAATCGTTTTACGCCCAGAGGGCCGGTCAAAAGCTTCAACAATTGGGTCTGGCGGTCCACGAAGCGCTTGTACGTCACGCCGCGCGTCACGTCATTTACACCGAGAGCTGTCACTGCCATGTCGAACTGGCCGCTCAGGCCGCGCAATCGGTCAATCGTATCCTGAGTTGTGTGTCCAGTGGTGGCCTCAAGCCGCCATTCGACCGTGTAGTGACTGGCCAGTCGGGACACGAGATGCCCGGATAGCGCTTGCGCCTGCGTCCCCGCACCGACCCCGGCGGCCGAGCTGTCGCCCGTGATCAGCAACCGCAACCGGGGCCCACGCCCTTCGCGCCCTTCGCGCGGGCCAATTGGTTCCGGCAGCAATTGGGCGTTGCGGCGCACCGACAGGCCCTGCATCGCCAGAACCGGCAGTAAGGGCACGCGCAATAGCTGATCCGGGGCAAAAGGCATGGTCAGTTGAGCGCGTTCTTGAATTCTAGGAACCGCGCATCGGTCATGATCCGCGCCATCATCGCCTCGCGCAGGGCACCGATGGTTTTGTGGGGGCGCATGACGACCTCGAATTCCTGGATCAGACCATCATCGTTCAGGGTGATCAGATCGACACCCACCGCATCCAGGTCACCGACCTTGCACTGAAACTCCAACGCCCAGTCCTTGCCCGCACCCATCACACGGCGATAGCGGAAGTCCGAGAACACTTGCCCCACGTGCCCTAGTACCGCCGCCACCGGTGCGCGCCCTGTCCAAGTGCTGTAATAGGTGGGCGGTGAAAACCGCACATCCTCGGCCAACAACTCGTGGATCAGGCTTTCATCGCCCTTGGCCACCACTTCTTGCATGTGTTTGATCGTGGGGTGCATGGTCTCTCCTTCCGTATTGGAGCGAGAGTTGCTGAACCGTTCCGTTCAGGCAAGCGCGACGTTGCGGGAGGTCGCGCGCTGCGATAGGCAGGCGCGCATGAGCGAGACCTATAATCCCCCGATGACCCCCTTGGACGTGTTGCACGAGGATGCGCAGCTAATTGTGGTGAACAAGCCCTCGGGCTTATTGTCCGTGCCGGGGCGGGGCGAGCATCTGGCCGATTGCTTGCTGACGCGGGTTCAGGCGACGTTTCCGCAAGCACTGTTGGTGCATCGGCTGGATCGGGACACTTCCGGCGTCATGGTCTTTGCTCAGACACCCCACGCTCAGCGGCATCTGAGCATGCAGTTCGAAAATCGTCAGACCCGCAAGACCTATGTGGCGCGCGTCTGGGGGCGGGTCGAGGACAAGACCGGAACCGTCGATCTGCCGCTGATCGTGGACTGGCCCAACCGCCCGCTTCAGATGGTGTGTCATGAGACCGGCAAAGCGGCCGTCACCGACTGGCGCGTGGTCAAGCATGAAGGCGAAACAACCCGCATGCGGTTGTTTCCAAAGACCGGTCGGTCGCACCAACTTCGGGTACATATGCAGGCGCTGGGTCACCCGATCCTGGGTGACCCGTTCTATGCCGAAGGTGCGGCGCGGCAATTCCCGCGCCTGATGCTGCATTCCGAAGAGCTACGCCTGAAAAGCCCCGAAGGCGGGGTTGCAATGAAGTTTCGCGCCAAGGCGGATTTCTGATCCTAAGCCGTGCTGGTCCAAAACAGTTTCAGATTGCCCAGTGAAAACCGCTTCGCTCGTTTCTTAGGGACGCAAGGTCGGCGAGCGGCCATGATTTCGCGTTCGATCTCAAAGGCACGCAGGGTGTGATCCTGTGCCCAGCGGTCCAATTTCAGGGTCATCATCACGTGATTGTCGCGGCTTGGCATGGGAATTCTCCTTTCAACTGATCCCAAGTCTGGCCCATCACTCCTGACACCACCCTGTCAGGGGGGTGTGCTAGTGTGTCAGCAGATCAATCGGAGACCCCCATGCGCCGTTCGACACGCCTGTTTGAAATCATCCAGATTTTGCGTTCAGCCGAAACGCCGGTGACGGCCGAGATGTTGGCAGAAAAGCTGGAGGTGTCCGCGCGCACCGTCTATCGCGACATTGCGGCCCTTCAGGCGCAACGTACACCGATCGAGGGAGAGGCTGGTGTCGGCTATCTGATGCGGCGCGGCTATGACCTGCCACCGCTGAATTTCGATGCCGAAGAGGTCGAGGCCCTGTGGGTCGGCCTGTCGATGCTGGCGCGGACCGGGGATAGCACGCTGCAGCAGGCCGCCGACCGTGTGTGCCGCAAGATCGAGGCGTTGCGCGTGCCGACAGACTGGTTGCAGGTTGCCCCATGGGGCGCGCCGATGGACGATCCTGAAAAGGGTTGCGTACCGGTTGTGAACTATCGCGAGGCCATACGGAACGAGCGCAAAATCCGCATCACCTATGTCAACGCCAACGAAGATCGGACCGAACGGATCGTCCGGCCCGTTGCGCTGATCTATCATATCGAGTGCACCATGCTGGCCGCGTGGTGCGAGTTGCGGAACGGGTTCCGCCACTTCCGTACCGACCGTATCTGGGCCTGCGAGTTGATTGACGATCACTTTTGCGGGCAGGGTGAGCCGTTGCGCGCGATCTGGCAGGAACAGAATCACTGGGATGTCCCCACAGGTACGTCGTAATTGGCAGGTATTTGCCGATTTCACTTGATTGTTGCTTGAGCCCACCTGCGGGCAACGCGATATACTGCGCCAAACAATACGCGCCCGAAGAACGGGCGCCGGAGCAGAAGGTGATATCATGACGATTTCCAAATTTGTTTTGTCTGCCGGGCTATCCTCGGCTCTGGTCTTGGCGGCCTGTACGGACCCTGGCACGCTGAACCTGCCATCCGACCCCAATCAGAACACCAGACAAGGTGCGATTCTTGGCGGTCTGGTCGGGGCCGGAGTTGGCGCCATTGCAAACGACTCGGATCCGCTGTTGGGCGCGCTGGCAGGTGGTGCCATCGGTGCTGCAGGTGGTGGTCTGGTCGGCAACCAACTGGACAAGCAGGCGGCGGAACTGCGTCAGCAGCTGGCCAATCAGGGCATCACCGTCACCAATGCCGGAGATCGCCTGATCGTCACCGTGCCGAATGATATCAGCTTTGACACTGACAGCGCGACCGTGCGCCCGGCGCTGCGCGCCGATCTGGTGCGGGTAGGGCAGAACCTGACGCGGTATCCGAACTCGAACATTCAGGTCATCGGCCATACCGACAGCGATGGCGAGGCGTCCTATAATCAGGCCCTGTCCGAACGCCGTGCACGGTCCGTGGCAGATATTCTGCAGGCCAATGGGGTGAGCAGCGCCCGTCTCACGACTATCGGGCTGGGGGAAAACCGCCCCGCTGCGTCGAACCTGACGCCCGAAGGCAAGGCTCGCAACCGCCGGGTTGATATCGAGATTGTCCCCAGCGGCCAAACCTGACGAAACGGGGCACCTGCGGGTGCCCCTTTTTCGCACATTGACTGCGCGTCACATGGGCTTTGGTGCGCGCGTGCTTTGGGTTAGCTGTTGGGAAACCCAAACCGGAGTTCCCCAATGTCCGCACCAATCCTTCTGAGCCTGTCCGGTTCGCTGCGTCAAAGCGCCACCAACCGCAAACTTCTGCGCGAGGCGGCGCGGCTGTTCGACCCCGGCACCCATATCGAAGCCGACCTGAACCTGCCGCTCTATGATGGCGATCTGGAGGATGGTGAAGGCATTCCCGCGCCTGTTCAAACTCTGGCCGATCAGATCGCGCAGGCGCATGCGGTGATCATTTCCACACCCGAATACAACAAAGGCCCGTCAGGCGTGCTGAAAAACGCGTTGGACTGGGTCAGCCGAACCGAGGGCCGCCCCTGGGCTGACAAGCCGGTCGCCGTGATGTCGGCGGCGGCGGGTCGTGCCGGGGGTGAGCGCGCGCAGATGGTGTTGCGTGGCTATATGGTGCCGTTCCAGCCGCGCATCCTGCAAGGGCCCGAGATCCATCTGGCCAACAGCTCTAACGAGTTTGATGAACATGGAAAACTGACCAGCGACCGCTATGAAAGCAGCTTGCGAACCCTGATGGAGAAGCTGCGGGCCGAGGCGGGGTTCTAACGCTTGTTCACACAGGTCGGGCTGCCTAATCTACGGCCATGGCAGAGGAAATTCAGACCGATGTGATTGACCCGGCCCGTGCCGCAGCATTTCAGGTGGCGCTGGGGCAGGAGGGGACGGTGACCGACGGAACGCCGTTACCACTGTTTTTTCATCAGCTCTATTTCTGGTCGCCTCGCCCGCCGTCCGAATTGGGTCGTGATGGTCACCCCAAGGTTGGCGGGCTGATCCCCGATATGGGACTGCCACGCCGGATGTGGGCCGGAGGGCGATTGGATTTTAATGCGCCATTGATTGCGGGCCGCAGTGCCAAACGTCGGTCGATCTGCGACAGTGCAACCTCAAAAAAAGGGCGCAGTGGGCCGCTGGGATTTGTGACTTTACGGCATGAAATCTGGCAGGGGGATACCCATTGTCTGACCGAATGGCAGGATCTGGTGTACCGTCAAGACCCTTCGCCAGATCAGGTCAAGCCCGCCCCACCCACGGCGCGCACCGATGAAACCGACCGGCGCGAGGTCACGTTCGATTCCACCTTGCTGTTTCGCTATTCGGGGCTGACCTTCAATGGCCACCGTATCCATTACGATCTGGATTATGCCCGCGATGTCGAAGGTTATGCCGGACTGGTCGTGCATGGCCCGCTGCTGGCGCAGCTGCTGATGTTGTTTGCCGAAGAATTGATGGGGCCTTTGGCGCGGTTCTCATTCCGTGCAACCGCGCCGTTGATGCATTTTGAAACCGCGACCTTGTGCCGGGAAGGGAAAACCCTGTGGGTGAGTGGCCCCGATGGGCGGCAATGTATGATCGCCGAAGCTGTTGCCCGGTCAGAGTGAGGCTTCAGGCCGGAAATCGTCGGGGATGTTATCGCGTCCGTCCAGAACCAGATCGGCCATGGCCTCGGCCACTTTGGGTGCCATGCCAAAGCCGATCTTGAAGCCTCCATTGGCGATGAACTGCCCCTGATGTAGCGGGTGTTCCCCCAGCATCGGTGCACGACTTTTGCTGCGGGGGCGCACACCGGCCCAGCGGTCGATGACCTCTGCCCCATGCAATACAGGCACCGCGCGGGTGGCGCGATCCAGCACATCATCCAGCGCGGCATCCGTACTGGCCGGGTCATCATATTCGCGTTCCGAGGTCGAGCCGATCGCCAGTGTGCCATCCGCATGGGGGACGATATGGATCGCATCCGCAAACAGCTGTGGCACTTCCCCAGCATCGAACCGCAACAGCGCAGCCTGTCCCTTGACGCCATTGCCGACTGTTTTGCCGAAGGCTTGGCTAAGTTCCAGTAATCCGGCCAGACCAGTGGCATGGACAACCTGCCCCTTGTTCGGCCCGTCTGTCACCACCTCGACACCCATCACCGCAAGCGCAGAAACCAGCGCAGCGCAGGCGCGGCGGGGGTGCATCCGGGCACTTAGCGTATCGTGGATCACGAAACCGGTTGGGCTGGGTGGGCACCATGACCCAAGCGTATCAGTCGCAACAACACGCCATTCGGCGTGACCCTGCCACAGCTTGTCCGCCGTAACCGCGCGGGCATGGGCAAGCTCCAATGTGCGGGCGTCAGTGACGGGCTGCAATCGGCCCAGACGCGCATACCCGGCGGAAACCCCGCCGGTGGCTTCGACCTGTTTCCAGAAGGGTTCGGCCAGGATCAGGCTGTCGAATTGAAAGGCCTTCTTGGCGTTCCAGTTTTCGGGCACATGCGGGGCCAACGCGCCGACCAAACCACCGCTGGAGCCTGATCCGGGTCCGAACGGATCGACAACCTGCACCTTGGCGCCGCGCCGGGCGCAGGTCCAGGCAATGGACAGGCCAAAGATGCCCGCGCCACGCACCGTTACATCGACCATTGCCATTCCCCTTATCCTTGTTCAGTGTCGCGCCGCTTAGCTACAGGATTCCCCGATGGCAGACCAGCGCGCCGAACTGACATGGACCGAGGATCAGATCCCGGTCTCGGACCGTTTCGACGATCCTTATTATTCGCTGCTGAACGGGTTGGAGGAAACGCGGCATGTCTTTCTGGCGGGTAATGATCTGCCCGCGCGATTTGCGCCGGGGTTTCGTATCGCCGAGCTAGGTTTTGGCACGGGTCTAAACATGCTGACTGTGTGGTCCGAATGGGAGAAATCTGGCCAAACCACGCCCCTGACCTTCACCAGTTTCGAAGCCTTTCCGATGACGCCCGAGGACATGTCCCGCGCAATGGCATCGTTCCCCGAATTGACACCGTGGAGCGACCGTTTTCTGGCGCAGTGGCAGAGTGGCGGGTGCGATCTGGGGACCCTGCGCCTTGAAGTGATCGAGGGCGACGCTCGTCAGACATTGCCTGACTGGGCTGGTCGGGCAGATGCATGGTTTCTGGACGGGTTTTCCCCGGCAAAGAACCCTGAATTGTGGGGGGCTGATCTGATGCAGCAGGTGGCGGTTCATACGGCAGCCGAGGGCACGGCAGCCACCTACACTGCCGCCGGATTTGTGCGGCGCGGGCTGGAAAAGGCGGGCTTTACCGTCGCCCGAACCCCCGGCTATGGCCGCAAGCGTCATATGACCCGGGCGCGCAAGCCATGACGCAGCAGAATAACGTGCGGGCCGGAATTGGCCTGATGATCGCGGCCACCATCGTGTTTGCCTTGCAGGACGGTATCTCGCGCCATCTGGCCGGGACCTACAACACCTACATGGTTGTGATGATCCGCTACTGGTTCTTCGCCGCGTTTGTCATTGCGCTGGCAGCGCGCGCGCCGGGCGGGTTACGGGCCGCAGCGCAGACGAGCCAGTTTGGGCTACAGGTGTTTCGTGGCGTCTTGCTGGCGGCAGAAATTTGCGTGGCCGTGTTTGCGTTCACCGTTCTTGGCCTGATCGACACGATGGCTGTGTTTATCTGCTATCCATTGCTGGTCGCAGCCTTAAGCGGACCGGTGCTTGGTGAGAAAGTAGGTTGGAGACGCTGGTCCGCTATTGGTGTCGGTTGCATCGGAGTGCTGATTATCCTGCAACCCGGGGTCGGGGTGTTCAACCCGTGGGCCATCGTTCCGCTCATATCCGCGCTGATGTTTGCACTCTATGGTCTACTGACCCGGTTCGCTGCCCGTAAGGACAGTGCGGCCACCAGCTTTTTCTGGACTGGAATTGCAGGTGCTGTTGCGATGACTTCGGTGGGAATGTGGTTCTGGGAACCGATGGCCCGCCCGGACTGGGTCTGGATGGCGGTGTTGTGTGTCAGCGGCGTGTTAGGCCACTGGTTGCTGATCAAATGCTATGAGATGGCCGAGGCCAGCGCGGTGCAGCCCTTTGCCTATTTCCACCTGGTCTGGGGTACGATTTTGGGCATCACGGTCTTTGGCGAGGCGCTGCGGCCAGAGGTCGTTCTGGGCGCAGCTTTGGTCGTGGCGGCGGGTCTGTTCACCCTATGGCGCGAACGACGCCAGGGTTGAGCCGACCAATTCCTGCGAGAAGGGGATCGGCAGAGCGGGCTGGCCCAGGCGCGCGCGATAGACCGGCAGGCTTTCGGCCACACGCATCACGTAGTTGCGCGTCTCGCTGAACGGGATCGTCTCGATCCAGTCGACCACGTCAATCTCACCGGCGCGGGGATCGCCATATCGATCCATCCACGATATCGGACGGCGCGGCCCGGCATTATAGCCTGCGGCCATCATCACCACATTGCCGTTGAAATCCTCTGCCAGCCCAGACAGGTAATTGGCGCCCAGCTTGGCGTTGTATTGCCAGTCCGAGGTCAGCTTGATTGTCTTGTGACCGCTGAGAATTCCCAGCTCCTTAGCTACCAGTTGCGCCGTGGCCGGCATCACCTGCATCAGCCCGCGCGCGCCCGCGCCGCTGATCACCACCGGGTCGAACTCGCTTTCGCGACGGGCGATGGCCAAGGTCATCTCTTTCGCCATGGGCAGGCCCATATCGGCCACCGGATGCACCGGGTAATAGGCGGCGGGCAGAACAACGCCCGTTTTCGCCGCCCGTTTGGCGATCATCACCGCCAGATGCGGCTCCTTGAGTTCGATCACCAGATCGCCCAATTGCGTCGCCTGCACCTGATCCAGTTCTTCTACCAGATGGGTTAGGAAGCGTTCGGACAGGTTATCTTCGCCCGCACGCAACAGCAGCAGCCCGGCTTCCAAGACGCTGGAGTCGGCAAACTCGGCCTGTTTCCAATGCGGCGCGCGGCGAGGGTTGGCCAATTCGCTGTCAAACGGTCGTCCAATGCGTTCAGCCGCCAACAGGCCATAGAACGACGTCTGGTAATCCGCGCCCATCGCATAAGCTTCATAGGCTTTGTCGGCATCGCCTTGCGCGCTATAGGCCCGGCCCAGCCAGTATCCGCCGCGCCCTTTCGAGATCGGAGACTGCACCGCGCCTGAAAAGTTCTGGAAATGCCGCACGGCCGTGGCCGGATCGTTCAGCTTGCGCAGGGCCAAGAACCCCGCCAGCCATTCCAGATCGGCATAGGCATAGCCCATTTCCGGCGTCATGTGATGGTTCGCAGCGATCTGATAGGCGCGATTCACGTCGCCATTGCGCATCTCAAGCCGGGCCAGACGGCGGCGGCCCTCGGCCCATTTGTCAGGCTCACCCAGCGCCTCAGGCCCGGTCGAGCGTGCTAACATCAGGTCAATTGCGCTGTCGTCCAGCTCTTTCCGGTCGCGCCAGACAAAACGGTCAAAGGCCAACCCAGGCGCGTCGGCCAGGGATTTCGGAACCGCCGCAACCTTGCCATCGACGCCGGGCAGGCGTTTTTGCAGGGCAATCCGCGCTTCGGCCAGCTTGCGCTGATCGGCACTGACCAAGGGCAGCATCTGCCCCGCGCTGACCAGATGGTTGTCCCACAGCATCCGGTCCAGCCGCGCCGCGTGGTGGGGTTTCAGCAGCTTGCTGAAATTCTCAAGGTAATTCTTCTGCAGACCCTTACCCATCGGCATGGTGCGCCATGCAGCTACAATGTCAGCCTCGGCATCACCTTCGCGCCCCTTGGCCATCAAGGCGACAGCATAGTTCAGCGCCCCTTCGGCGGTTTGCGGCGGTACGTCGGCGTAAAATTTCAAGACCCGATCGGGATCAGCACCGGTAAAGACCGGCTCGCTTTTGCGCCGCAGCCAGGCCAGACCCGGCCAATCCGGTCGGCGTTCCAGAAACACCAGCACATCGCCAGAGCTGCCATAGCCTTCGCGCAGCCAGTGCCAGACGATGATATCGCGGCTGACCGACCCCCGATTGCCCGAAACCCGCAGGGCGGCATTCCAGTCGCCCTTACGCATTTCGTTCATCCCGGCCCGCAGATCACCGACCGAGTCGGCCTGCGCTTGCCCCATTGACCCAAGAATCATTGCTATCAAAAGCGCTAGAACGCGTGTCATGCCTTGCATTTCCCAACCAACCAAGGATAGAGCCATTCAGGATAAACCTTGTGCCGACGGTATCAACTCACATCGCCATGATTGTGACGATCCTTGGGCACAAAAAACACAAACTGCACACTAAGGAGCGTGTCATGTTCAAAGGCTCAATGCCAGCCCTCGTCACACCCTTTTCAAACGGCGAGTTGGACCTGAAGACGCTCAAACACTTGGTGGAATGGCAGATTCAGGAAGGCTCGACCGGGCTGGTTCCTGTGGGCACCACCGGTGAAAGCCCGACCCTTAGTCATGAAGAGCATGAAACCGTTGTGGAAGAGGTGGTCAAAGCGGCCGCCGGTCGTGTTCCGGTTATCGCCGGGGCGGGGTCGAATAACACGGTTGAGGCAATCCGCTTTGTGCGATTCGCAGAACGGATCGGTGCCGATGCGGCACTGGTGGTGACGCCGTATTACAACAAGCCGACCCAAAAGGGTCTGGTGGCACATTTCCGTGCGCTGCATGATTGCGCCGATATTCCGATCATCATCTACAACATCCCCGGTCGGTCGGTCGTCGACATGACCCCGGCAACCATGGGTGAACTGGCTGAACTGCCGCGCATCGTGGGCGTCAAGGACGCCACTGGTGATCTGGCGCGCGTTAGCCAGCAGCGTGCGGCCTGTGGGCCCGCGTTCTGCCAACTGTCCGGCGAAGACGCGACCGCGCTGGGCTTTAACGCGCATGGCGGTGTTGGCTGCATCTCGGTGACCGCGAATGTCGCACCGAAGCTTTGCGCCGAGTTCCAGCAGGCGACGTTGGCAGGCGATTTTGCCAAGGCGCTGGAATATCAGGATCGCCTGATGCCCCTGCACGAGGCGATTTTCCTCGAGCCGGGTCTGGTCGGGGCAAAATACGCGCTTAGCAAACTGGGTCTGTGCAGTGACGAGGTCCGCTCGCCTCTAACACCGCTGGAAAACAGCACCAAGGCCGCCATTGATGCCGCAATGGCCCATGCCGGTCTGATTTGAGCCCGGCCTGACCGGATGTTTTCACCCGGTTGGCAATCCCTTGGAAAAGATGGATTGGCCTGTCAGGTCAAAAAAGAAGGGGGCTTAGAGCCCCCTTTTATTATCGTTTTCCGTAGTACAGTCCAACGACGTGTTCGGCCTGTGCAAAGAATAGCCATCGGGAAATTGCAACGCCGGTCAGATGGGATAGGACGGCGAGCAATGCCAGTATGTGATGGAATGGCAGCATCAACAGGATCAGCGGTACGAAAATGGCCAACGTGAACGAGATGATCCGCAGCTTTTCGGCGTGTTTGCGCCCGACCACGTGGACGAACTCGCGCAGCAGATAGTTGGTGCCGGTATGGGGTGGTTCAAACGCCCGAACCGAACCGCGCCCGCCCAGGCCTGTAGCGGTGCCCAGATCAGTGCCGGATTGGACAAAGGCCTTGTCCCCTTGCCGCCAGTACATCAGTTGCACCGCGCCGGCGATCAACAACAACGGCATCGCCCAAGCAAGTTGCCCGGACAGAAGCGCCCCGCCCGCAAGGCTGAAGCTGAGGAACATGGCGGGTGTCAGCTTCATGTTCCAGCGCGGGATGGTCTTGAGCTGGGTATAGATCATCGATGTCGTGAACACTGTTGCCAGTGAGAACAAGGAACCGAGAACGCCCAGAGCGCCCCAGCGCTGCCCAAAAAACACCGCGCCGATGGCGTAAAGCCCCATCAGGATCAGGGCGATGACTGCGCACCAGCCTTCACGGCTGAGCCAGCTTGACCGCCATTGCGTGAAGGCCTTCATTGCGCGTTCCGGGTGGCCCAGGTGGAAGGTCGAGGCCAGCAAGCCGCCGACGGAAAGACCAAAGCCGATGGCAAAAAGCGCAAAGGCGACCCAGCCGGTGACGACGGGCAAGCCGAGGCCGAGGAAAAACAGCAGGCCAAAACCCAGGCCCGAGAGGGTGGTGAAGACGATGACGGAAGGTGCGGGATGCATCAGAGCTTCTCCAGAGTTTTGTCGAGCCAGCCAAGGAATCCTATGGGTTCTTCGGCGACCGGGGCCAGCAGTGGGGCCAGAATGTCGATCTGATCCTCGATCTGATCCTTGGGCCGGGGTGGCAGGTATTTGTTGACGGGTTTGGTGTCCATTTCCGGCATCAGGTCCATGCCCTCACGCTCAGCCACCAGTTTGCTGACGTCGCTGTCAGGATCGCCAAGATCACCGAAATGCCGGGCCCCGGCGGGGCAAGTGCGCACGCAAGAGGGGACACGATCCACCTCGGGCAGGTTCTCGTTGTAGATGCGATCAACGCACAGGGTGCATTTCTTCATCACACCTTCCGCCTGATCCAGCTCGCGCGCGCCATAAGGGCAGGACCACGCGCATAGGCCGCAGCCGATGCAGTCGCTTTCATTGACCAGAACGATGCCATCCTCGACCCGCTTATAGCTGGCCCCGGTGGGGCACACGGTGACGCAGGGCGCGTCTTCGCAATGCAGGCAGGATTTGGGGAAATGGATCAGCTGTGCGTGACCCTCATCCGGTGTCACCTCGTAGGAATGCACACGGTTCAGGAAGGTGCCCGACGGATTGGCGCCATAGGCATCCTGATCCGACAGCGGCGCGCCATAGTTTTCGGTGTTCCAGCCTTTGCAGGAAATCACGCAGGCATGGCAGCCAACGCAGGTGTCCAGGTCGATAACCAGACCCATCTTACGTTCGGTGGATTGGGGGAGTTGGGTCATTTGCCTACCTTCCACGCCAGATCTTTCGGGCCGGTTCCCACCGGCGATTTTATAGGATCGAATTCCGGTTGGCTTTCGGCGTCACCCGGGGCTTCGGCTTTTTCGATTTTGACCTTCAGGTCGAACCAGGCGGCCTGACCGGTAATGGGGTCGGAGTTGGCCCACCGCATGCCATCGCCTTTCGGCGGCATCAGCTCGTGAATCAGATGGTTCAGCAGGAAGCCCTTGGTGGCCTCGGGCGCGTCCTCTTGCAGGGCCCAGGCGCCTTTGCGCTTGCCGATGGCGTTCCAGGTCCAGACGGTGTTTTCATTCAGCGCTGCCATTTCCATGACCGGCACCGTGATTGCCCCATGCGGCGAGCTGACCTTGGCCCAGTCACCATCCTGCAGCCCGTGCTCGCGCATCAGTTTGGTCGGGACATAAAGAGGGTTGCGCCCGTGCAACTGGCGCAGCCAAGCGTTCTGGGTGCCCCAGCTATGGTACATTGCCATAGGGCGTTGGGTCAGGGCGTTGACGGTGAAACCTTCGTTGCCTTGTTGATCGGTCTCGTACCAGATCGGCAGCGGGTCCATCGTGTCCTTGATGCGCTGGCGCAGATGCTCGGGTGGTTGCCTCTCACCATGGCCTTCGGCCGCCAGTTGGAATTTGCGCATCGGTTCCGAGTAAAGCTGGAAAAGGTAAGGTTGCGGGCTGTCATAGATACCCATGCCCACGGCCCAGTCCTGATAGGCTGCGTTCCAAGGTTTGTAGTAATCCGCACCTTCGGGAATATGCGCGACATAGAAGCCGCCGTTGTCGATATAGCGGTTCAATTGTTCCGGGTTGACCTCACCACGCCCTTCCTTGTCGCCATCTGGGCCACGGAAACCGGCCAGCGGGCCAATGCCCGGGCGGCGTTCGTGGTTGACGATGTAGTCGGCATAGTCCTTCCACTTGGCGCTGCCATCTTCGTTGGTGAAGCCGGGCAGGTTCATGCGGTTGGCCAGTTCGATCAACACCGACTGGAACCCGCGGACGTCGCGATCGGGTTCGATCACCGGCCAGCGGATCGCATCGGCGGCGGCATCAGCCTCGCAGATTGGACGGTCCAGAAGCGAGATACAGTCATGCCGTTCCAGATAGGTGGTGTCGGGCAAGACCAGATCGGCATAGGCCACCATTTCCGAGGAATAGGCATCGGAATAGATGATGTTCGGAATGACGTAATTTCCGTCATCATCTTTGGCGGTCAGCATTTCCATCACGCCTTTGGTGTTCATGGACGAGTTCCACGACATGTTTGCCATGTACATAAACAGCGTGTCGATCTTGTAGGGATCACCCGCAGCAGCGTTTGAAATCACCATATGCATCAGCCCGTGGGCCGACATCGGGTTTTCCCAGGTGAACGCCTTGTCGATGCGAATGGGGCTGCCGTCATCGTCCAGCAGCAGATCGTCGGGACCGCGTGGAAAGCCCAGATGCGGCCCGTTCAGCGGTCGGCCCGGACGGCGGTCGCCATGCGGTGTCGGGTGCGCCTCGACCGGTTTGGGATAGGGCGGTTTGAAACGGAAACCTCCGGGCACTTCGACAGTGCCCAGCAGGATTTGCAGAACGTGCAGCGCGCGGCAGGTCTGGAACCCATTTGCATGGGCCGATACCCCGCGCATCGAATGGAAGCTGACCGGACGACCGATCATCTTGGAGTGCTTCTCACCCCGGAAATCGGTCCATTCGTGGTCCAGTTCGATTGCTTCGTCAAAGGCAACACGGGCGATTTCGGCCGCGATGGCGCGGATGCGTTGCGCCGGGATGCCACAGCGTTCGGCCACGGCCTCGGGCGCGTTGTCGTCGCTGAGGTATTTGTCCGCCATCAGGTGGAAGACCGGGCGGTGGGTGACGCCATCTTTTTCGTAAGTCGCCGACAGGTCAGGGCGCACACCCGGCTTGTCAAAGGCGGTCAGCTCGCCTGTGGTGCGGTCGATCACCAGCGGTTTTCCATCGGCGTCGCGCAGGAACAGGCCTTTCTTGGGACCTTCGGCGGCATTCACCAGAACCGGCGCGTTGGTGTAGCGGCTGAGGTAATCAAGGTCGATCTTGCCCGCCTTCATCAGCACGTGGATCAGCGACAGGATGAACAGCCCATCGGTGCCCGGCGTGATCCCGACCCAATCATCGGCCACAGCGTTATATCCCGAACGGATCGGGTTCACCCCGATCACCCGCGCGCCGCGCTTTTTGATCTTGCCGATGCCCATCTTGATCGGGTTGCTGTCATGGTCCTCGGCCACGCCGAACAGCATGAACAGCTTGGTGTGATCCCAGTCGGGCTGACCGAATTCCCAGAACGCGCCACCCATGGTGTAGATGCCACCCGCCGCCATGTTGACGGAACAGAACCCGCCATGGGCCGCATAGTTGGGGGTGCCGAAATTTTGCGCCCAGAAGCTGGTGAAGCTTTGGCTTTGGTCGCGACCGGTAAAGAAGGCCAGTTTCTGCGGCGCGGTTTCGTGCAGCTCGTTCAGCCAGCCAACGGCAGTGCTGATCGCTTCGTCCCATTCGATCTCGCGAAACTCACCCGAGCCGCGCGGACCAACCCTGCGCAGCGGCTTGCGCAGCCGCGACGGCGCGTTGACCTGCATGATCCCGGCCGAGCCCTTGGCGCACAAAACGCCCTTGTTCACTGGATGGTCGCGGTTGCCTTCGATATAGGCGACCTTGCCGTCTTTCATATGAACGTTGATGCCACAGCGGCAGGCACACATGTAACAGGTGGTGCGCCGAACCTCGTCCGAGACTTTAGGGCTGGTGTCTATCTTCGGTTGCTGGATGGTCATCTGGCGTCCTTCTGTCGGGGCGGATCAGGTCAGGAAAGTTATTCCGGCTAGGATAATTCCTGCAATGAAAAGAGTTTCTAAGACGATCAGGGCAATGGCTGCGCCGCCGACCGACAAGATTTGTTTCAGGTTGGTCTTCATGCCGACCGCCGCGATGGCGATCAGCAGCAGCCACCGCGATGCCTGACTAAGCAGTTCAGTGATGAAAGGAGGGATCAGGCCAAATGAGCTGGCGGCAGCCAGAACAAGAAATCCAAGGACAAAGCCCGGAAGGATCGGGGGCCGTTTGCCGGTTTCATCCATTTCAGCAACGCCGCGGATGATCAGCGACGCGACCAGAACCACCGGGGCCAGCATCGCCACACGGATCAGTTTCACCAGCGTTGCGGTATCGCCGGTCTGTTCCGAGATCGAAAAGCCTGCGCCGACCACTTGCGCCACGTCGTGGATCGTACCGCCCAGAAACACGCCCCCTGCGACATCGCTCATGCCCAGAATGCGCACTAAGATCGGATAGGCGATCATCGCAATGGTCGATAGAACGGTGACGCCCAGAACGGTAAAAATCAGGCGCTCTTCGGATCGTTCATCCTTGGGTAGAATGGCGCTGATGGCCATCGCGGCAGAGGCCCCGCAAATCGCGACAGAACCGGCGGTCAGAAGGGCAAAGCGCCATTTGTGGCCAAAGAATCGGGCAACCAGAAGGCCAAAGCCAATTGTTGCTAGAACCCCGCCCACGACCAGAGCGATCAGGTCCCAGCCCAGCCCCATCATCAGCGTCATTGAAACCCGAACACCCAACAGCGCCACGCCCAGGCGTAGCAGGGATTTTGCGGCAAAGCCGATACCAGGGACGGTTTTACCCTCTTCCCCCAAAAAGCTAAGCGCAATGCCCAAAAGTAGAGCCATCAGCATGGCTGGCGTCGCGTAATGCTCAGACAGGAATTTGGCAGATACGGCAACGATGATCGCCACCAGAATGCCTGGGAAAAGGGTGCGGGCCTTTTGGGTGGCGTTTACACCGACAAGATTTGAAATCTGGGTCATGGCCAGCATTTATTCGACGGTCCTTCCTGACGCAGCGGCGTCATCGGCGAGTATGCCGCCGAAGTTATGCTGGTTCCGGATCAGCATGTCTCGGGCTCGGCATCGTCGTGCTGGGCCTGAACAGCGGTCACTGCAATCATGTGCAGAACATCATCTGCCGAACAGCCGCGTGACAGGTCGTTTGCTGGTTTCGCCAGTCCTTGCAGAACCGGCCCGATGGCCTCGGCCCCGCCAATACGCTGTGCGATCTTGTAGCCGAGGTTCCCGGCATCGAGATTCGGGAAGACAAACACGTTGGCTTGCCCCTTCAACGGCGAATCCTTGGCCTTTTTGCTGGCAACTTCGGGCACGTAGGCGGCGTCGAACTGCAGCTCTCCGTCGATCAGCAGATGCGGGCTTGCGGCTTTGGCGATCCGGGTGGCTTCGACCACCTTGGAAACTTTGGGATGGTTGGCGCTGCCGCCTGTGGAAAAGGACAGCATGGCAACACGGGGTTCTTGGCCGGTCAGTGCGTGGTACGACGCCGCCGATGCCTGCGCGATTTCGGCCAGTTCCCGTTCGTCGGGATCAACAACCAGACCGCAATCGGCAAAGATGTGAACACCCTGAACCGCGTGGTGGTCGCGGTCATAAATCATCAGAAAGAAGCTGGACACCATATGGGCGTCGGGCGCTTTGCCAATGATCTGCAAAGCGGCGCGCACAGTGTCCGAGGTGGTTTCAACCGCCCCTCCGACGGTGCCATCAGCCAGTCCCAGGTGGACCAGCATGGCGGCATAGTTCAGGCGGCTTCTGATCAGTTTCTGCGCGTTCTCTGGCGTCATGCCCTTGTGCTTGCGCAGCTCATAATAGGTCGTGGCGAACCGATCTGTATGGGGGGATGTCGCGGGGTCATGGATGGTAATCCCGTCCACATCGGATCCGCCTTTTTCCGCCAGCAAGGCGGTGATCTTGGCGTGATCGCCCACAAGGATGATATCGGCGGCATTTTCGGCACGCGCTTTCAGCGCACCTTCCACCACACGTGGATCATCGCCCTCAGCAAGGGCGATGATCTTTTTGGAACTGGTCGCAGCCCCAAGTATTTGGCGCAGGGGCTTCACGTAATTATGCTCCGGCCTGGGGCTTCATGTCCGCAGCGTCGATACCAGCGACCTCGACGGGCTTCTTCATCGCATCGCGGCGGAACGGGTCACCCAATTCCTGGTTGATCATCGCTTCGATCAGCGTGGTGATGCCGTTTTTCTGATCGATGATCGCCTGGTTCAGCGCCGCAGTCAGCTCGTCCTGTGTGCGCGCCTGAACGCCCTTCAGTCCACAAGCTTGCGCGATGCCCGCATACGATACTTGCTGGTCCAGCTCTGTGCCCACGAAGTTGTCGTCAAACCACAGGGTCGAGTTACGCTTTTCCGCGCCCCACTGATAGTTGCGGAAAACGATCTGGGTTACAGCAGGCCATTCTTCGCGACCAATCGCCGTCAGCTCGTTCACTGCGATGCCGAATGCGCCGTCACCTGAGAAACCGACAACCGGAACATCGGGGCAGCCAATCTTGGCACCGATAACCGCTGGCAGGCCATAGCCGCAGGGGCCGAAAAGGCCAGGAGCCAGATATTTGCGACCCTCTTCAAACGACGGATACGCATTGCCGATGGCGCAGTTGTTGCCGATGTCGGACGAGATGATTGCCTCTGTCGGCAGCGCCGCCTGAATTGCGCGCCACGCCATGCGCGGGCTCATCCAGTCGGGCTTGGCGGCACGGGCGCGCTCGTTCCAGGTGGTGCCCGGATCGTCGTTCTCGTGGGTCAGCGAGCTCAGCTCTTGCGCCCAAGCAGATTTGGTGGTGGCGATGGTGTTTTTGCGATCTTCTCGACCTGCGTCACCAGCATGATCACCCAGACGGGCCAGTAGACCTTCGGCAACTTTCTTGGCATCGCCAACGATGCCAACCGTGACATCTTTGGTCAGGCCGATACGGTCAGGGTTCAAGTCAACCTGAATGATCTTGGCGTCGGTCGGCCAGTAGTTGATGCCGTAGCCGGGCAGGGTCGAGAACGGGTTCAGACGGGTGCCCAGAGCCAGTACGACGTCTGCTTTGGCGATCAGCTCCATACCAGCTTTCGAGCCGTTATAGCCCAAAGGACCGGCAAACAGCGGGTGCGAGCCGGGGAAGGCGTCGTTGTGCTGGTAGCCAACGCAGACCGGTGCGGTCAAACGTTCGGCCAGCTCGGCAGATGCGGGGATCGCGCCGGACAGAACAACGCCAGCGCCGTTCAGGATGACGGGGAACTTGGCTTCCGACAGAATGTCAGCCGCTTCCTGCAGTGCCTCGTCACCGCCTGCGGTGCGAGCGAATTCAACGATCTTCGGCAGCTCGATGTCGATAACCTGGGTCCACATATCGCGCGGGATGTTCATCTGAGCCGGTGCCGAGGCACGCTTGGCCTGCAGGATTACCCGGTTCAGAACTTCGGCGACACGCGACGGGTCACGCAGTTCTTCCTGATAAGCCACGCAGTCCGAGAACATGCGCATCTGCTCCATCTCCTGAAAACCGCCCTGACCGATGGTTTTGTTCGCGGCCTGTGGTGTGATCAGAAGTACTGGTGTGTGGTTCCAGTATGCGGTTTTAACAGCCGTTACAAAGTTGGTGATCCCAGGACCGTTTTGCGCGATCATCATCGACATCTTGCCGGTCGCGCGGGTGTAGCCGTCGGCCATCATGCCGCCGGACCCTTCGTGCGCACAGTCCCAGAACGAAATTCCGGCCTTCGGGAAAATATCCGAGATCGGCATCATGGCCGAGCCGATGATACCGAACGCATGTTCGATCCCGTGCATCTGCAACGTCTTAACGAATGCTTCTTCAGTCGTCATTTTCATGTGTGTGATCTCCGCGCATGTGTGGAATGGCCGGGCCCGGTGCCCCGCCTTTGCATACGGTTTTGACCTATGGGGGAGGGCTGCGTTAGGGCCAGATGGATTTGCGGAATATGTCCAGTATGGCGCTAACAGCCGCGTATGGCCTCTGCGATCAATTTCACACCCGGTTCGATACGGTCCTGCCGGATCGAGGAATAGCCGATACGGTAGAAATTCTTCGGCTGATCCGGCCCCGAAAAGAACGGCGCGCCGGGTTCGATATGAACGCTCTGGCCCTGCAGCGTGTGGGCCAGTTGCGTTGTGTCGACGTGTTCAGGGGCAGACATCCACAGGGATGATCCGCCCATGATGCCACGCCCGGCCACTGTCAGCCCGTGTTTGTCGATCGCTTGGTCCAAGGCCTCACGCCTGCGCGCCAAAGCCTTGGACATGCGCCTGATCTGCGCGTCGTAATGGCCCAATGACAGGAAATAGGCGGCGGTGCGCTGGATGTGCCCCGGCGGGTGGCGCAACACCAACGAACGCAGCGCCCGCGCCTCGCGGATGAAAGGTTCCGAGCCGACCATGTATCCCAGGCGCAATCCCGGAAATAGCGATTTTGAAAAGCTGCCGACATAGATCACGCGGCCATCGCGGTCCATTGACTTCAACGCCGGAGAGGGCGCGCCCAGAAAGGCCATTTCGAACTCATAATCGTCTTCGACCACCATTGCGTCCAGGTCGTGCGCGCGTTCCAGCAATTTGTGCCTGCGTTCAACGGGCATAGTTGCAGTGGTTGGGCTTTGGTGACTGGGCGTCGTAAAGATAACGTCGGCGGTGTCAGGCAATGTCTCAGGGGGCAGCCCGTCGCGGTCGACGGGTATCGGAGTCACGTCGCAATCCCAATGCTCTAGCAGGCTGCGCAGAGAGTAATAGCATGGGTCTTCGATCACCGCGGTGCGATTGTGGGTCAGCAAAATTCGTGAGGCCAGCCACAGTGCGTTCTGCGCGCCCATGGTGATCAGAATCTCTTCGGGGCGGGCGGCGATGCCGCGGCGGGGCAGGGTGTGACGGGCAATGAATTCGACCAGCAACGGATCATCCTGATCCACGTAATCGGTGGTGAGGGATTCGAAATCCTTGTGCCCAAGGGCGCGTACGGCACACAGGCGCCAGTTGGCGTGGTCAAAAAGATTGCGATCCGCTTGCCCGTAAATGAATGGATAGCGATAGCTGCGCCAGTCCCGTGGTTTCGACAGCATGTCCCCGCCCGAGAATCGGCGGGCCAGCGCAGCATCCCAATCCACGGTTTCGGCACCGCGCTGAAGGGGTGTGTATTTCGGCGGCACCGGTGCGTTTTGCGAGACGAAATAGCCCGAACGCCCCTTTGCCGTCAGATAATCATTGGCCAGCAGTTCGGTATAGGCCAGCGTCACCGTAATCCGGCTGACACCCAGATGGGCGGCCAGTTTGCGTGATGAGGGCAGCTTTTCCCCGACATGAAACCTGCCGGACAGTATGCCTTCGGCAATCATCTGCTGGATCTGCGCCTGCAGCGTACCTTGCCCGTTCAGCTCAAGAAAGAATGTGTCGACCGATATTGCCATGAGGTCTTATAGGGTGGACCTAAAAGATGAGCAATCTGGACTTATGACTTTTCCAAAAATTCCCGCGTTGCCGTGGTTGACGGTGGGTTTCAATTAACCTAAATAACTAGAAATCTAGTTTAATGGAGAATCGAATATGTGGGAAACTGCTGCAGCAGGATTTTCGGCCATGGGGTCCGAGGCCCGGTTGAAGGTTCTGAGAACTTTGGTCCGCGCCGGGCAGGCGGGCCTGACGGTTGGTGAAATTCAAGAGCGGACGGGAATAGCACCGTCAACCTTGGCGCATCACCTTCGGTTTTTGGCCGCTGGCGGTGTCGTGGAACAAGAGAAAGTCGGGCGCAGCACGATCAACCGTGCCTGCTATGACGAGTTGAGAAATCTGGCGCAGTTCATCCTTGCCGAATGCTGCGCGGACGAAGTGGGAAAGGCCGCGAACGATGGCTGAACTGACGCAAAATCCCAAAGTGCCCGTGAAGGCGCTTGATCTGATCAAAACCCCTTGGGCATTGATCGTTGCAATCCTGGCCGCCGTGGCTGTTCTGGACCCTGGTAATTGGGTTGAAGTCGTGACTTTTGCTGGTAAGGCGCTGATCCATACCGGCCAGTATATCCTGTTTGCCGTTTTGTTGCTGTCCTACCTCAAGGCGACCGGGGCCGAGGTGATGGTCGCGCGCGCCTTTGAAGGGCGCGAGACGCGGATGATCTTCCTTGCTGCGGTGTTTGGTGGATTGGCGCCGTTCTGTTCCTGTGAGGTCATCCCGTTCATTGCCGGATTGCTGGCGCTGGGTGCGCCCCTGTCTGCGGTGATGGCGTTCTGGCTCAGCTCTCCGTTGATTGACCCGCCAACCCTATTGATCACCGCCGGTGCGTTAGGATGGCCCTTTGCGATAGGCAAGGCGATTGCTGCGGTGGCGCTGGGTCTGTTCGGCGGTTTCGTTGTGCGCGGCCTGAAGCGCTCGGGCGCCTTTGCCCAACCGCTGCGCGACTACAAACCGGCCGGTTGCAGCGCTTGTGGTGGCCCAAAACAGGATGACAAACCGGTCTGGCGATTCTGGCAGGAAGCTGAGCGTCGTCAGCGGTTCCAGTCGGAATTCGTTCACAACGGGCTGTTCCTGCTGAAATGGCTGGCCCTGGCTTATGTGTTAGAGGCGCTGTTGGTCAGTTATGTTCCGGCCGATCTGATCGCCCGCGTGGTGGGGGGCGAAGGTGTCGTACCCATCGTGATCGCGGCGTTGGTCGGGATGCCTGCCTATCTGAATTCCTACGTCGCGCCGCCACTGCTAGCGGGGCTGACAGAACAGGGGATGAGTGCGGGGGCCGCGATGTCGTTCATGATCGCGGGTGCGGTCAGCTCGATCCCGGCGATGGCAGCGGTGTGGTCACTGGTCAAACCACGGGTCTTTGCCACCTATCTGGGTCTTGGGATTACCGGGGCGATCATTGCTGGTATTCTGTTTCAGATGATCTAAAGGAAAAACCGCCCGGAGATACCTCCGGGCGGTTTTGCTTATTGGTTGGCCTCGCACAGGCTCGGCAATTTGAACCTGTACCGTGCCTCTCCGCTGTTTACGTAGACACGTTTTTCGACACAGGCTGTGGTGCCTACTGTTCGTGCGACATGCTCTTTGGGTTCGTTGATGGAGGTGGCCGACCCATCCGGCAATTGAATCGAGGCTATGACACCGTTCTTCAAGTCACCGTTCACGGGGGTTGCCGACAGAACCGAAACGGTCAGGTACGAGTCATGTTCGTGCGCGCCGTTGTCATTGAAAACCAGCAATGCGGTAGCAATTGAGATGGTGCCGACGATTGCAACCGCCAACAAACCCCATGTCTTCAAAAAAGCATAGATCGATACGGCGTGGTGCGGGCCAAAGATTTTGGACAGGATGGTCAGCATGGAATCCCTGCGGGAAAAAAGCCCCTGCCTGTTCGGACTGGGGCCATCTGTGCCTTAGGGGCGCAGATCGTCTTCGTCTTCATCCTCGGCCCCGCCTTTGGGCAGGTTGAAGAAGCTGTCGGCGTCGATGACCGGCTCTTCTTCTTTCTCTTCCACAGGCTCGTCAGACAGCGAGAAGGTTTCCAGACCTTCGATGGCGGTTGGGATCTTGGGTGCTGCGTCCATTTCCAGCGATTGTTCGGTCGAAACCAGCTTGCGGCGTTCGTCATCGCTCATGACGCCACCTTCGGCTGCCTTCTTGGCTGCGGCTTTCTGAACGATGGCGTCCAGCTCGGATTGCTTGCACAAGCCCAGCGCAACCGGGTCGATCGGTTGCATGTTCGAAATGTTCCAGTGGGTACGCTCGCGGATCGACTGAATGGTTGGCTTGGTGGTGCCCACCAGCTTGGCGATCTGACCGTCGCTAAGTTCGGGATGGAATTTGACCAGCCAAAGGATCGAGTTCGGACGGTCCTGCCGTTTGGACAGCGGGGTATAGCGCGGACCACGACGTTTTTCTTCACCGCTAGCAGCTGGGTTGAACTTGAGCTTCAGCTTATGCAGCGGGTTGCCCTGCGCCGAGTCGATCTCATCCTGGGTCAGCTGGTTGTTGGCGATGGGGTCGAACCCTTTCACGCCCGCGGCCACGTCGCCATCGGCGATGCCTTGCACTTCCAACTCGTGCATGCCCACGAAATCCGCGATCTGCTTGAAGCTGATCGTGGTGTTGTCCACCAGCCATACGGCTGTTGCCTTGGCCATAAGCGGTTTTGCCATCAGCCCGTCTCCTATAAATACATCTGTCCCGTCGCCGGAATTCGGCGGCCCCGAAGCTTTGGGGCAGGTTTCCGTTGTCGGGGAACTCGGGGCCTATATAGTCGCGGCAAGGCAAGAAGGGAAGAGGCGAATGCGCTGGGTGATTTTGTGGGTCTTGAGCGCGGTCGCCGCACTGGCAGACGGAGAGAAAGCCGGTCAATTCGACTATTACGTCCTGTCGCTAAGTTGGTCGCCCAACTGGTGCGCCCGCGAAGGCGATGCGCGCGGGTCGGACCAATGCGATGCGCGCCATGATCACGGTTGGATATTGCATGGGTTGTGGCCGCAATATCACCAGGGTTGGCCAGCGTTCTGTCGCACGGCTGAGGCACCGCCAACGCGCCGCATGACACGCGAAATGACGGATATTCAGGGCTCTTCGGGTTTGGCGTGGCACCAGTGGAAAAAGCACGGAACCTGTTCGGGGCTGTCCGCGCCGGACTATTTCGCGCTGTCTCGGCAGGCTTATGACGGAGTCGTGCGTCCGCAAGTGTTCCGTCAATTGGAGACATCGGTCAAGTTACCCGCCTCGGTGGTCGAAGAGGCGTTTTTGAAGGCCAATCCCGGTTTAGAGCGGGACATGATCACAATCACCTGCAAGCAGGGCTATATTGAAGAGGTCCGTCTGTGCCTGTCGCGCGACCTTAATCCGGTGCCTTGTGGTCGCGACGTTATCCGCGATTGCACAGCCAAAGACGCGCTGTTCGATCCGATTCGTTAGAGCTTCCGGTTCTGGCAGTCGCGGGCATAGTCCAGCGCTTTGGCGGTGCCCTTGAGATCAATTGCCATCACCACTTCGCCTGCCGGGTTATAGACGGTCATGGTTTTGTTCTGCGCGATGGCGTTAACGAAACTGCGGTCGGTGAAGAACACTGTCGCGCCCGGCACGTCACGCTGATTGAAGCCGATGGCAGTGGCATCAAAGCTTTTACCATCGAGTTCGAAGCGGATTGGGTAACTCTTACCCTGCTCAATATCGCCCCAGGCCTTGTTGTAGACGGCGAAATACCCGCGATTGTCCAACGCGTCATAGCCGATACGCACCACCGAGAGGTCTTGATAGATCGTCTGGATCAGACACCCATTGCCCAGCGCGGGGTCCATCATGATGTTCCAGCCTTCGACAAAGCCTTTGTCGATGAGTTCCTGCGACCAAGCTGCAGTTGCGGTGAAGGCGGCGATTGTGAGGGCGAGAAGGCGGGTCATCAAACAACTCTCAAACTAATAGGGTTCTATTGACGTTATTAATTTTTTATTGAATTACAAAGGTATAACTTCTTTGTAAGAAATTACAGTGACTTGGAGCCGATGAAGCTGTTGCTCACCGCGCTATTCAGCGTTTTCGCATACTCTATGACTTCTCTATTCCTGTTCGGAGGTGTTTTTCAGCCAATAGCATTTATTACGATTTGGAACGGTCGATTGGGTGCCCCATTTTGGTTGGCTTTTGTGTTTCTCGGCGGTTTTTTTGGTTTTTTTGTTGGTGCGTTCTTAAGTAAGCTTGGTTTCAAGTCCCAAGTGACCCTGCCGGTGTTTATTGTCATGGCTATGAGCCTTTCAGGCGTGTTTGTCGGGTCGTATACAAGCTTTCTACGTGCCCGAGAAATCAATGCCTTCGGTACGGACGTAGAGTTTAGGAATTCGTTCTTTCAAACGCTTCGAAATGCGCCAAGAGAGTTTCAGTTCTATTTACATGCAGCAGCCCTAAAAGACTGCGTTCCATATGCTTGGAGTTATCGGAGCATGTCATTTTACCAACTGCCGAACAACGTCGCGGTCAATGTTCTGCCGTATGAATGGTTGGTGCAATGCAATATCACCAGAAATAAGCTTGAGCACTTGTCAAACGGAACACCTGACAAGATCAAAGCTCTTTCCGCGCCCTCAACGCAGCCGTGATCGTCCCGTCATCCAGATAATCCAGCTCTCCGCCAATCGGCACGCCTTGCGCCAGCGAGGTCAGGCGGACCTGTCCTTCCAACTGATCGGCAATATAATGCGCGGTAGTCTGACCGTCGACGGTGGCGTTCAGGGCGAGGATGATCTCGGTGATCCCTTCGGCTGTCACGCGGTCCTTGAGGCGAGGAATGCGAAGTTCGTCCGGGCCGACCCCGTCCAGCGCCGACAATGTGCCGCCCAGAACGTGATAGCGGCCTTTGAAGACCCCGGCGCGTTCCATTGCCCACAGGTCGGCCACGTCTTCGACCACGCATAGCTCTCCGGTCGCGCGGTCCTCGCTGTCGCAGATGTCACAGATATCGGTGGTGCCGACGTTGCCGCAGTTCAGGCATTCGCGGGCGGTGATGGCAACCTGCTGCATGGCGTCCGACAGGGGTGTCAGCAGCAGGGCGCGCTTGCGGATCAGATGCAACACCGCGCGGCGGGCCGAGCGGGGGCCGAGGCCCGGCAGCTTGGCCATCAGATCAATCAGGTTGTCGATATCGCTGTTCGAACTCACCGAGGGTGCTCCTGCAAAGGGGCCGGGCAGGGGCGCCCGGCCGATGATCCGTCAGGAGGGGGTATCAGAACGGCAGCTTGATGTCTGCGGGCAGGCCCATGCTTTCGGTCAGCTTCGCCATTTCGGCCTGTGCGCGTTCAGTCGCTTTGGTTTGTGCGTCCTTGATGGCGGCCAGGATCAGGTCCTCGACCACTTCCTTGTCGTCGCCGTTAAAGATCGATGGGTCGATGTCCAGACCTTTCAGCTCACCTTTTGCGGTGGCGGTGGCCTTGACCAGTCCTGCACCGGATTCGCCAACGACCGTCATGTTGTTCAGCTCTTCCTGCATGTCGGTCATCTTGGCCTGCAAGTCCTGCGCGGATTTCATCATCTTGGCCATGTCGCCCAGACCGCCGAGTCCTTTGAGCATCGGTATTCTCCTGTGTATCGCTTTGTCGCCTAAATACGGGTGGTACCCGTGTGGCACAAGGGGGTGGGGTTGCTCCCGCCCGTCGTCAAGGTCTTTGAAAGACCTTTCCTCCCGTTGGGCCCGGCAGCGCGGGCAAAGCCCGCGCTGCCGGGCCCAAGGCCGCTCAGGGCGATCGGCGTCAGCCGATGGCCCGTGGCGGGCGCGGGAGGATTTCGGGGGTGTGTGTTGAAGTGGCTCAGTCTTCCTCGAACGGGTCCCATTCGTCTTCGACCTCGGGCAGGGCTTCGGTTTCGACCTTGGCTGCGCGTTGCTCAGGCGTTTCGATGCTTTTGATCCGCGCCTTCGGGAACTGGGCCAGAACCGCCTGCACCAGCGGGTGTTCGCGGGCTTCTGCCTTCAGTGCTTCCTCAGCCGCGTTTTCCTTTTCATAGATCGTCTCGCCGCCGCCTTCGTTGACGACAGTGACTGCCCAGCGGTTACCGGTCCATCGCTGCAGGGCGGTCCCCAGACGTTGCGCCAACTGGGCCGAGGCACGCTGGGTCGGTTGGAATTCGATACGCCCGGGTTGATAGGCTGCAAGCCGCAAAGACCGCTTCACCTCATCCAGAAGCACGCCGTCCCGGTTTGCGCGGATCAGTTCGACCACATGATCGAAGGTCGGATAACGTGCCAGGGCGGCCTGCACATCCTGCGCCAACGCCGCGCTGGGAGCGCCGCCGCCCCCACCATGGGCGGGAGCTGAATAAGAAGATGCCACCGGCGCTTGCGTCTGAACCGCGGCATGTGATGGCACCGGTATCCCGCCACCGGGTCCGCCATTTGGCGGTGGGGGCGTGTCTTGCAGACGTTTGATCAACTCTTCCGGGCTGGGCAGGTCTGCCACATGGGTCAGTCGGATCACTGCCATTTCAGCTGCCATCATGGCATTTGGGGCCGCCGAGACCTCTTCGAGCGCTTTAAGCAACATCTGCCACATCCTGGTCAGGACGCGCATCGGCAGGGCTTCGGCCATTTGTTGACCACGCGCGCGCTCGTCCGGCGAAACGGTGGGATCATTGGCTGCGTCTGGCGTGATTTTAACCACAGAGACCCAATGGGTGATCTCGGCCAGATCGCGTAGCACGGCCAGCGGATCGGCTCCTTCGGCATATTGCCCGCCCAACTCGGTCAGCGCGCCTGCAGCGTCCCCGCGCAGGATCATGTCCATCAGGTCCAGTACCCGACCGCGATCAGCCAGGCCCAGCATCGCGCGGACCTGATCGGCGCTGGTTTCACCCGCACCGTGCGAGATTGCCTGATCCAGCAGCGAGGTTGCATCCCGAGCCGAACCCTCGGCTGCACGGGTGATCAGCGCCAGCGCGTCATCCGCGATCTGAGCGTTTTCCGCCGCCGCGATCTTGCTGAGCAGGCCGATCATGTCCTCGGGCTCGATCCGACGCAGGTCAAACCGCTGACAACGGGACAGCACCGTCACCGGCACTTTGCGAATCTCGGTTGTGGCAAAGATGAACTTCACATGCTCGGGCGGTTCCTCAAGCGTCTTGAGCAGCGCGTTGAACGCACTGGTCGACAGCATGTGGACCTCGTCTATAATGTAGATCTTGTAGCGCGCACTAGCCGCGCGATAGCGGACGCTGTCGATGATCTCGCGAATATCGTTCACACCGGTGCGGCTGGCGGCGTCCATCTCCATCACATCGACGTGGCGGCCTTCCATAATGGCCACGCAATGCTCGCATTGGCCGCAGGGTTCCGTGGTCGGCTTACCCTCGCCATCGGGGCCGATGCAGTTCATGCCCTTGGCGATGATCCGGGCCGTGGTGGTTTTGCCGGTACCGCGAATGCCGGTCATGATGAAGGCCTGCGCGATGCGGTCGGCCTCGAACGCGTTTTTCAGCGTGCGCACCATGGCATCCTGACCGACGAGATCGGCAAAAGTTTCCGGGCGGTATTTGCGGGCAAGAACCTGATAGGCGGGGCTGGGCGTGTCGTTCATATCTGCTCTGTCGGATTCGGGTTCCGATGCAGCGTAGAGACCCCCGCCGCCCGCGTCCACAGCAGGCTTGGGTGAATTTCGGTTTGCAGCACAATTTGCACGCCTTAGAAGCGAGTATCAGGGAGGGTCCGTAGTGAGCCAGTTCGCACTTCATTCAGTTCAGATTGGAAACGGCACCGTTGCCTTGTCGCCCCTTCCGGGGCGCGGTGGCGGGTATACGCGGGACTTGGGAATGATCCGCGACTGGCAGCCGGATCTTGTGATCTCGATGACCACCGAGATCGAAATACTGCAAGAGGGCGCAAGTGGGCTTGGCGAAGACCTGCACGCACTCAATATCGCATGGGTGCATCTGCCGGTTGCGGATTTCGGTACGCCGCCTCCTGAGGTTGACGCGGCGTGGGGCAGTGTCAGCCCTGCGGCGACTGATATCCTGTCCTGCGGGGGGCGGGTGCTGGTGCATTGCCGGGGCGGCTGTGGCCGGTCCGGGATGATCGTGCTGCGCCTTATGGTCGAGCATGGCGAAGACCCCGAGACAGCGTTGGCCCGTTTGCGGGCGGTGCGGTCCTGCGCCGTCGAGACCGACGGCCAGATGGAATGGGCAGCCCTTGGGCGGACGCGCGGCTAGATCAGAGCGCCACCTGCCGCTCTGCCTGTGCCACCGGGTTGGGCGGAATCGCTGTGACCTCAAGCATGGCGCAGGGGGGGGTGGTTAGCATGCCTGCGGGGCGCATGGTCACATCCGGGCCGAACATCATATCTGCGTAAGCATCCAGCGACTCGAGGGGCGCATCCTCGCTTGTTCCACAAAAGACCCGGATCAGGTCTTTTTGAGCGCGAAACCGTGCGCTGCATCCTTGCGTGCAATAGGCCAGCTCAGTGCTGCCGTCGAACTCAAAATCAGGCGTCGTCGCAGGAACGGCCGCGTCCATCGCCTGCACGATCGTGCGCGCCATCCGGGCCAGCGCCGGACAGGTTTTTCCTGTGCGTTGGCAAACGGTTGCGGTAAATTGGTGTGTCTTTGTCTTCCAGATCATATTGCGCCCTCCGCGCGTGGAACGGGGGCATGGATCAGGTGTGGCAGCGTGCTGACGACCTGCCCGGACACCCCGTCCGAGTTTCAGTTTCTTGTTCGATGGCAGGTCTCCTGACTTGCGGGTCGTTGCGTTGCCGACCTTCCCAGCCTTGCGGCCAGTGGTGTTTCGGCATTGCTCACCGCTTACAGTTGCGGGGGCAGTCGCGGCCTTGGTTCGTTCCGGTTTTCCGGGCAGAACCGCACCGTGTTCCCTTTTCATCCCGCCCCGGGGACCGGGGACGAGAACCATCACCCAATCGCTAGCGGGTAGGGGTGACCTGAGTCAAGCCGCCTTTTGGTGGGGCAAAGTGGACGCGTGGTCATGCGGAAACAGGATTGACTTAGGGCGGCAAAAGATGCCGTTTGGGGTGGTGAACTAATCGGTTCAGATTGAGGGCGCCATGCTGGATACCGCACAAGCTGTTTTAACCGAGGATTTTCAGTTTCCTTCTGGTTCGACCCAACTGTCGGCTCGGCTGTATCTGCCGGTGGCCGAACCTGGGATCGCAGTGGTGATCCACAGCGCCACCGGGGTGCCGCGCGACTATTATCAGCATTTTGCACGCTGGTTGGCTGCGGAACATGGCATGGCCTGTCTGACCTATGATTACAGCGATTTCGGCCATTCGCAGAGCAGGCCATTGAAGTCAGCTCAGGCCACGATGGCGGATTGGGCGCTGATCGACATGCCTGCGGCTCGGGCCGAGATGCGCAGGCGATACCCCGACGCGCAGCACTGGAGCATCGGCCATTCCGTCGGCGGTATGCTGGGGCCGATTCAACCCGATATTGATCAGATCGACCGTATGATCTGCGTCTGCGCCGGGCCGGTGACTGTGTCGGACCATCCCTGGCCTTATCGGGCGTTGGCTTTGCTGTTTTGGTACGGACACGCGCCCCTGGCCGTAAAAGCGCTGGGTTACCTGCCGGGCAAGGCACTAGGATTCGGATCGAACCTGCCTGCCAGCGTCTATTGGCAGTGGCGCCGCTGGTGTACTGCGCCGCGCAACTACCTGCCTGAAATCGGCGTGTCCTTGCCCGAGGCCCGCTGGGCACAGTCAGACACACCAGTGGATCTGTTCAGCTTTGAGGATGACGATCTGGTGCCAAAGAACGCGGTCTGGCGGCTGGCTGATCTGTACGGGCCCAACGCACGCCGCCATTTGTTGTCTCCGGCCGAGTTCGGACTGTCCGAGGTTGGCCATATCGGTGCCTTTGCCCGGCGCAATTCGGCTGTCTGGCCACGGTTGATTGCCTAGGCCTGTTCGCAACAATTCCATGTCGGGAGCTTAAGTGAGAGGTTGGACATCGACCCAAGCGGGGCTCGTTGTGGCTGCTTCCTTCCGGACCTGACCAGGTTGGCGAGGCGCTCGCCCGCGCCAACCTCTCGGGGTCTGATATAGGCAACGGGCGCAGGAAACACAACCCGTCAGAGCGTCAAACGGATCAACAAAAAGCCCTCATCGTCTTCTCCGACGACGTGAGGGTCATATTCTTCAAGCTCGGCAATGTGGGTTTGTGCCTTCGGACCAGTTCTTAACAGCGCAGTCGCGCCCTGCATCGGGGCAAAGCCAAAAGGATAGGGCGCATATTGCAAGGGATCTTGCGGCAGTGCGCCGGACAGATAGTCCTGCAAGACGCGCTGAACAGGAAGGTTCGGCAGCGCGATGGGCTCGGCCTGATCAACAAAGGGAAAGTGACCCCCGCCATTGGCACGGTAATTGTTCAGTGCGACGACGAACCGTTGATCGGCGGCCATCGGTTGGCCGTCAAAGCGAATGTTGCGAATGCGCCGGTTGACGGGGTCGATCAAGTGACCGCCAGCGTCGAACCGAGCCGGTTGAGAGAGATCAAATTGATAAGTAAGCCCCTGTATAATATCAAAATTATGCCCCGCCCTGTTGATGTCGACCAATGTGGTCTGATGTCCCGGCGTAATCTGGTTGAACACGCCTGCAGACATCTCAAGCCAGTCGCTGATCTGCTCTCCGGTGACAACTACCGCCTGCAGCTCATTGGGAAACGCATACATGTCGTTGACATGGCGCAGGCATATCTGGCCGGGCGGGACGTCGGTGAAAAACCGGGGGCCGGCACGCCCCCCGAACTTTGAAGGCGCGGTCGCGGACAGAACAGGAAAATCCGCAAATGACGTGCCCTGCAGATAGGGCCGCAGGGCTGCTGCCTGGGCCGCGGCGGTCAGAACCAAACCTTTGTCCGGGGCGCAAAAACTGAAATAGCTGTGCAAATGCTTATCGGTCTGGCCAACGGGTTGCGCCGTGCGCCGCCGAGTTTCCGAATGGCCCCGGGCAAAAAGGCGCGCCAAAACAGGGTCTTCCTGGATAGGCTTGGGTGAGCCGTCGGGTTTGGTTGGGCATATCGACCGCAGACTGACGCGATGATCCTGAACGGTCCAATGGCCATTTCCCGCCCTGTCCAATGTCAGGTCGATCACCCCCAGAAATGACCCGGACGCACCGGGCATGACCACCGGCTTTCCGTGAACCAGACCCCGATTTGCATCGACGTGTTCAATCCCGTCATGTGTGTTTCCGGGCAGTGTCAGATGTGAATGCCCGGCAATCAGCGCATCAATTCCTTCGATACCGGCCAGCGGGATGACGGCATTTTCCAAACCCGTTTCCGGTTCGGCCGACCCTATCCCTGTATGCGCCAATGCAAGGATCAAATCGCAACCCTGCGCTTTCAGATTCGTCACTTTTTGTGCGGCGCAAGTCAGGATATCTTCGATGACGACCTTGCCTTGTAGCAGGTGTGCTTCCCATTTGGCTGTCTGCGGTGGCAGGACTGAGAACGCACCAATTTTCAGCGTAACATGTTGATCATCAAATTTTATTTCTCGATTCAAAATCGCATGATCTTGCCAGCAGGAGGGGGCGTCTTGTCGGTATGCATTGCTGCAAATCACCGGGCACGCAGCATCTGCAATCACACGGCCCAGCGTTTCCAGTCCAAAGCCGAAATCATGATTTCCGAGCCCGATTGCGTCATAACCCAGCTCGGAAAATGCCTGCATCAGGATGTGTGGTGCGTTTTCGGATTGAACCGCCCATTCCCCCAGTGGCGTGCCTTGCAGTGAATCTCCGTTGTCGCACAGAACCACCAGAGCACCCTGCGCTTCGGCCTCGGACCTGGCTGCGCGGATCAGGCTGGCGGTGCGGGTAAAGCCGATTGAGGGGTCGGGGGTGTCCGAATAATAATCGAAGCCGCATAGATTCATATGCAGATCGGATGTTGCCAGAACCCGTATCTTCAGTGGTGCGCGGGACGGGAGAAGGGGATGTGTCAAATTTCTACTTCTGGCGGTTATATGTTAATCATTTTCTCCAAAAAGTATAATAAATGCAACTTGCATAGCGTGTTTTTAGTCAATTGACGACTTCAAGTTTTCGGGTGGTGCGAATTGGCATTGCAACATTGGCATTGCAACAAAAGGGCAGCCGTGGCAGCCCTGTGCCGACGACCCAAGGGAAATCCTATGAAACACGCGGAACTGGTGACATTTGGCAGCTCGGGCCTTGATCGCGCGGCGCATATTCGAGGGAATGCAGACCATTTGGCGCAGGTGCGCGCGCATCCGCAAGCGACCTGCCTGTTGCTGTGGCGTGGTAAGCCGCTGGTTCAGGGGGAAGCACTGGACCGCCTGGGGTTGATTCCCATGACCCACGGACTGGTACAAAACGGCCCGGGCGGTAGTATTGAAGAACCTGTATTTCTGGGACTTTCAGACGGTGATCCGGTTTTTGCGCTGGATATCTCGGGCTGGTCCCCCGAGGGGCTGGACATGTCGCAGGTCGGTGCCTTTATCGACCCGTCGGAACAGCAGCACCCGGACCTGCCAACAGCCCATGTCTTTGCTGAGTTGCGCCGGATCATGACCCGACTGTCTGCCCGCGATGCGGAATTGGCTGCGGCCGCCAAGGCCGTTATTGGCTGGCACGAAACGCATCGGTTCTGTGCCCGTTGTGGCGCACCCAGCGAAGTATCCCAAGCTGGATGGCAGCGCAGTTGCGCCGAATGCGGTGGGCAGCATTTTCCGCGCACCGATCCGGTGGTCATTATGCTGATCACCCATGGGGATTCGGTTTTGATGGGGCGATCACCGGGCTGGCCCGAGGGGATGTATTCCCTGCTGGCTGGATTTGTCGAGCCCGGAGAAACGCTTGAGGCAGCGGTTCGACGTGAGGTGATGGAAGAGGCAGGCGTGCCGGTTGGCCCGGTCAGCTATCTATCAAGCCAACCCTGGCCATTCCCGGCCTCGCTGATGTTTGGTTGCGCGGGTGAGGCGTTGTCGCGCGAGATCACCATTGATCCGGTGGAAATCGAAGATGCAATGTGGATCAGCAAGCCCGAGATGATGCAGGCCTTTGCCGGGGAGCACCCGGTCCTGTTGCCAGCTCGCAAGGGGGCCATTGCGCATTTCCTGCTGCAAAACTGGCTTGCAGATACGCTGGACTGACAAAATACTAGGCCTATAGACAAGAGACCCACGAACCACCATGCAGTTTACAGCACGCGAAGATATCGAAGCCCCGATCAATGCGGTGTTCGAAATGGTCGCTGATTTTGAGCGGTTTGAACGCATGGCCATGCGCCGGGGGATCGAAGTAAGGCGCATGTCGGGTCATATGGGTGTTGTGCCCGGTACGCAGTGGGAAACCGAGTTCAACCTGCGTGGCAAGCCCCGCCATGTTGCGATTGAGATGGCTGAATGCGACCCGCCTGCCTTGATGCGGTTTCAGGCAGCAAGCAAGGGCATGAACGGGACAACAACTGTCGAATTTCTGGCCTTGTCGCAGCGCCGCACCCGCTTGAGTGTCGAGATGGCGCTGGCGGCGAAAACGCTGCCGGCCCGGTTGTTGCTGCAGTCACTGAGACTGGGCCAGTCGCGGTTCCGACGACAATTCCAACTGCGGCTCAGCGAGTTCGCGCGCGAGATGGAAGAACGCCATCTGCACGGTTCCTGACAGGAGGCAAATGGACAATCTGATCATCCGACAAGCCGACTTGGACGACGTCCAAGGCATTTCAGACGTGTTGCATGAAATCACTGCTGCCGGAAAACGCACAAGACCGAGTGACCCGGGCTTTGTACTGACGAACTATGTCGGGCACCCGGATCAGTTGACATGTGTCTTAGCACTCAGCGAAACCCGAATTTTGGGGTTCCAGTCCATGAAACGGGCGGTCGCAGCCAATCCTTACGGAGTACAAGTCGGCTGGGGAATCATCGGTACCCACATTCGACCCTCGGCCGCGCGTTGCGGGGTGGGGCGGGCCTTGTTTCAGGCGACATTGAAGGTTGCCAAAGAGCAGGGCATTCCCGCCATCGACGCCACCATTGCGGCAAGTAACGCCGAAGGTTTGGCCTATTACGCCGCAATGGGGTTTATCGATTACAGATCACACGAAGGGGCTGTGTGCAAAGCCTACACAGTTGGATGAAACCAGGCGCTTACCCGCGCGAATGCGCTGCGGGGTAGACGCCCAGTACTTCGACATTGGTGGTGAAATGCTCCAACTCTTCCATGGCCAGCTGCACGTTGCGGTCTTCGGGGTGCCCGACGATATCGGCATAAAACTGGGTCGCGGTGAATGACCCGTCGACCATATAGCTTTCCAGCTTTGTCATGTTGATACCGTTGGTGGCAAAGCCGCCCATCGCTTTGTACAGCGCAGCCGGAATGTTGCGTACTTGAAACACGAAACTGGTGATCATGCCATGCGGGCCGCGTCGGGACATGTCCGCCTGCCGCGACATAACCAGGAACCGCGTGGTGTTGTTGTCCTGATCTTCGATGTGACGGGCCAGCACGTTCAGCCCATAGATTTCGCCCGCCAGCTCACTGGCCAGTGCCGCAGAATGCAAATCACCTTGCTCCGAGACCTCACGCGCGGCGCGCGCGTTGTCGGGGCTGACGCGGCCGCGAATGTCGTGTTCTTTCAGAAAGCCTGCGCATTGCGGCAGTAGAACCAAATGCGAATGCGCCTCGGTGATATCTTCAAGCGTTGCCCCGGGGACGGCTAGCAGATTGATATGCACGCGTACAAAGGCCTCATCAATGATGTGCAGCCCACTATGGGGCAGCAGGCGGTGAATATCGGCCACCCGGCCATAGGTGGTGTTTTCGACCGGCAGCATCGCCAGATCAGCATCGCCTGACCGAACCGATTCGATCACATCTTCGAAAGTACGGCAGGGCAGGGCCTCCATATCGGGGCGTGCATTGCGGCAGGCCTCGTGGCTATAGGCGCCTGGTTCTCCCTGAAATGCGATACGATTGCTCATTTGGACGATTCCGTGCAACAAGTTGGTGAATTGGGCGTTTAGTCGCGGTGTCTATACCTTGCCTCTTGCAAGGGGAAGCCTTAGACACCCCGCAGACAGCTGAAATGGACTCGCGATCAATGTTCGACACGATGACAGTTACCAAGGCCGCCGCAGGCCTGTTTGGCACCTTCCTGGTGCTTCTTCTGGCCAAATGGGGTGCCGAAGTTCTTTACCATGCGGATGGGCATGGTGAGACAGCCTCTTACATTATCGAAACCGAAAGCGCTGGTGAAAGCGCCGACGGTGAAGAGGTGGTCTTCGAAGATATGCTGGCCGCCGCCGATCCGGAAAAAGGCGCCCGTGTCTTCCGTAAATGCACCGCCTGCCACAAGCTGGAGGACGGCGCAAACGGTACCGGCCCCTACTTGTACGGTGTCGTAGATCGCCCGGTTGCATCAGCCAACGGCTTCACCGGCTATTCAGCCTCGATGCAGGCCCATGGCGGCAATTGGACTCCCGAAGCGCTGGATGCGTTCCTCGAGCGCCCAAGTGCTTACATCTCGGGTACTTCGATGAGCTTTGCCGGTCTGAAGAAACCGCAAGAGCGCGCCGATCTGATCGCGTATCTGCAGACCATCGGCAACTGATCCTTTGATCAAAGCATGATTTTCTAAGCCGCTGCCTCGCGCAGCGGCTTTTTTTTGCCTAAGAAAAACTTCACAAAGTGTTCACGCATTCTAAACTTGAACCTGACAGTGCTGGTCATTTAGCTGGCGCGAACAAGATAAAAGACACAACGACCCAGAGGATGAGCAAAATGATATCCAATCGACTTACTGCACAGGCGCGCTCGGTGGATATTAAGGGTTGGTCGCACGCTTTGATGTTCGGGTTGATTGTGGTCATGCTGACATCGGCTCAACTTTTTGCGGAAGAAAAGATAATCAAAAGCCACGGATTCTCGGAATTCGGCGATCTGAAATACCCCGAAGGTTTCGCTCATTTCGACTATGTGAACCCCGACGCTCCGCGCGGGGGAGAGCTATCTTATGCGGCGCAGGGCACGTTCTCTAGCTTGAACCCGTTTACGCGGAAAGGGCGCGCGGGTGCGCGGTCTGCTGACCAATATGAAACCCTGCTGGTTCCATCCTATGATGAGCCCGCGGCCTATTATGGGTTACTGGCCGAAAGCTTGGAATACCCGGAAAGTCAGGATTGGGTTATCTTCAATATGCGGCCCGAGGCCCGGTTTTCCGACGGCAGCCCCGTGACAGCCGAGGATGTTGTGTTTTCCCACAATCTGCTGCTGGATCAGGGGCTTAAATCTTATGCGGATGCGGTGCGCAAGCGTATCCCACGCGCCGAAGCACTGGATGAACACAGGGTCAAATTCTATTTCGCACCGGATATCTCGCGCCGGGCACTGATCTCGCAGGTGGGCGGAACGCCGGTGTTTTCCAAAGCCTGGTTCGAAGCAGACCCGGAAAACCGGCGTCTGGATGAACCGCGTTTGGTTCAGGGGGTTGGATCTGCCCCATATGTTTTGGACAGCTATGACATCAACCGGCGCATCATTTACAAGCGCAACCCCGATTATTGGGGCGATCACGTCAACGTAAACGTGGGTCGCAACAACTATGACACCATCCGGATCGAGTACTTCAGTGACTCGATTGCCGCGATGGAGGGATTCAAGGCAGGCACGTTCACGTTGCGGCAGGAAAACAACTCGAAAAGCTGGGCGACCGCCTATGATTTTCCGGCCATTGCGAACGGCTCCGTCATTCGGGACGAGTTGGCGAATGGAAACGTGCCATCTGCGTCGGGCTTCATCATGAATCTTGATCGCCCACAGTTGCAGGATCCGCGTGTTCGCGAAGCCATCCAGCTTGGTTATAATTTCGAATGGACCAACGAAAGCCTGCAGTACGGGTTGTTCCAACAGCGCAGTTCGTTCTGGGAAGGCACGCACCTTGAGGCGACTGGCCTGCCCGAAGGGCGTGAATTGGAGGTGCTGCAAAGCCTCGGCGATGCGTTGGACCCGGACGTTCTGACCGAGGAACCGGTCAGCGCCCATGAATCGCGCCCGGCGCGTCAGAACGACCGTCGCAACCTGCGCGCGGCGATGAAGCTGTTGGACGAGGCCGGTTGGCTGGTTGGTGATGATGGCATTCGCCGGAACGACAAGGGCGAAGTGTTGTCGATCGAGTTTTTGTCGGACCAGCCGACGCTGGACCGCATTGTTCAGCCCTTTGTCGACAACCTGCGGGCAATGGGTATCGACGCTCTGTATAACCGGGTGGACAATGCCCAGTTCACGCTGCGCCGCCGGGATCGGGATTTTGACATGATCGTCGGCGGGTATCCGAAATCACTGCAGCCTTCGACTGGCCTGTATCAGCAATTCGGGACCGAGGCGGCCTCGTATTCCGTATTCAACCCGTCGGGTGCGCATGGTCCCGATATTGAACCATTGATCGACAACATCGTTGCCGCCACCGAAAGTGAGGAGCTTTTCGCCAATGTCCGCGCGTTGGACCGTGTTCTGAGGGCTAAGCGGATCATGGTTCCGACATGGTATCTGGGCAAATATTGGGTCGCGTATTGGGACATGTACGAATACCCGGAAAACCTGCCACCCTATGCGTTGGGCGTGGAAGACCTGTGGTGGATCAACGCCGAGAAAGAAGCCGAGTTGAAATCCTCGGGCGCGTTGAGGTAATCCGCCCCCATGGGAGCATATATTCTAAGACGCCTGTTGCTGGTCATCCCCACATTGCTTGGGATCATGATCGTCAATTTCACGCTGGTTCAGTTTGTCCCCGGTGGTCCGATTGAACAGATGATCGCCCAGATGCAAGGGGGCGGTGACGTGTTCGAAGGCATCGCAGGCGGCGGCAGCGATATCGAGCAGCAAACCAGCAGCGTGAATGACCGCTATATCGGCGCGCGCGGACTGCCGCCCGAATTTATCGAAGAGTTGGAAAAGGAATTTGGATTCGACAAACCTCCGGTCGAACGGTTCCTTGACATGTTGGGCAACTACATGACGTTGGATTTCGGCGAGAGTTATTTTCGCTCGATCAGCGTGATTGATCTAGTGCTGGAAAAAATGCCCGTTTCAATCTCGCTGGGCCTGTGGTCCACATTGATTGCCTATCTGGTGTCGATCCCGCTGGGTATTCGCAAGGCGGTCAAGGATGGTTCAAAGTTCGATACCTGGACCAGTGGCACCATCATTGTGGCTTATGCCATTCCCGGTTTCCTGTTCGCGATCCTGCTGCTGGTGTTGTTTGCCGGTGGGTCCTACTGGCAGATATTCCCGCTGCGGGGGTTGACCTCGGACAATTGGGACAGCCTTAGCCTGATCGGCAAGATCGCGGATTATTTCTGGCACATCACACTACCGGTCATTGCCCTGACGATTTCCGCCTTTGCGACGCTGACGCTGCTTACCAAAAACTCGTTTCTGGATGAGATCAAAAAGCAATATGTCATGACCGCCCGGGCCAAGGGCCTAAGCGAGGGCAGGGTTCTGTATGGCCACGTGTTCCGCAATGCCATGCTGATCGTGATCGCAGGCTTCCCGGCGGTGTTCATTGGCGTCTTCTTCGGAAGTTCGATCATCATCGAAACGATCTTCTCACTCGATGGTCTGGGCCGTCTGGGGTTCGAGGCAGCAGTCGCCCGCGACTACCCGGTGATCTTTGGCACGCTGTTCATCTTTGGCCTGATGGGTCTTGTCGTCGGTATCGTCAGCGATCTGATGTATGTGCTGGTGGACCCGCGCATCGATTTCGAAAAGCGGGAGGGGTAAATGGCGCTTTCCCCCCTCAATCAGCGCCGGTGGCGTAATTTCCGGCGCAATAGCCGGGCTTTTTGGTCGCTGATCATCTTCTCGGTACTGTTCGGTATCTCGCTGTTTGCCGAGTTCATCGCGAACGACAAGCCGATCCTGGTGAAATATCGGGGCGAGTTTTATACGCCGATCTTCAATTTTTACCCGGAAACTGAATTCGGCGGGGATTTCCAAACCGAAGCGATCTATCGCGACCCCGAAGTGAAATGCCTGATCGACAGCGGCGGGCTTGAGGAATGTTTCGACGATCCCGAAGGGATCATTGACGAAATAAAAGACGGGACCTTTCAGGCCGAGGGGTTTGAACGCGGTTGGGCGATCTGGCCGCTGATTCCATATTCCTTCAACACCAGTGTGGATCGTCCGGGGGCCGCACCGCTGCCGCCCAATGGGCAGAACCTGTTGGGAACCGATGACACCAAGCGCGATGTGTTGGCTCGGGTCATCTATGGCTTCCGCTTGTCGATCCTGTTCACATTGATGGTCACAGGGGCCGCCAGCCTGATTGGCATTTTCGCCGGTGCAATTCAGGGCTTTTTCGGCGGCTGGTTGGATTTGGTCTTTCAGCGCATCATCGAGATCTGGTCGGCCACCCCATCGCTGTACGTGATCATCATCATGTTCGCCATTCTGGGTCGAAGTTTCTGGCTGCTGGTGGCGTTGATGATCCTGTTCAGTTGGACCGGATTGGTCGGCGTTGTCCGGGCCGAATTCCTGCGCGCGCGCAATCTGGAATATGTCCGCGCGGCACGGGCGTTGGGCGTGGGCAACATGACGATCATGTTCCGCCACATGCTGCCCAATGCGATGGTTGCGACGCTGACATTCATGCCTTTCATCGTCACTGGCACCATCGGTGGATTGGCCTCGCTGGATTTCTTGGGCTTTGGCTTGCCGTCTTCGGCACCGTCGTTGGGGGAGTTGACCTTGCAGGCGAAACAAAACCTGCAGGCGCCGTGGCTGGCCTTCACTGCGTTCTTCACCTTTGCCATCATGCTATCGCTGCTGGTCTTCATCTTTGAAGGCGTTCGCGATGCGTTTGACCCCAGAAAGACCTTCTCATGAGCCTTTTGGATGTGAACAACCTCAAGGTCTCGTTCAAGCAGGACGGGCAGGTGAGCGCGGCGGTTAAAGGTGTTTCGTTCACCGTGGACCGGGGGGAAACCGTCGCACTTGTGGGGGAATCCGGATCAGGCAAGTCGGTTACGGCATTGTCCACCGTGTCGTTGCTGGGGGACAGTGCGATCGTCGAAGGTTCGGTCACCTATGACGGTGATGAGATGATCGGCGCCTCGCAAGACAAGCTGATGGACGTGCGCGGCAATGATATCAGCTTTATTTTTCAAGAGCCGATGACCTCGTTGAACCCGCTGCACACAATCCAAAAGCAGATGGCAGAATCGCTGGCCCTGCACCAGGGTCTGAGCGGAGATGCGGCACGCACACGTATTGTCGAACTGCTGACCAAGGTGGGGATTCGTGATCCGCAGGATCGGTTGGACAGCTATCCACACCAGTTGTCCGGCGGGCAGCGGCAGCGGGTCATGATCGCAATGGCGCTGGCCAACAAGCCCGACATTCTGATCGCGGATGAACCGACAACTGCCCTGGACGTGACCATTCAGGCTCAGATTCTGGAGTTGTTGGCCGAGCTGCAAAAGTCAGAGAATATGGGGATGCTGTTCATCACCCATGATCTGGGAATTGTGCGGCGCATCGCCGACCGGGTTTGCGTGATGAAGGATGGTGAGATCGTCGAGACCGGCGCCACTGCCGAGATCTTCAACAACCCGCAGCACCCCTATACGCAGAAACTGCTGGGGGCCGAGCCCTCGGGTCATCCCGACCCCGTCGCCCCCGAGGCCGAAGAGGTCGCCCGTACCGATCACCTGAAGGTCTGGTTCCCGATCCAGCGCGGGTTTTTGAAACGGACCGTGGGCCATGTGAAGGCAGTGAACGACGCCACGCTTAGCGTGCGCGCGGGCGAGACGGTAGGCATTGTCGGTGAAAGCGGGTCTGGTAAGACGACGCTGGCGCTGGCGATCATGCGCCTGATTGCGTCCGAAGGCGCCATCACTTTCCGCGAACAGGACGTGCGCCGCTGGTCCACGCGAGAGTTGCGGCGGTTGCGCAAAGACATGCAGATCGTGTTCCAGGACCCGTTTGGCAGCCTTAGCCCGCGGATGACCTGCATGCAGATCATTGCCGAGGGCTTGGCGATCCATAAGGTCGACCCCCACCGTGCCCCGCGCGAATTGGTGGCCGAGGTGATGACCGAAGTGGGGTTGGACCCGGCGGCAATGGACCGATACCCGCATGAATTCTCGGGCGGACAGCGTCAGCGTATCGCGATAGCGCGCGCCATGGTGTTGCGGCCCAAGCTACTGGTACTGGACGAACCGACCAGCGCGCTGGACATGACGGTGCAGGTGCAGATCGTTGATCTTTTGCGCAATCTTCAGCGGAAATACGGGCTGGCCTATCTGTTCATCAGCCACGACCTGAAGGTGGTCCGGGCGATGTCTCACAAGGTGATTGTCATGCGGAACGGAGATGTCATCGAAATGGGTGCGGCTGAAGATTTGTTCGAAAATGCTCAGACAGATTATACCCGTGAACTGATTGCGGCAGCGGGGTAGGGTGAGTTCCTACCCGCGCGGCAAAGGGTTATAGACCCAGATCTTTCTTCAATTTGTTGAACTTTCTCTGGTGCGGGTTGCCTCTGACTTGCGATCGGATACTGTGGCGATACCAGTTTGACTTCTCAGGGATAAACCTCTCCCAGATTGTTCCGTCCGGGGCTGTCACAAACTCCCAACATTCTTCGAAACGTTTGTATTGCCTCGCCCCGTTTTCGAACCAGTACCAGTCAGTCTCGTTACACAGTTTACCTCTGTTTGTGACGTACCATCGCCCAATGCCAACGGCGCCTTCTTTTTGCCCTATCCCCTGTAAGGTGCCGTTAGGAGCCCAATAGAACGACCCTCCAAGTCTCCAATTTGTTGTCTTGCCGGAATAGAGCTGAGCTATCGTTTGTGGGTCAGTGCGTTTTGCGCCTTTGGGTTTCCCCTTGGCAAGGCTTTCCCCGGCAGCCAGAAAAATGGCCGCGACTACAAATGTCGTCAGGACGGTTGTTGAATACGCCATAACTGCGGCTCCTCTTTAAATAACAAACCTGAAATGCGGGGCGGCCCTCCTGTGTATTCTCTGACCGGGGTGCCGGTCAGAGGTTTTTTGAGAATTTCACTGTGCGTTGGCGGCCTCGCGCGCTGCACTTTTCGGAAGTGGTCCGCGCAGCTCTTCATAGTGATCAAAGTTCAGCTTGACCCAACCGGTGCCACGTGTGGCACTGGCGAGGGTTCGGTGCAACTCGTCCTCGGCCACGGCGGGCAATTGGGCGTTGAAGATCTCCCAGCCTGAGGCGTTGGGATTACCTTCAAAGCCCAGAACCTGGCCTTGCAGCGAACTTATGGTCGGAACCAGATCGCCTACAAAATCCGACGGCAGGTGGATTTCGGCACTCAGGATCGGCTGCAGGACCACTGGTTTGGCCTGTGGCAGGGCTTCACGCACAGCATTCTTGCCTGCGGTACGGAAGGCATAGTCCGAGCTGTCCACGTTGTGGTGCTTGCCATCGCTAAGCGTGACTTTCACATCCACCACTGGAAAGCCCTCGGGCCCCTGCACCAACGCATCCTTGGCGCCGTGTTCGACCGATGGAATATAGTTCTTGGGCACCGCGCCCCCCTTTACGATTTCCTCGAACTGGAACCCCGAACCCCGCGGCATTGGCGCAACCGAGATTACTACGTCTGCGAACTGTCCAGCCCCACCAGATTGTTTGCGGTGGCGGTGACGGTGTTCGACGGGTGCGCGAATGGTTTCGCGATAAGCGGTCTCGACCGCGTCGGCAGTAATCTCGATCCCGAAATCCTCATCTAGTTTGGCGGTGACACGACGCATGTGTTGCGGACCTTGTGAACCCAGAATTGCATGACCGCTAAGTTCGTCCTGTTCCAAATGCAGGCCGGGGTCGATCTCGACCAGACGGGTTAGTGCGTTAGACAGGCGCACGTCGTCTCGCTCATGGGTGGGCGACACGATCTGACGATGCGCTGCCGGGTGGGAGCCGGCCCATTCGGGCAGAGGGGTCGCCGAAGAACTGTCATAGAGATTGCCGGGATTTAGGTGATCGGATTTCACGGCGAGCCCAATTTGCCCAGCTGGTAGCTCGGCAATCTGTGTCTTGGCGTCCAGCGTAGTCAGGTTGCCGACGGTTTCGCCGCCCAGATTCTCATGCGCTTTCACACCTGCGCCCAGCCCGCGCAGAACGACGATCTTGCCGATATGTTTTTTTACATCCGCGAAGCCAGCGATCGCGCGGGCGTTTTCTGCCGCTTCGTCTCGCCCGGCGGCTATGTCAAACTCCGGGGCCTCGTGCCGCAGGGCTTTCATCAAACGAGTCAGCCCGTTTCCATGGCTGGCCGCGCCCAAACAGGCGGGTATCAGCTGGTGGTTCTGCAGCACTTGTGCGGCCAGATCGTAAACCTCGGCGCTGGGCGGTTGCTTGTCTTCGATCAGTTGCTCAAGCAAGTTGTCGTCGAAATCTGACAAGGTTTCCAACAATTCCGTGCGGGCCTCCTGTTCGCGGTCCTCGACCGATTGCGGCAATTCGATCAGGGCTGAGGGCTGGCCTTCCTGATATTTCCAGGCCCGCTCCGAGATCAGATCAACCGCACCGACGATCGTGTCGCCCTCGCGGATCGGCACCTGACGCAGAGCGATGTGGTGGGTGCAATAGGTCTGCAACGCCGCAATGATGTCGCGAATCCGGCCATTGGGGTTGTCCATACGGTTGATGAACAGGAAGCAGGGAATGCCAGCCTCTTCGACCAGTCGCAGATATGGGGCGCACAGAACGGCAGCCAGTGGGTCGGGTGGCACGACCACCACGGCGGCGTCCGAGATTGCCATGGCAGGGCCGACATAGGCCAGATTATCGCCGCCGCCATCGACATCAATGGCGCACCAGGGTTCGTCTAAATAAGAAAAACCGTGCAAATGCACGGTTCCAGATACGTCGAATGTGGTGGACCGGCCATCGAGGCGGCTGATGGCCTCGACCAGAGTGGTTTTGCCCGATTGGCTGGGGCCGAGGACGGTGAAAACGCGCATGGGTGCTGTCCCTCTTTCAAATTGCAGATCGGCTGCACGAAAGGGATAGCCTTACGCAAATGCGTTGGCGCGAACTGTCTGGTATTGGGCCTGCCTCGGGTGCGGGCGGGTTCCGCCCGCCCTGCAAGTGTGGAAAAAACCGACCCGCCGCGTCAAGCCCTGACCTGCCTTGATGTCAGATTGCCGAACTGTGGCCGGCCAAGCTCAGGTCATAGGCGTCAAAGCTGCGGGCAATCATGCGGGTCAGCGGCCGGGCCTCGGGCGGGATGAACAAGCCATCTTCGGTGATCCGCAGCAGGCCGTCAAAGGCTGTATTGGCAGCCTGATACATAGCCTGCAACTCTGGCCCGGTGATGTCGTGATTGCCCAGAACCTCGGCTGTATTGATCTGGAAATCGCACATCAGCGCTTCGATCAGCCGGGCGCGCAGAACGTCCTGCCCTTTGAACAAGTGCCCGCGTGAGGTCGAGAACCGCCCTTCGCGAATCGCCTTGGTATGGGCAGATGTTGCGGGCGCATTCTGGGCATAGCCTTGCGGAAAGCGCGAGATAGAGCTGGCACCAACCCCGATCAGAACCTCGGCCTGATCGTCGGTATAGCCCTGGAAGTTCCGCTTTAACCGCCCGGCCTTCAGCGCATGGGTCAGGCCGTCATCCTGCGTGGCGAAATGGTCAATGCCGATCTCGGCATAGTCATCCCACATGAACAGGCGGCGGGCGGTGTCGAACAGATCAAGACGTTCTTCGGGGGTCGGCAGGGCATCTGAGGGGATCAGTTGCTGCCGCTTGGCCATCCATGGCACATGGGCATAACCGTATAGCGCGACACGATCCGGGCTGAGCGACAGAAGTTTCTGCACGCTTTCCGTCATCCGCGATTTGGTCTGGTGCGGCAGGCCATACAGGATATCCGCATTCAGGCTGCTGATCCCACGGGCGCGGATCATGTCCACGGCTTTGCGTGTGACGTCATAGCTTTGGATACGCCCGATGGTCTTCTGAATTTCGTCGTCGAAATCCTGCACCCCGATTGAGGCGCGGTTCATCCCGGCCTCGGCCAATGCGTCCAGACGGGCCTCATCAATCTCGTTCGGGTCGATCTCGACCGAGAACTCGGCATTCGGACCCAGCGGTACGACATCCAGAATCCGCGCGGCCAGATCCCGCATCAGATCCGGGTTCAACAGGGTTGGCGTGCCGCCACCCCAATGCAGGCGCGACAGGGTAATGCCCTCGGGCAGGCGTTCAGCCAGCAGGTCAAGCTCGGCTTTCAGAACGTCCACATAGGCAATCACCGGGTTGTCGGTTTGGGTGCCTTGCGTGCGGCAGGCGCAGAACCAGCACAGCCTGCGGCAAAACGGGACATGGATGTACAACGACACCTCGCTGCCCGGCTTCAGGCCGGAAATCCAGTCGGAATAAAGGCTTGACCCCACGTCATTGCTGAAGTGGGGGGCGGTGGGATAGCTTGTATAACGCGGGACTTTCGCGTCAAATAGTCCAAGCTTGGCCAATTGTGGTTTCACTATCATGGCGATAGCTTTAAGGGACGGACCGTCTAGATGCTTTGACCGAGATCAAGTGGAAACGTGCATGACACCGATACTCAAATTCGACCATACAAACTGCGGAGATTGCCCCATCCGGCATCGTGCAGTATGCGCCCACTGTGATGCGAACGAGCTGGTAGAGCTTGAAGGCATCAAATACTATCGCAGTTTTGAGGCGGGTCAGACGATCATCTGGTCGGGGGATCAGATGAATTTTGTAGGCTCGGTCGTGTCAGGCATCGCCTCGCTGACCCAGACAATGGAAGATGGTCGCACCCAGATGGTCGGCCTTTTGCTGCCCAGTGATTTCGTCGGGCGGCCAGGCCGCGATTCTGCGCCATATGATGTGCTGGCAACAACCGATCTGGTCATGTGTTGTTTTCGCAAGAAGCCGTTCGAAGACTTGATGAGCAATACCCCGCATATTGCACACCGGCTGTTGCAAATGACGCTGGACGAGCTGGACGCCGCGCGCGAGTGGATGTTGGTGCTGGGGCGCAAGACTGCGCGAGAAAAGATTGCCAGCCTGCTGTCGATTATCGCCCGGCGCGATGCGTCGATCAATCAAAAGGGAAACACGGGGCCGATCGTGTTTGACCTTCCGCTAACCCGCGAGGCGATGGCGGACTACCTTGGGCTGACGCTGGAAACAGTCAGTCGGCAGATCTCGGCCCTGAAAAAGGATCAGGTCATCACGTTGGAAGGCAAACGCCACGTGACGATTCCGGATATGGGCCGCCTGATGGAAGAGGCAGGCGACGACTCGGATGGAGGTTTTCTGGTCTGACACGCTTGCAGCGTGACTGGATCGGCTGGCCATGTTTAACTGGAGTCATTTGAAGCAGACCTCAGGAGTAAGTCATGGGATTCAGTAGCATTCTGGCGATGCTGTTCATCGGCGCGATCGCCGGGTGGCTGTCGGGCAAGATCATGGAAGGCCGCGGCTTTGGCCTGATTGGCAATATCATCGTCGGCATTGTCGGCGCGTTTTTGGCCGGTTTGATCTTTCCCGCGCTGGGCTTTGCTGTTGGAGGCGGTGTCCTTTCAACTATTTTCTTTGCCACCATCGGTGCGATCATCCTTCTGTTTCTGATCGGATTGGTGAAAAAGTAAAAACCGCCCCAAGGGGCGGTTTTCTGTAACGGCCTATACTAGTGAGCCAGGAACACCGGTACCGTGGCTTGTTCCAACATGTTCCGTGTCGCGCCGCCCAAAATGGCCTCGCGGAACCGCGAGTGTCCGTAGGCTCCCATCACGATCATGTCTGCCTCGGTATCTGCGGCGTGGCGGTTCAGGATATCGGATACCCGCGTCATGGTCTTGCTCAGCACGTCGATTTCGCATTTCACGCCATGGCGGGCCAGCATCTGCGACAGCATCCCACCAGGGTCCGAGCGGTCGGGGCCGTGGCGCGGCGGATCAATCACGACGATGCGCACCAGATCGGCTTGCGTCAGAAACGGCAGCGCGCGGCGGATTGCTCGCATGGCCTCGACGCTCTCGTTCCAGCCGATCAGGATGTTGCCCGGTCGTGCGAACGGGGTTGCATCGTCAGGAACGACTAGAACAGGCGCGTGACCTTCGAACATGGCAGCTTCGACAATGGGTTCGGCCTCGGCGTCGCGGTCAGGTCCGTAAGGTTGCGGGAGAATGACAAGATCGGAAAACCGCGCGCGGTGCGCCACGTGGCGCCCGATATCCGAGATCTGGGCAACACCGCTTTCGGCGGACCAGCGGATTCCAGTCTTGCCCAGATAGTCTTTGGCATAGGCCAGTACCTCTTCGGCTTCGGCATTCGCGCGGCTCAGTGTTTCCTGAAGTATCAGGGCGTTTGCGCCGGCGTAGTAATATCCCGTCTGGCTGCGGTCGACGCCCAGACACAAAGCCTCGGCATGCGCGTCTTGCGAAGCAGTCAGAGCGGCCATCTGGGCCAGAGGCGCGTCACTGTGGTTCGTGTCTGTCATCACCGTAAGAAGAGATTTGTATGCCATTTTGACCTCTTGTCTTTCAGGCTCATGTACCTGCGGCCCTATGGCCCAGTTGTCAGTTTACGATTGTCACAGAAATCAGTGTATTGTCTTGACACAGATCAAAGTAATTCTGGCCGCCGTTCGACAAAACGGCAACCAGTCAAAAGGGTCCTGCGATATACAAGAATCACGTGGGGCATGGCAAAGGGACGCAATATGTCAAATTACATCAAGCTGATCGTGCTTGGTCTGGTTGTGGTGTTCACTGCGATCGGGTCCAACTATGCACGCGATTTGGCGTATCAGGTGCATTCGATTCTGGTGATGCTGATCGCCGGTGGTTTGTTCATCTGGACGCTTAGAAACACCGACGAGCCAGATTTTCTTGTAGACCGTTCGGGTGAATACATGGATGGCGTGATCCGCTATGGCGTGATCGCAACTGCCTTTTGGGGCGTGGTCGGGTTCCTTGCAGGGACTTTCATCGCGTTTCAGCTGGCCTTTCCAGTGCTGAACTTCGAATGGGCGCAAGGCTATCTGAACTTTGGTCGTTTGCGTCCGCTGCACACATCGGCGGTGATCTTTGCCTTTGGCGGTAACGCCTTGATCGCAACCTCGTTCTATGTGGTGCAGCGCACCAGCGCCGCGCGCCTTTGGGGCGGCAATCTGGCGTGGTTCGTGTTCTGGGGCTATCAGCTGTTCATTGTACTGGCAGCGACCGGCTACGTTCTGGGTGGCACTCAGTCCAAAGAATATGCCGAGCCTGAATGGTATGTTGACCTTTGGCTGACCATTGTGTGGGTTGCCTATCTGGCCGTTTTCCTTGGAACGATCGTCAGGCGGAAGGAACCCCACATCTATGTGGCGAACTGGTTCTATCTGGCGTTCATCGTGACTGTCGCCATGCTGCATCTGGTCAACAACATGACCATCCCGGTCAGCATCTGGGGCTCGAAATCGGTTATCGTCTGGTCTGGTGTGCAGGATGCCATGATCCAGTGGTGGTACGGCCACAACGCTGTGGGTTTCTTCCTGACCGCGGGTTTCCTGGGCATGATGTATTACTTCATCCCGAAACAAGCCGAGCGTCCGGTATTCAGCTATAAACTGTCGATCATCCACTTCTGGGCTCTGATCTTCCTGTATATCTGGGCTGGTCCGCACCACCTGCATTATACCGCGTTGCCTGACTGGGCTTCGACGCTGGGCATGGTGTTCTCGATCGTGCTGTGGATGCCGTCCTGGGGTGGAATGATCAACGGTCTGATGACCCTGTCGGGTGCATGGGACAAGCTGCGCACTGACCCGGTTATTCGGATGATGGTCATCTCGGTCGGCTTCTACGGCATGTCCACCTTTGAAGGCCCGATGATGTCGATCCGTGCAGTGAACTCGCTGTCGCACTACACCGACTGGACCATCGGTCACGTGCATTCGGGCGCGCTGGGCTGGAATGGCATGATCACCTTTGGTGCGCTGTACTTCCTCGTTCCAGTCCTTTGGAAGCGTGAGCGTCTGTATTCGCTGCAGATGGTCAGCTGGCACTTCTGGCTCGCTACCATCGGCATCGTGCTTTACGCAGCATCGATGTGGGTCACCGGCATCATGGAAGGTCTGATGTGGCGTGAAGTGGATGCCAACGGCTTCCTGGTGAACTCGTTCGCCGACACCGTGGCTGCCAAGTTCCCGATGTATGTGGTGCGTGCTTTGGGTGGCGTGATGTTCGTCGCGGGCTCGCTGATCATGTGCTACAACCTGTGGATGACTGTGCGGAAAGCGCCGGCCAAAGAGGCCAGCCTGTCCGTCGCGGTCCCGGCTGAATAAGGAGGGCCGGAGCAATGGCAATTCTCGACAAACATAAGATCCTCGAGACCAACGCGACCCTCCTGCTGATCTTCAGCTTTCTGGTCGTGACCATCGGTGGCATCGTACAAATCACCCCGCTGTTCTATCTTGAGAACACCATCGAGAAGGTAGAGGGCATGCGCCCATACACCCCCCTCGAATTGGCCGGGCGTGACATCTACATCCGCGAAGGGTGCTATGTCTGCCACAGTCAGATGATCCGCCCGATGCGGGACGAGGTTGAGCGCTATGGTCATTACTCGCTGGCGGCTGAATCGATGTATGATCACCCATTCCAGTGGGGCTCCAAGCGTACCGGGCCTGATATCGCTCGTGTCGGTGGCCGTTATTCGGACCAGTGGCAGGTGGACCACCTGCGTGATCCGCAATCGGTTGTGCCTGAATCGGTGATGCCGAAATATGGCTTCCTCGAGCATCGGAAGATCGACGGTAAGTATATCGGTGATGTCATGGCTGCCAATTCTGTGGTCGGCACGCCGTACACAGACGAGATGCTCGAGCAGGCACAGGCGGATTTCCGGGCGCAGGCGGATCCGGACAGCGACTATGACGGATTGCTGGAACGCTATGGCGACAAGGTCAATGTCCGCAATTTCGATGGTCAATCTGAGTTGACCGAGATGGATGCGCTCGTTGCTTACCTTCAGATGCTGGGCACGTTGGTTGATTTCTCGACCTTCACCCCGGACACAAGCCGATAACAGGAGAGTGTGATGGAAGAATATACTCTCTTACGGCAGTTCGCGGATAGCTGGATGTTACTTGTGCTGTTTGCCTTCTTTGTCGGCATCGTGATCTGGGTTTTCCGCCCCGGTGCCAGCAAAGAATACAAGGATACCGCCAACATCCCTTTCCGGCATCAAGATAAACCCGCCGAAGTCAAGGAGGCGAGGAAATGAGCAAAACACCTGAAAAACAGCCGGGTGATCCGAATACCACCGGCCACAGCTGGGACGGAATTGAGGAATTTGACAATCCGATGCCCCGCTGGTGGCTGTGGGTCTTGTACGCAACCATTGTTTGGGGCGTGATCTATACGATCATGTATCCGGCTTGGCCGTTGGTTCGGTCTGCAACGGCTGGTGTCATGGGATGGTCTTCCCGAGCACTTGTGCAGGAAGAGATGATCTCGTTCGAGGAGGCCAATGCGCCGTGGAACACTAAGCTGATTGAAACGCCGCTGGAGGATATCTCGAAAGATGCCGAGTTGCAGCAATACGCGGTGAACGCAGGCGGTGCGGTGTTCCGTACCTGGTGTGCGCAGTGTCACGGCTCGGGCGCGCAGGGTGCGCCGGGTTTCCCGAACTTGCTGGACGATGCCTGGCTGTGGGGAGGGTCGCTCGAGGATATCGAGATGACCGTTGCCTATGGTATTCGCAACGAAGAAAGCGACGACGCGCGCTATTCCGAGATGCCGGCCTTTGGCGAGATTCTGGAACAGGACGAAATCACTCAGGTGGTGCAGTATGTCATGTCGCTGACCAACGCTCAGACTGATGATGCGGCGGCGCAGGCGGGCAAAGTTGTTTTCGAGGACAACTGCGCAGCATGTCATGGCGAAGACGGCACCGGTGATATCACTCAGGGCGCACCGAACCTGACCGATGCCATCTGGCTTTATGGCGGCAGCGAAGAGGCTTTGACCGAAACGGTCACCAACAGCCGCTTTGGCGTGATGCCATCCTGGGAAAACCGTCTGACCGACGCGCAGATTCGCGCGGTCACAGCTTATGTCCACCAATTGGGTGGCGGTCAGTAACGGCAAAAGAATACCTTCGGACGGTTCGCCGCCCGAAGGTTAGGCACCGGCTGTTCCATCTGTTCGCGCGTTTCCTGAACAGCCGGTGCTACAAGTTCAGATTAGTTCTCTGTTTTGATCGGGTCCAGAGGGCCCGTCATTTCGCACGGGAACGTGTGACGCGCGTGGTTCTCTTCCACCAATTGCCCTCGGGGCGGTGTTCGCGGTTTTGCGGTGTCGTTAGCCCATCCGTGTGGGTGGCGACCATGAATGTACGTGCAAGAATCGATAGCATCTGATCTCTCCTTAAGTTGGGTCTGATTGCACTCAGGATTGATGTTTTGCGAGGAATATGCGACTCAATTGCCATTGAGTAATGTAACCTAGGCTTACATATGAATTGGATGACAATGCCACCCCTTGCATCGCTGAAGGCTTTTCATGCCTTTGCGGAAGCAGGAAATGTGGTGCAGGCCGGGGTCCTGTTAAATGTCAGCCACGCTGCCATCAGCCAGCAATTGCGCGCCTTGGAAAAACACCTTGGGGTGACCCTGCTGGACCGCAGCGGTAAGTCCATGACGTTGACGGTCGAGGGTGAAAGGCTGGCCCGCGCCTTACATCTGGGTTTTGGCGCGATCGGGGCAGCCGTAGCGGATCTGACGCATATCGCCGAAGATCGCCCGGTTCATGTATCCTTGACGGCATCTTTTGCCGCGTCCTGGCTGATGCCCCGCTTGCCGGCGTTTCAGGCCGAGTATCCTGATATACCCTTGGCGCTGGACCCTTCGCCTGACCTTGCCAGTTTGCGTCCGGGTGGTGTGGATGTGGCGATCCGATACGGGGATGGATACTGGCAGGGGGTTAATGCAGAGCCTCTGTTGCAAAGTCCGATCGTGATAGTTGCTGCGCCGTCGCTACTGGGAGGCCGGGAAACCATTACTCCGGATGAGCTTAGCCAACTGCCTTGGTTGGAAGAGCTTGGAACTACAGAGGCAACATCGTGGCTGGCCCGCCGCGGGGTTGAACACGGCCCGCGGGCTGGGCGAATCTTGTTGCCCGGCAATCTGGTGCTTGAGGGGCTGCGCGCTGGTCAGGGTGTGACATTCACGGCGCGACATTTTGTCGAAGCTGATATTCAGGCGGGTCGCATCATCGAGTTGTTTCGCGAACCTGGCGCGCGTGGATACCACATTGTTACAGGGGATGCGCCACTGCGCCCGGCGGTCAAAATTTTTGTTAGCTGGCTCAGGCGGCAAGCTGGTATGGTGTGACAAAAGGTGTCTGCGTGATGCGCTTTTGACCCATGTCAAAGTGACTGCTTTTGTGATCTGGAAAAAGACGCCTAAAAGACAGCCACATCTGGAGCCTGCTTGTGAGCGATTCCGACCCTGCCCCCAGCCTTTACGCTGCAAGGGAGCCGATCTTTCCCCGGCGCGTGTCCGGGCCATTTCGAAACCTGAAATGGATCATCCTCGCGGTTACGCTTGGCATCTATTATGTAACGCCCTGGATCAGATGGGACCGCGGCCCCAGCCTGCCGGATCAGGCGGTGCTGCTGGACCTGGCGAACCGGCGTTTTTACTTTTTCTGGATCGAAATCTGGCCGCATGAATTTTATTTCGTGGCAGGCCTGTTGATCATGGCCGGTCTGGGCCTGTTTCTGTTTACCTCAGCGCTGGGGCGCGTGTGGTGCGGCTATGCTTGCCCGCAGACGGTGTGGACGGACCTGTTCATTCTGGTTGAGCGCTGGATCGAAGGCGATCGCAACGCCCGATTGCGACTGCACCGGCAGGAAAAGCTGGATTTCCGCAAGGCGCGCCTGCGTATCACGAAATGGACGGCGTGGTTTCTGATCGGTCTGGCAACCGGCGGGGCCTGGGTGTTCTATTTTGCCGATGCCCCTACGCTGATGCGGGATTTGGTCACTGGAAACGCTCATCCGGTTGCCTATACAACGGTCCTGATCTTAACAGGTACGACGTTCTTTTTCGGCGGTTTCGCCCGCGAGCAGATTTGCATTTATGCTTGCCCGTGGCCGCGTATTCAGGCCGCAATGATGGATGAGGACACTCTGGTCGTCGGGTACCGCGAATGGCGGGGCGAACCGCGCGGCAAGGGTAAGCGTACTACCGATTCCGAGCTGGGCGACTGCATCGACTGCATGGCTTGCGTGAATGTTTGCCCGGTTGGGATCGACATTCGCGACGGGCAGCAGATGGAATGCATCACCTGCGCGTTGTGCATCGACGCTTGCGATGACATGATGGCCAAGATCGGCAAGCCGCGTGGCCTGATCGACTATATGGCGCTGAGCGACGAAGCTCATGAACGTGCAGGCGAGCAACCCATCAACGTCTGGAAACACATCCTGCGTCCGCGGACGATCCTGTATACGGCTTTGTGGGCCCTGGTTGGCCTTGCGCTGTTGTTTGCGCTGTTTATCCGGTCCGATATTGATCTGACCGTGGCGCCCGTGCGCAACCCGACCTTTGTCACTTTGTCCGACGGAACAATCCGCAATACCTATGATGTGCGCCTGCGTAACAAGCATGGCGAGGACCGGGCGTTCCAATTGTCCCTCGCGGGTGATCCGGCCTTGCAGATCCAGATCGAGGGCGTCGAAGGTGAGATTGTCAATGTCACGGCAGACACGGCACAATTGACCCGCGTCTACATCGTTTCTGCGGGCGACACCGGGCCGGCGGCTGCGGATGCAACCTCGGTGCGCATCTGGGTCGAGGATCTGGAAAGCGGTGAACGCGCCTATAAAGACACCACTTTCAACGGACGAGGGAACTAGTATGGCCGAGCGTCAATTTACCGGTAAGCACGCTCTGGCCATTTTCGTCGCCGCGTTTGGCGTGATTATCGCCGTAAACCTCGTACTGGCCTATAGCGCGGTCAAAACCTTTCCGGGGCTTGAGGTCAAAAACTCTTATGTCGCCAGTCAGGAGTTCAACGACCGTCTGAAGGAACATCAGGCGCTGGGTTGGACCATTCGTGCCGAAATGTCTGGCGGCTTGTTGATCCTGCATATCACCGACAAAACCGGAGCTCCGGTCGAAGTGTCCGAGTTGCAGGCGGTTGTGGGTCGCGCCACCCATGTCGAAGATGATTTCTCGCCCGAATTTATCTTTGACGGTCAGGCCTATGCAACGCCGGTATCGTTGGGCAAAGGCAACTGGAACATACGGCTGGTTGCCAAGGATAGCGCGGGTGCAGAGTTTGCCCAGCGTGTGCCGTTGTACGTAAAAGGGTGATGGGATGACGACGCAGTTCACATCCGGCACTGCGGCCTGCCCCGGTTGTATCGCCAGCCCGGCGGAACCGGTGCGGCCCATCCCGCAGGATGCTCAGATTGCGTTATCGTTGCCGGGCATTCATTGCTCGGCTTGTATTGCCACGGTCGAACGGGAACTGAACGCCTATCCGGGGGTCGAGGACGCGCGGGTGAACCTGACACTCAAGCGGGCGATGGTCAAAGCGTCGCCTGATCTGCGTGCGACCGATCTGATTCCTGTATTGGAACGGGCGGGCTATGAAGCGCACGAGCTGGACCCAGGTTCGTTGTCAGCGACGCAGGCCAATAAGGCCGGTCGCGATCTGTTGATGCGGCTGGCGGTGGCCGGTTTCGCTTCGATGAACGTGATGCTGCTGTCGGTGTCGGTCTGGTCGGGCGCATCGGATGCCACGCGCGATATGTTCCACTGGATTTCCGCGGCCATTGCGTTGCCAGCCATAGCCTTTTCGGCGCAGCCCTTTTTTGCCAACGCCTGGAGCGCCCTGCGGGTCAAACGCCTGAACATGGATGTTCCGATTGTTTTAGCCATCCTGTTGGCGTTGATCACATCGCTTTGGGAAACCGCGCTCAGCGGCAAACACGCTTATTTCGATGCCGCGCTGACGCTGACCTTCTTCCTGCTGGCGGGGCGGTATCTGGATTACCGCACCCGCGATGCCGCCCGATCCGCGGCCGAAGAACTGACCGCACTAGAAGTACCGCGCGCCATCCGCCTGGTCGACGGTGTCGAGGAAGAAGTGGCTGTAGCCACCCTTGCAGTTGGCGATCTGATCCTTGTCCGGCCCGGTGGGCGTATGCCGGTGGACGGCGAAATTGTGTCGGGGCAGTCAGAGCTTGATCGGTCCCTGTTGACCGGGGAAACCCTGCCTGTTTTTGCGCAAGCAGGCATGGCAGTCAGCGCTGGTGAGGTTAATCTGACTGGCCCGCTGACCATTCGGGCGACAGCGGTGGGAGAGGATACGTCGCTGCATCGTATGGCCGATCTGGTGGCCATCGCTGAATCGGGCCGGTCGCGCTATACCTCGTTGGCGGACAAGGCAGCCAAGCTTTATGCGCCGGGTGTACACATCCTAGCGGCGCTCAGCTTTCTCGGTTGGTACATCTATTCCGGCGATATCCGCACCGCGCTGAACATTGCAGCTGCGGTGTTGATCATCACCTGCCCCTGTGCGCTGGGGCTGGCGGTGCCTGCGGTGACAACGGCAGCCTCGGGGCGATTGTTCCGCAAGGGGATGCTGATCAAACATTCCACAGCCCTGGAACGTCTGGCCGAGGTGGATACGGTGGTGTTCGACAAAACCGGTACGCTGACCTCGGGCACGCCCGAACTGATCAACCTGGGCGATCATGCCCGCGCTGATCTTGAAGTGGCCTTGGCGCTGTCCGAGGCCTCCTCGCACCCTCTGTCCGTTGCATTGACCACCGCGGCACGCGATGCGGGGGTCAAACCGGCCCGTCTGAAAGATATCACCGAAGTTCCGGGTTACGGCACTGAAGGCACCTATCGAGATCAGCGCGTGCGTCTGGGTCGGGCAGCGTGGACCGGTGCGCAAGAGGGTGGTCAGACCGCTGCATGGTTGTCCGTCGCAGGGCAGGCGCCTGTGTGCTTCCAGTATTCGGACAGTCTGCGCCCCGGCGCGGCCGAGGCGGTTCAAGCCTTTCGGGACGCAGGCAAAGAGGTCATCCTGATTTCGGGTGACACAGAAGGCGCGGTTCAGGCGCTGGCTGAAAAGCTGGGGATCGAACACTGGGTCGCGCAGGCTTTGCCGCAAGAAAAAGCCGCGCGTGTGCAGGAGCTGAGCGATCAGGGCCGACATGTTCTAATGGTCGGAGACGGTCTGAACGATACCGCCGCGCTGGCAGCGGCGCATGTGTCGATCTCGCCTGCATCGGCGCTGGACGCGGCGCGGGTGGCCTCGGATATCGTGCTGTTGGGTAATGATTTGGCCCCGATTGCCGATGCCTGTGATACGGCCGTGAAGGCGACCAAACGGATTCGCGAGAACTTTCGTATTGCCACCGTTTACAATATCATCGCGGTGCCGCTGGCGGTGGCCGGTCTGGCCACGCCCTTGATTGCGGCGCTGGCGATGTCGACCTCGTCCATCACCGTGTCCCTGAACGCCCTGCGTCTGAGGTAGCTGCTATGGAAGTTTTGGCCTATCTGATTCCGATTTCCCTGTTTTTGGGCGGGGTTGGACTTGTGGCCTTTGTGTATACCGTCCGCTCGAACCAATATGACGACCCCGAGGGTGACTCTCGGCGCATCCTGAGTGATGAATGGGACGACAAGCCCAAGCCCTGACACGTGGCAATCAAGCGCTCTTGAAATTGCCGCAATGCCCGGTTATGTCCGGCTCATCCGCTAGCAGAGAGAACCAAGCCAAATGGCAACTATGAATCCGATCCAGTTCATTCAGCAGGTCCGCGCCGAAGTTGCAAAGGTCGTCTGGCCGACCCGGCGTGAGGTGCTGCTGACCACGGTCATGGTGTTCATCATGGCGGCGCTGACTGCCGTGTTCTTTGCGTTGGTTGATCTGGGCATTCGCGGCGGATTGCAACTGATCCTGGGTGCATTCAGTTAAACCGGTTTGGGCGGGCTGAAACGCCACTGCCCCCTTGCACAGCGCGCAATGTCAGAGTAGTTGACGCGGTACTATTCGGAATGGGCGTGCGGCGATTCGGGCTGCGCGCCGCTTTTTATTCCGGGTGACGTGACAGAATTTCAATGACGGTGCTTGCGGCATTGCCAGCGCACCGAAGGCAAACAAGGACGACAGGTTCATGGCGAAACGGTGGTACTCGGTCAGCGTTCTTTCGAATTTCGAAAAGAAGATCGCAGAGCAGATCCGCACGTCGGTGGCCGAGCAGGGCCTTGAGGACGATATCGACGAAGTTCTGGTGCCCACCGAAGAGGTGATCGAAGTGCGCCGGGGCAAGAAGGTCACGACCGAACGCCGCTTTATGCCCGGTTATGTGTTGGTGCACATGGAAATGTCCGATCAGGGCTATCACCTTGTGAACTCGATCAACCGCGTCACCGGCTTTCTGGGTCCGCAAGGCCGCCCTATGCCGATGCGCGATGCCGAAGTGAACCAGATCCTCAACCGCGTTCAGGAAGGTGAAGAAGCGCCCAAGCTGATGATCACCTTCGAAGTGGGCGAGAAGGTCAAGGTCAACGACGGCCCGTTCGAGGATTTCGACGGCATGGTCGAGGGTGTCGACGACGAAGCTCAGAAGCTGAAGGTTTCGGTCTCGATCTTCGGTCGGGAAACCCCGGTCGAGCTGGACTTCACGCAGGTTACAAAGCAGAGCTGATAGCTACTTCAGCAAGATTTTAGCGCCGCGATGCCACGAGCACTGCGGCGTTTTGTTTTGGCGAACCAGTTGTCAGTTCAGAAGTCCAAGGTGGTTTTCTCAACGACAAGGATCACCTTGCAGTTACGGCGGGCCGGGGATCAGTTCTTGCCGTTGAAGGACCGTCAGAATATCGAGAATGGTCGAAGGGCTGACATCCACCGATCCTTCAAGGAAGACACCAAGCCCACCTTCTCCGATCTCTTTGGGTCCGCCATTGTCATAAACCGGGTCAAGTGACGCGAGTTCTGCCGGTAACTTCGGACACAAAGGGGTATCGTTCAATACAAGATCTACAGCGGCCAGCATCAGTTCCTTTACAGAGTCCAGCGTATCATCATCCAGAAGTTGCTCTCGCTGTTCTTCGGGGGCCGTCAGTGTAAGATCAATGAGTTTGAAATAGGCACAATTGTCACGCAGTTCGACTGTCGCTTCGGTGGACATGTTCGCCAGGATAGCCTTTTTTTGCTCACCCCGTTGAAAATTGCGCTCACTGGTTCGGCTGCATTCAAAGATCGTGATGGTTACATCCCCATCCAGATCAATTGCATCGCCTTGGGCCCCAAAACTCAAGTCATCCAGCCGGACTTGCAGGCCGCAATTGTCGACTATTGCGTTGTCAGCCAGTCGCTCAGGCACAGTCTTCTGTATTTCACGCAGATCAAGAAGCGCGCCCACCCCGATCCGTGTCGGCGCAACAGCGGCGAGGTTCAGATCAAGCGTATAGGGCAGCTCTGTATCACGAACTGGCAATGTCGCGTCGACGACAAAGTCCACTTGTTGCGCGCTTGGTGCCCGGGCGTCCAGAACGGCTGCCATTAAGACCGGGAAAATCAACCAGTGTCTCATTCAGCAAACTCCAATACGCCAAGTTCCTTCAGCCCACCCAGGACTTTGACGATTGTCCCGGCGCTGACATCGGCAGATCCGACAACAGCCGCCCCCATCCCGCCCGGAGCGATTTCGCGGGTGCCTCCTGATTCGTAGACCGGTTCGAGAACAGAGAATTCGTCGGGCAGTGGCGGGCAAACCGGATGGGCTGCCAGAAACTCACCACCCTTTTCCAGAACTGCGTCGTTGATGCGGTTGGTCAAACCAAAGAGGTTGGAAACAGCGCCGATGAACCCGCGCGGGCTGAGGTCGGCGCTTTCAATGCTGAATGTTAGGCATTGGCCTTTCACCTCAGCCTTGGCGACAGCGACCGCGTCCACGGTTGCTCCAAAATAACGAAAGCCCGGTTCTTCACGCCGGTTGCACCTTGTAAACTGCGCGCGGGCGGAACCTTCGACCTTTACGGTGTCACCTATGGCGGTAACGTCTCGGATCTCAAGGTAAATCTGACGTTTGCAGGTTTCTTCCAAAGGGCCAGTCAGGATTTGAGGGGCTTTTTCCTGTAGCCCACGCAGATCCATGAAGGCCTTCAACCGCAATCGGGTTGGGCTGGATTCTTCTAGACCGCCGTAAACGGTAAAGGGAACCGGAATGTCGCGCAGGGGTACTTCTTTTGTTAGCTTGATTTGAAAGCGACCGGCATAGGTGGCTGGATCAATCCCTGTCGTTACGGACGAATTGGATTTTGTGACCGCGTTGGTTTCGGCATCCAGAGCTTTTTGGTCTTCGGCCTTGCTGCCACAACCCGGCAGCATAGCGACCAGTACACAGATCAGCAGTCCTTTGTTAAGTCGAGATGACCCCATCCCTGACCACCTCATTTGTGTCCAAGTTGCACCAAGATACCCGCCTTCGTTTCTTAAGCAACTCAAGTATTAGGATTAATTGATTTGTTCCGCAAATCTCGACCTTCGCTGAGGCGTTATTGGGCCTCAATCAGGAAATTGGGAACATAGGGGTAATCGTTTGTCTTCTCTGGGCCTCCGTCAATGATGGCCCTTTCGTGGGTTTCGACGAGGTGGTGCCAGTGATGCTCTTATTTTCCGAAGGCTAGCCAACTGCTGCATTCCGGCCCGAGCTCCTCCAAGGCTCTGGCCTCATAGCGGGCTTTGTCCTCTTCAGGGAGAATCTCACGCCAACGACCGTTCACGCCGCGGTGGATGAATGTCTCTGCGCCGCCATCCCAAAAAATACCGCCTCCAGGGACGGATTTACTTGCATGTGCTTTCATGTAGTCAAAGGAACAGTGCGTGAGGATCGCATCCCAACGACTTTCGTCAATCTCGATGTCCAGGAAATTTGCGATGCGGCGAATTTCCCCCGGCATGTCGCGTTTGAGCGCTTCGAAATGGATAAGTTGCACGTTGGGCTGATCGCGAATCTCCCACCAGGTTCGAATATTTTCCCAGAAAGGCCACATCGGGTAACCATCCTTCTCCAGCCATTCCCTGAAGTATTGAACGGTATCTCGTGTTGGTCGTTCGATCGGTGGGCCTACCCGGCCGGGCGTATCATTCAGAGTTTCATACCAAGTGTCATTCGCGTTCGAATGATGGTTGTGAAAGCTCCATACTACGTCACGCCCATCGCGCCCAATGTATATGTATTTGGCTTGTTCTGAGAAAACGAGCGCATCCACCGGTAAATGCGTTTTTAAGAAGCGTCGGTGCGTTTGCGACGCGACTGCTGGTAACTTGACCTCTTTGGGCGGGACCCGAAGGTCAAGCCACGGCGACATCTCGGCGACGTCGAGGTCTTCAGCGCCGTTGAATATCAGCTGAGCGACGATTTGCTGAACCCAAGTCGTTCCAGACTTTGCATAGGTAGCGATGATGATATCGTCATTACGAAATTCGAAATCGTTCCACATGGAGGAGTCAAAGTGGTGGTTGTGAAACTCCCGTGTTTTCTTCGGCGACCCAAACCCGTTCATTTTCCGATCCCTCCTGCGCCTTGAAAGTGCCAGTCTGCCACAGAACGCCAGTCCGAGGAAGAATTTGTGGCGCTAATCGGTCTTGCAGTTGAGGAGACAGGCAGAGATGAGTACGCGTGTTTCGGGCCCAAAGCGGTGATGCCAAACTGTAACGCCAACCTCTTGCCAACCCCACAATTCCCCTATACATGCCGCCTCTATCGTCTTCGGGCGAGATTCTCTCGTGGGAGGTTGCTGGGATCGCGATCCCGGATCGGACCACGCAACATAAACCGGGTAGGACGCGTCCTATCTACGTTGAAAGGAAAACCAAATGGCCAAGAAGCTTGCTGGTACAATGAAACTGCAGGTTCCTGCAGGTCAGGCGAACCCGTCGCCGCCAGTTGGTCCGGCGCTGGGTCAGCGCGGCATCAACATCATGGAATTCTGCAAGGCGTTCAACGCCAAGACCGCAGATATGGAGCAGGGCGCACCTTGCCCGACCGTGATCACCTATTATCAGGACAAGTCCTTCACCATGGACATCAAGACGCCGCCCGCGTCTTACTACCTGAAAAAAGCAGCTGGCCTGAAGCCGGTCGGCAAGCGTAACCGCCCTCGTGGCGCGGAAAACCCAGGTCGCGAGACCGTGGCAACCGTGACCAGTAAGCAGGTTCGCGAAATCGCCGAAGCCAAAATGAAAGATCTCAACGCCAACGACGTCGAAGGCGCAATGCAGATCATCCTGGGCTCGGCCCGCTCTATGGGCATCGAGGTGAAGTAAGATGGCAAAACTTGGTAAACGTACCCGCGCTGCGCGCGAAGCTGTCGCTGGCAAGGAAAACCTGTCGGTCGAAGAAGCTGTTTCCCTGGTCAAAGGCAACGCCACTTCGAAGTTCGACGAGACCATCGAAATCGCTCTGAACCTGGGCGTTGACACCCGTCACGCGGACCAAATGGTTCGTGGCGTTGTCGGCCTGCCGAACGGCACCGGCAAAGCGATGCGCGTTGCTGTGTTCGCACGTGGCCCCAAGGCTGACGAAGCGAAAGAAGCAGGCGCGGACATCATCGGCGCAGAGGACCTGATGGAAACCATTCAGGGCGGCACCATCGAATTCGATCGCTGCATTGCCACCCCGGACATGATGCCGATCGTTGGCCGTCTGGGTAAAGTTCTGGGCCCCCGCAACCTGATGCCGAACCCCAAGGTTGGCACTGTTACCATGGACGTGAAAGCGGCCGTTGAAGCAGCCAAGGGTGGTGAAGTTCAGTTCAAGGCGGAAAAAGGCGGCGTTGTACACGCCGGCGTTGGCAAAGCGTCGTTCGACGAAGCCAAGCTGGTCGAAAACGTCCGTGCCTTCATCTCGGCCGTGGCCAAGGCCAAGCCGTCGGGCGCCAAAGGCACCTACATGAAGAAAATCGCGCTGAGCTCGACCATGGGCCCAGGCGTGACTCTGGATGTGGCGGCTGCGGCCGGCGAATAAGCCCCAGCCAAGCGCTTAGAAAAAGAACCCGGGTTGCATATGCGACCCGGGTTTTTCATTTTTGCGGTCCGCGTGATCAGAGGTATGTGCGCAATACGCGGGCTTCATGCGCCCCGATTGTCTTGACGGCCGTGTGCTGGAACGCATTTCCGATCTCTTCAACCGATGGGAAAAGCGCGAGGATTTCCGCCCTTTGCGGGGATGATAGGGAATATTTGGCAGTATCGCCGTAATAGTAGCTTTCCGTCAGCGCGCCGTTTGATCGCACAATGTGATGCCGGTCGAACATGAAATGCGTATAGGTGATGCGGTCCGTCTCACGGATCGAAACGCCGGGAAGGCCGCACAGGTGCTTCGCGGCCACGAACACTTCGGACGAGCCAAACAGCATGTCGGTTGCCGGTGACTGTATCAGGACCCTGTGCTGTTGCGAGACCACAAGCTCATGCGTGTTTCCGATGGCGCCAGCTTCGATCACGACCGGAGCGAACGCGCCATGGCCATGAACCTCGGTCGTTCCGATCCACAGGATCGGTTGCAGCCCGCCATCCCGGGTCCAGACGCGCTGACCCTTTTTCAGGTTCTGCACTTCGACGTCACCATCTTCGGTTTCGATCAGGGTTCCCAGGCCAAAGCACGTAATGAAATCCGTATAGGGCGACGACCCCGCGTTTGAGCCGCTGATTTTGACATAAGAGGTTCCCGGCACCAGGGGGGCCGACGTGCTATAGCCCCAAACGTCCTGCGTGACCCCGTTCTGGGAAAACACGTAGATGTCAATCTCGGGTCCGGTTGGGTTTCCGTTAATGTCCAGAGCCCGCACGGTGATCACGGACTCAGATTCAACCTGTGTGCCATTTGTGACGATGCCACCGCCATCAGTAATGATGTGGCCCGTTTCCTGATCGTCGTCGAATATATCCGGGCTGCCGCTGGTGTCGTCCAGCGTGACAGTAGTGCCAAATCCACCCGAATAGGCAAAAATGGTGCCGTCCGGTGTGTCTGAGTTGTTGATAATAGATCCACCGACGACAATGTCATTGGCATCGCCCCCGGCCGGAACGAATGTGGCGATTAGACTGGCACTGTCCTGAGCGAAAAAACTGCGGAGAACCATCTGCGCGATTATTCCTCTTTTGTACTTGTTATGTTGGGCCAAAGGCGACGAAGGCCACGCGAAATTTTGCTGAAAGATAAGAAATTGGTTGGGTGGATGCGTCAACCGGGTTCTTCAAAATACCGCACAAATAATTGTCAACTGGGACGGTTACCGCAACAGTCTCATTATCCTTGAAACACAACTTTCAAGCGATTGCCCAACCGCTGTCGTTTGTCTTCCTCAAACGGGCTACAGTCGTGGTTGGGTTGCCACAACGCCAGCCAGTCCTTCAACAACCGTCCCCGGATGCAGTAATCCAGAATTTCCATGTTGATGGGATGCCGATAACGGCGAAAGAACATATCCTTGTTTTTTCTGAGAATACCGCTGCGATCCACATCGGGTCCGGCCCCGTCGCGAAAAATATCTGCCTTTAGAAAGTCGACAATATCGTACACGGCCAGCTTTTCGCGGGATTCAGTAAAATCCAGGCCAATCGTTTTTCCCTGCCCGACAATCAGGTTCTGCCCGTGAAAATCTCCATGCGAAAAGACCCGGATATCCTGAATGCCCTTCAGGCGAGCAGCTTCGGCCAGCATGACGTTTACCATTTTCCGACTTGTGCCCGCGATATCATAGGGCACTGTAGTTGACAGGTCGCGAATGCTGTCCGTCATCCATTTTGGCCGAAATGCATAGCTCGCCGGGGGGTGGCGGTCATGAAGATCATTCAACCATGATCCAGCACGGCGAAAAATCTGGGCAACCTGATTTTCGTTCTTGCTGTTATAGATCAGGTCGACCGCGGTTGGCCGGTTGATGAATTCGGTGACAAAGAAGGTTTCAGATGGCGACAGGTAAATCGGGCGGATAACCTGCGATGACGGGTTGTTTTCAAAATGCTGGTGAAGATCGGTTAGCAGGCTGAACTCATCCCGCAGCCTTCCAGTGGTGGGAGAGTTGTTGTCGATTTTCAGCGCAAAGCTTTCAATTCCGGTTGTGATTTTCAAGACCAGACGCGAATCCGGAAACGCGTGCGAGCGATAGACGCATTCGACTTTCTTCACAGGCCCGACAGGATTGCGCCGTGAAAACTCGGCCACACACTCTGAAGCGAATGTCTGTTCAGTATCGGAAAGATCCAGCATTCAAATGCGTCGTTCTATGTGGCTTTTCACTGTGCGGATCGAATGGACCTCAGGGCTGGTGTCATGTCAATGCTGTGATGGCTGGCTTTGGGTTTTGCACGACGGATCTGGGCGGTGAAGCAATCCGGTTGGAACGGTCAATTTACCCCTTGGAAACCCCTGCCATCTGGCCTAAATAGAGCTGCGGAATAAAGCGTGCGATTCGTCGTGCGCTTTATTTTGTTTCGTCCAAGACGGTGGGTGGGTCCATTCGGCCCCTTAATTCCCTGCCTGAGACGGGTAAGACCAAAGAATTCTGAGGGTCACGATCCTCGGGCGAGTTTTGGCCAATCCCGTAACAACGGACCTGAACGCCGGGGTTAACCCTTCGGCAAATATGAGCCGGGGTGAGGTATCACCCCTAACTTGGAGAGAACTGTGGATAGAGCCCAGAAAGAGAAAGTGGTCGAGGAACTCGGCCAAATCTTCGAAAGCTCTGGCGTCGTAGTGGTTTCGCACTACGCCGGTCTGACAGTTGCCGAGATGCAGGACCTTCGCGCACGTGCTCGTGACGCGGGTGGTGCCGTGCGTGTTGCCAAGAACAGGCTCGCCAAAATCGCCCTTGAGGGTAAGCCGTGTGCAAGCATGGCCGACCTGCTGACAGGGATGACCGTTCTGACCTATTCCGAGGACCCCGTGGCAGCAGCCAAGGTGGCCGAGGACTTCGCCAAGGATAACAAGAATTTTGAGATTCTTGGTGGTGCAATGGGTGAGAACGCTCTGGACCGCAAAGGCGTCGAAACAGTTTCGAAAATGCCGTCTCGCGAGGAGCTCATTGCTTCGATCGTGGGCTGCATTGGCGCACCTGCTTCGAACATCGCCGGCGCGATTGGCGCACCTGCAAGCAACATCGCAAGCATCCTTTCCACCATCGAAGAGAAGGCGGAAGCTGCGTAAGCGGTTGGCACTGAATGATCTGCGTAGGGTGAATACCCTGACGTTGGAACACACACTGTAAACGGAAAGAGCTGATAAAATGGCTGATCTGAAAGCACTCGCAGAAAGCATCGTGGGTCTGACCCTGCTGGAAGCACAAGAACTGAAAACCATCCTCAAAGACGAATACGGCATCGAGCCCGCAGCTGGCGGCGCCGTAATGGTCGCAGCTGGTGGCGACGCCGGTGGCGCAGCTGAGGAAGAAAAAACCGAATTCGACGTCGTTCTGAAGAACGCCGGCGCTTCGAAAATCAACGTGATAAAAGAAGTTCGCGGCATCACCGGTCTGGGCCTGAAAGAAGCCAAAGAGCTGGTCGAAGCTGGCGGTAAGATCAAAGAAGCTGTGTCGAAGGACGAAGCCGAAGAGATCAAAGGCAAGCTGGAAGCAGCTGGCGCCGAGGTCGAACTGGCCTAAGCCCGTTGTCTGGCGCATCGCTGATGCGCCGCAAATTTTGGCTGGGCCCGGAGAAATCCGGGTCCAGCCGAACCTGTCTTAGAAAGGGCCTCATGAACGGGGGCGTTTTCTAAGACGCGGTTTTCGGATCGGGAGGCTGCCTTCGGGACGGTGGCCACGAATTGATCCGGACGTGTCGTCTCGAATGTGCAAGGCGCCGGGGCCCGACGGTGTCTTTGCCCGCTGAGAACATCGAAAGGTGACATCTGACATGGCTCAAACGTTCCTTGGCCAGAAACGTCTTCGGAAATATTACGGCAAAATCCGCGAAGTGCTGGAGATGCCGAACCTCATTGAGGTCCAGAAATCTTCTTATGACCTTTTCCTACGCTCCGGCGATGCAGAGCAGCCCACTGACGGCGAAGGCATCAAAGGTGTGTTCCAGTCGGTTTTCCCGATCAAGGATTTCAACGAAACCTCCGTTCTGGAGTTCGTGAAATACGATCTGGAAAAGCCCAAATACGACGTCGAAGAGTGCATGCAGCGCGACATGACCTACAGCGCGCCGCTGAAGGTCACTCTGCGTCTGATCGTGTTTGATGTCGACGAAGATACCGGCGCCAAGTCGGTAAAAGACATCAAGGAACAGGACGTGTTCATGGGCGATATGCCCCTGATGACGCCGAACGGGACCTTCATCGTGAATGGTACCGAGCGTGTGATCGTGTCCCAGATGCACCGCTCGCCCGGTGTGTTCTTTGACCACGACAAGGGCAAAACCCATTCCTCGGGCAAGCTTCTGTTTGCCTGCCGCATCATCCCGTATCGCGGCAGCTGGCTGGACTTTGAGTTTGACGCCAAGGACATCGTTTTCGCCCGTATCGACCGCCGCCGCAAACTGCCTGTGACAACCCTGCTGTATGCGCTGGGTCTGGATCAAGAAGCGATCATGGACGCGTATTACAACACCGTGTCCTACAAGCTGGACAAGAAAAAGGGCTGGATCGCGCCGTTCTTCCCCGAGCGAGTGCGCGGCACCCGCCCGACCTATGATCTGGTTGACGCCAAATCCGGTGAAGTGATTGCTGAAGCAGGTAAGAAAGTCACTCCGCGCGCGGTCAAGAAGCTGATCGAAGAAGGCGTCGTCACCAACCTGTTGGTTCCTTTTGATCACATCGTCGGCAAGTTCGTCGCCAAGGACATCATCAACGAAGAAAACGGCGCGATCTATGTCGAAGCCGGTGATGAGCTGACCCTGGAATACGACAAGGACGGCGAGCTGATCGGCGGCACAGTGAAAGAGCTGATCGACGCAGGTATCACCGACATCCCGGTTCTGGACATCGACAACGTCAATGTTGGCCCCTACATGCGCAATACCATGGCGCAGGACAAGAACATGGGCCGCGAAAGCGCGCTGATGGACATCTACCGTGTCATGCGCCCGGGCGAGCCGCCCACCGTCGAAGCGGCCTCGGCCCTGTTCGACACGCTGTTCTTCGACAGCGAGCGTTATGACCTGTCCGCCGTTGGCCGTGTGAAGATGAACATGCGTTTGGCTCTGGACGCGCCGGACACCCTGCGCACCCTGCGCCGCGAAGACATTGTGGCCTGCATCAAGGCGCTGGTGGAGCTGCGCGACGGTAAAGGCGACATCGACGACATCGACCACCTCGGCAACCGCCGTGTCCGTTCGGTCGGCGAGTTGATGGAAAACCAGTACCGCGTCGGCTTGCTGCGCATGGAGCGCGCGATCAAAGAGCGTATGTCGTCAGTCGAGATCGACACCGTCATGCCGCAGGACCTGATCAACGCGAAACCGGCTGCTGCTGCTGTCCGCGAATTCTTCGGCTCGTCGCAGCTGTCGCAGTTCATGGACCAGACCAACCCGCTGTCGGAAGTCACCCACAAACGCCGTCTCTCGGCGCTTGGCCCCGGTGGTCTGACGCGTGAACGTGCGGGCTTTGAGGTGCGTGACGTTCACCCGACCCACTATGGTCGGATGTGCCCGATTGAAACGCCGGAAGGTCCGAACATCGGTCTGATCAACTCGCTGGCCACCTTTGCCCGCGTGAACAAGTATGGCTTCATCGAAACACCCTACCGCGTTGTCAAAGACGCCGAGGTGACCGATGAGGTTCACTACATGTCCGCGACCGAGGAAATGCGTCACACCGTGGCGCAGGCGAACGCGACGCTGGATCAGAACGGCAAGTTCATCAACGATCTGGTCTCGACCCGTCAGGCCGGTGACTACACCCTCGCTCCGCGCGAGAATGTGGACCTGATCGACGTGTCGCCGAAACAGTTGGTTTCGGTTGCTGCATCGCTGATTCCGTTCCTTGAAAATGACGACGCCAACCGCGCTCTGATGGGCTCGAACATGCAACGTCAGGCGGTTCCGCTGCTGCGGGCCGAGGCACCGCTGGTCGGTACCGGGATCGAGGAAAAGGTTGCGATCGACTCGGGCGCTGCGATCCAGGCGAAACGCGCCGGCATCATCGACCAGGTCGATGCCCAGCGTATCGTTATCCGTGCCACCGAAGATCTGGAACTGGGCGACGCTGGCGTTGACATCTATCGTCTGCGCAAATTCCAGCGATCGAACCAGAACACCTGCATCAACCAGCGTCCGCTGGTGAAAGTGGGCGACACCGTCATGAAAGGCGAGGTTGTTGCCGATGGTCCGTCCACCGATATCGGTGAACTGGCGCTTGGTAAAAACGTGGTCGTCGCGTTCATGCCGTGGAACGGCTACAACTACGAAGACTCGATCCTGATCAGTGAACGTATCGCGCGCGATGACGTCTTTACCTCGGTCCATATCGAGGAATTTGAAGTCGCCGCCCGTGACACCAAGCTGGGCCCGGAAGAGATCACCCGCGACATCCCGAACGTCGGTGAAGAAGCGCTGCGTAACCTCGACGAGGCGGGCATCGTTTACATCGGTGCGGATGTTGAGCCGGGCGATATTCTGGTCGGCAAGATCACTCCGAAGGGCGAAAGCCCGATGACCCCGGAAGAAAAGCTGCTGCGCGCCATCTTTGGTGAAAAAGCATCTGACGTGCGCGACACCTCGCTGCGCGTGAAGCCGGGCGATTACGGTACAGTGGTCGAAGTTCGCGTCTTCAACCGTCACGGCGTCGAGAAAGACGAGCGTGCGCTGCAGATCGAGCGTGAAGAAGTCGAGCGTCTGGCCCGTGACCGGGACGACGAGCTGGCGATCCTGGACCGCAACATCTATGCGCGTCTGCAAGGCCTGATCCTGGGTAAAACTGCTGTCAAAGGCCCGAAAGGCGTCAAGGCAGGCTCGGCAATCACCGAGGATCTGCTGGAAACCCTGACCCGTGGTCAGTGGTGGCAACTGGCGCTGGAAGACGAGAAGGACGCACAGATCGTCGAAGCGCTGAACGAGCAGTACGAAGTGCTCAAGCGTGCTCTGGACGCCCGTTTCGAAGACAAGGTCGAGAAGGTCCGCCGTGGCGACGACCTGCCGCCGGGTGTGATGAAGATGGTCAAAGTCTTTATTGCCGTGAAGCGTAAGCTGCAGCCGGGCGACAAGATGGCCGGTCGTCACGGGAACAAAGGTGTGATCTCCAAGGTTGTCCCGATGGAAGACATGCCGTTCCTGGCCGATGGTACTCCGGTTGACTTCTGTCTGAACCCGCTGGGCGTGCCGTCGCGTATGAACGTTGGTCAGATCCTTGAAACCCACATGGGTTGGGCCGCGCGCGGTCTGGGTCTGAACATCGACGAAGCTCTGGGTGAATACCGCCGTTCCGGCGACCTGACCCCGGTGCGCGAAGCGATGAAGCTGGCCTATGGCGAGAATGTCTATGAAGAAGGCATTGCCAACATGGACGAGGGTCACCTGATCGAGGCGGCGGGCAACGTGACCCGCGGTGTTCCGATCGCGACCCCGGTCTTTGATGGTGCCAAAGAGGCTGACGTCAACGATGCGCTGGTGCGTGCGGGCTTCTCGGAAAGCGGTCAGTCGATCCTGTTCGACGGTCGCACCGGTGAGCAATTTGCGCGTCCGGTGACCGTGGGCATCAAATACCTGCTGAAACTGCACCACCTGGTGGACGACAAGATCCACGCGCGTTCGACCGGGCCGTACAGCCTGGTTACCCAGCAGCCGCTGGGTGGTAAGGCGCAGTTCGGTGGTCAGCGCTTTGGTGAGATGGAAGTCTGGGCTCTGGAAGCTTACGGCGCCGCCTACACCCTGCAGGAGATGCTCACCGTGAAATCGGATGACGTCGCCGGCCGGACCAAGGTCTATGAGTCGATCGTCAAGGGCGAGGATAACTTTGAAGCGGGCGTACCGGAATCGTTCAACGTTCTGGTTAAAGAAGTCCGTGGCCTCGGCCTGAATATGGAACTCCTGGATGCGGAGGTTGAGGAGTAAGGGCCTCGGCTCTTCCTCCCGTCCCCCCTTCCGCAAAATTTGAGGTATCAAAATGAACCAGGAAATCACCAACAACCCGTTCAACCCGCTGACGCCGCCGAAGGTTTTCGACGAGATCAAGGTCTCGCTGGCCAGCCCTGAACGGATTCTGTCTTGGTCCTATGGTGAGATCAAGAAACCCGAAACCATCAACTACCGGACGTTCAAGCCCGAGCGTGACGGTCTGTTCTGCGCACGTATCTTTGGCCCGATCAAAGATTACGAATGTCTGTGCGGCAAATATAAGCGGATGAAGTATCGCGGCGTTGTCTGCGAGAAATGCGGTGTGGAAGTCACCCTGCAGAAAGTCCGCCGCGAGCGTATGGGCCACATCGAACTGGCCGCGCCCGTCGCACATATCTGGTTCCTGAAATCGCTGCCGTCCCGCATCGGTCTGATGCTGGACATGACGCTGCGCGATCTGGAACGCGTTCTGTACTTTGAAAACTATGTCGTCATCGAGCCCGGTCTGACTGACCTGACCTATGGCCAGATGCTGACCGAAGAAGAGTACATGGATGCGCAGGATGCCTATGGCATGGACGCGTTCACCGCCAACATCGGTGCTGAAGCCATTCGTGAGATGCTGGCCCAGATCGATCTGGAAGCCGAAGCCGAGCAGCTGCGCGCTGATCTGGCCGAAGCCACCGGTGAGCTGAAGCCCAAGAAGATCATCAAGCGTCTGAAGGTTGTTGAATCCTTCCTCGAGTCGGGCAACCGGCCCGAGTGGATGGTGATGACCGTGATCCCGGTCATCCCGCCGGAACTGCGTCCGCTGGTTCCGCTGGATGGTGGCCGCTTCGCGACCTCGGATCTGAACGATCTGTATCGCCGAGTCATCAACCGGAACAACCGTCTGAAGCGTCTGATCGAACTGCGTGCACCTGACATCATCGTCCGCAACGAAAAGCGGATGCTGCAGGAATCCGTTGACGCTCTGTTCGACAACGGCCGTCGTGGCCGCGTGATCACCGGTGCCAACAAGCGTCCACTGAAATCGCTGTCAGACATGCTGAAAGGTAAGCAGGGCCGCTTCCGTCAGAACCTTCTGGGTAAGCGCGTCGACTTCTCGGGCCGTTCGGTCATTGTGACCGGTCCGGAACTCAAGCTGCACCAGTGTGGTCTGCCCAAGAAGATGGCGCTGGAACTTTTCAAGCCGTTCATCTACTCGCGCCTTGAAGCCAAGGGTTTGTCTTCGACCGTGAAACAGGCGAAGAAACTGGTCGAGAAAGAGCGTCCCGAAGTGTGGGATATCCTCGACGAGGTGATCCGCGAACACCCTGTCATGCTAAACCGTGCGCCGACGCTGCACCGTCTTGGCATTCAGGCGTTCGAGCCGGTCCTGATCGAAGGTAAAGCCATCCAGCTGCACCCGCTGGTCTGTTCGGCCTTTAACGCCGACTTCGACGGTGACCAGATGGCCGTTCACGTTCCGCTGAGCCTTGAGGCCCAGCTGGAAGCCCGTGTTCTGATGATGTCGACGAATAACGTTCTGTCGCCTGCAAACGGTGCGCCGATCATCGTTCCGTCGCAGGATATGATCCTGGGTCTGTACTATGTGACCCTGGAACGCGAAGGCATGCCGGGAGAAGGCAAAGTCTTTGGTTCGATCGAAGAAGTCCAGCACGCGCTGGACGCGGGTGAGGTGCATCTGCACTCGAAAATCACCGCGCGGATCACGCAGATCGACGACGAAGGCAACGAAGTTCAGAAGCGTTACGAGACCACTCCGGGCCGTCTGCGTCTGGGTGCCTTGCTGCCGATGAACAACAAAGCGCCGTTCGAACTGGTAAACCGCCTGCTGCGGAAGAAAGAAGTGCAGCAGGTCATCGACACCGTCTATCGCTACTGCGGTCAGAAAGAGTCGGTTATCTTCTGTGACCAGATCATGTCGATGGGCTTCAAAGAAGCGTTCAAGGCGGGCATCTCGTTCGGCAAGGACGACATGGTTATTCCGGATGACAAATGGGGCATCGTTGATGACACCCGCGGTCAGGTGAAGGACTTTGAACAGCAGTACATGGATGGCCTGATCACTCAGGGCGAAAAGTACAACAAGGTTGTCGATGCCTGGTCGAAGTGTAACGACCGCGTGACCGAAGCGATGATGAGCACGATCTCATCCTCGGATCGGGCAGAGGACGGATCCGAGCAGGAACCGAACTCAGTCTATATGATGGCCCACTCCGGTGCGCGTGGCTCGGTCACTCAGATGAAACAGCTGGGCGGTATGCGCGGCCTGATGGCCAAACCGAACGGTGACATCATCGAGACGCCGATCATCTCGAACTTCAAGGAAGGCCTGACCGTTCTTGAATACTTCAACTCGACCCACGGCGCCCGTAAGGGTCTGTCGGATACCGCTCTGAAGACGGCGAACTCAGGTTATCTGACCCGTCGTCTGGTAGACGTGGCGCAGGATTGCATCGTTCGTGAGATCGACTGTGGCACTGAGCGCGCGATCACCGCCGAAGCTGCGGTGAACGACGGTGAGGTTGTTGCCTCGCTGGCCGAACGTGTGCTGGGCCGAGTCTCTGCCGATGACGTTCTGCGTCCGGGTACGGATGAGGTGATCGTGGCCGCTGGTCAGTTGATCGACGAACGTATGGCCGACACCATTGACGAAGCCGGTGTTGCGTCCATGCGCATCCGCTCGCCTCTGACCTGTGAGTCTGAGGAAGGCGTCTGTGCGACCTGCTACGGTCGTGACCTTGCGCGCGGTACCATGGTGAACACAGGTGAGGCTGTCGGCATCATCGCCGCCCAGTCCATCGGTGAGCCCGGTACACAGCTGACGATGCGGACCTTCCACATTGGTGGTGTTGCGCAAGGTGGTCAGCAGTCGTTCCAAGAAGCCAGCCAGGACGGTGTCGTTTCCTTCGAGAACCCGCAGATTCTGGTCAATGCCGCAGGCGAAAGTCTGGTCATGGGCCGGAACATGAAGCTGGTGATCAAGGACGAACACGGCGAAGAGCGTGCCAGCCACAAGCTGGGCTATGGTTCCAAGCTGTTCGTCAAGGATGGCACCAAAGTGGCCCGTGGCGACAAGCTGTTCGAGTGGGATCCCTACACCCTGCCGATCATCGCCGAGAAAGCCGGTACTGCGAAATACGTTGACCTCGTTTCGGGCATCGCTGTCCGCGATGAGACCGACGACGCAACCGGCATGACTCAGAAGATCGTGATCGACTGGCGTGCGGCCCCCAAAGGCAGCGATCTGAAGCCCGAGATCATTCTGGTCGGTGAAGATGGCGAACCGGTCCGCAACGATGCGGGCAACCCGGTTCACTATCCGATGTCGGTGGATGCGATCCTGTCGGTCGAAGATGGCCAGCAGATCGAAGCCGGTGACGTTGTCGCGCGTATCCCGCGCGAAGGTGCCAAGACCAAGGACATCACCGGTGGTCTGCCGCGTGTGGCCGAACTGTTCGAAGCCCGACGTCCGAAAGATCACGCGATCATCGCAGAAGCCGATGGTTACGTGCGCTTTGGCCGCGACTACAAGAACAAGCGCCGCATCAGCATCGAACCGGCGGATGAGTCGATGGAAACGATCGAGTATATGGTTCCCAAGGGCAAACATATCCCGGTCGCGGAAGGTGACTTTATCCAAAAGGGTGAATACCTGATGGATGGTAACCCGGCCCCGCATGACATCCTGTCCATCATGGGTGTCGAAGCGCTGGCGGATTACATGATCGACGAGGTGCAGGACGTCTATCGTCTGCAGGGCGTGAAGATCAACGACAAGCACATCGAGGTCATCGTGCGCCAGATGCTGCAGAAGTGGGAGATCCTGGATTCAGGCGACACCACCCTGTTGAAAGGCGAACATGTCGACAAGCAGGAGTTTGACGCAGCCAACGAGAAGACCCTCTCGCGCGGTGGCCGTCCGGCTCAGGGCGAACCGATCCTCTTGGGGATCACCAAAGCCTCGCTGCAGACGCGTTCGTTCATCTCGGCGGCGTCGTTCCAGGAAACCACCCGCGTGCTGACCGAAGCGTCAGTACAGGGCAAAAAGGACAAGCTGGTTGGCCTGAAAGAGAACGTCATCGTCGGTCGCCTGATCCCTGCCGGTACAGGTGGTGCAACCCAGGCTGTGCGTCAGGTTGCCCAGTCGCGCGACAACGTCGTGATCGAAGCCCGCCGGGAAGAGGCCGAAGCGGCCGCTGCCTTGGCTGCCCCGATTGTCGAAGACGACATGGTTGGAGACGAGCTGGACGTTCTGGTGGAAACCCCGGAAAGCCGCGAGTAAGCGACTACGATAATCCAAAGATCAGGCCCCGCGATTTCGCGGGGCCTTTTTCTTTGGGTGGCCGCCTGTGCCCTTTGCCTGGATTGAAGCGCTGACAACGGCAAGGGATGGGTCGCAGACTGTGCGGCTCGGTTCTGCGCAAATTAATATGAGCAGTTTTATTCTAGAAAAACCCTTTTCATGGTATGGTTTTTTACGTCTCGCGCACAAATCCACCGGAGATTTGAATTATGAGAGCTGTATTGAAATTGTCTCGTGCATTATCGGTTTTGGGGATTGGCCTGCTGGCGGCATGCAGTGACTACGCCTATGTCGGGATGCCGCAGGGGCAGCCGTCTCGGGAAGTAAAAATTCCCGATGGTACCACACGGCTTATTCCAGTTTCCGCTTCGATAGTGGGTCTTGCCTATGACCAGCCGCGGCGGCGGATTTTCCTGCGCAATCTCCCCGGTACACAGTTGCAGGAACTTGATCGAAATGGCCGCGTTCTACGCACCTTTTCGGCGCAGCGCGTACCGGCCGGTTGCGGAGGGGTTACTCCTGACGACTTCCCGATCAAGGAATGCGGGCTCGCTATTCGGGGTGCAGACGGCCATCTTTTCCTGGATCATCCAAACGGTCTGATGATTTCAGAATTGACGCGCGACGGGCAGTTCGTACGCCATATCAGGCTTGCGCAACCGCAAGGACCGATAGGAGGGCTGGCCTTCGACAAAAATACCGGCACCCTTTACGTGTTGTTTATTCGGAATCGTCTGATTGCCGAGATTGATCTGAACGGCACCACCAAAAGGGTCATTCGCCCAACCAACCCCTCGGTTGGTGCGGCATTGCAGATTGAGCGCTTTGGCCTCGGGATCAACGCTGAACGCCGTGAGCTTTACGTTGCACTTCAAAACGGCAACCGGCTTGGGGTTTTAAACATGTCCGGAGGGCTGATCGCGACGCATAACCTAAGTGCTGGGGTGACCGTCGAAGGTATCGGCGGTGGGCGCGTCTTTGGATTTTGATGGCGATTAGATTGTGTCCGGCAAATTGAGACGTAATTTTCCTGTTCGCCTACTAAGTTGCGTTGACAATAAGTCGATCGATTGAGCCAATGCAGCAATCGACTTTCGACCGGATTCTTTAGCCATGTCTCCAAACGTGCAAGGCGCGCTGCTGATGATGGGCAGCATGGCCGCCTTTACCATCAATGATGCTCTGATCAAGGCGGCAGGCGCCGAAATGCCGTTGTTTCAGATGGTAGCAATGCGCGGATTTTTGGCGACGGTTTTGGTGTTTCTGCTGGCGCGTCATCTGGGGGCGTTGCATCTGAATTTCCCGTGTCACGACAAATGGCTGGTGGTGATCCGGTGTCTGGCCGAGCTGTCGGCCACGTTCTTTTTTCTAACCGCGTTGCTGCATATGCCGCTAGCCAACGTGACCGCAGTGCTGCAGGCCCTGCCGCTGACGGTCACGCTGGGCGCAGTACTGTTTTTCCGCGAACAGATCGGGTGGCGACGAGTTCTGGCGATTGTGTTGGGCTTTGCCGGGATGCTGTTGATTGTGCGGCCCGGCCCCGATGGGTTCAGCATATACGCGATCTATGCCTTGATTGCGGTGGCATCGGTCACGGCACGGGATTTGATTACGCGGCGGATGTCGGTGCATGTGCCTTCGCTGGCGGTTACCTTGGCGACGTCCCTGACGATTACCGCGTCAGCGGGGATTGCCACGGTTGCGACGGGGTGGGAACCGGTGCCGGTCGGGGCTGGTTTGATGGTGGCATCGGCAGCGGTGTTCGTACTTGGGGGTTATCTGTTCAGCGTCATGGTTATGCGCGTAGGCGAGGTCGGGTTCGTCGCGCCCTTCCGATACTCCAGCCTGATCTGGGCGCTGGGGCTGGGGTGGCTGATTTTCGGGGAATGGCCGGACACGATTACTATGTTGGGGGCAACGCTGGTCGTTGGGGCAGGGCTGTTCACATTATTCCGCGAACGTCAGACGCAGCCCGCCGAGTGAACTTGACGCACAAAGTTCTGATCTATCGCAAAGCGGGCGATGAATTCACCTTCTTGTTCGGGTGTCAGAGGCAACAGCTCAGTCTTAGTGTCACGCGAATTGCGTGAATCGTTAAACTGGTTGAGCGTGCGAACCCACATCGGCGCGTCAGGATAACTGATGACCGGCATGAAATTCCCGATCCGGTGATGGGCGAAATTCATAATTGTCTGCTCGCAATTTCCACGCACATGCATCGCAAAGCCTATCCCCAACAGGGGGCGCATAACCTGGGCAGCCTGAATGCCATCTGTCCCGAATTCGGCCAGAAAGCCCTTGTTATAGTCGATGGCGACCGTTCGGTTGTTCTCCATCAGACCATTGCTCTCGTCGACGGCAAGGCGCAGACGTTCGACAAAATCCACTGACACGGCATCATCGTCGTCATGGCGGAATTGAACGCAAGGGTCGCTGGGGTCGTTGCGGGCGGCATTCAGAATCTCTTTCATCACCTTGCGATGTCGACCCGGAGCGCGGGCGATGATCTGAACCTGGGGCATGCCGGCGGTTAGATCGCGCAATCGATCCAGAGCGGGTTTGGGAAGGCAATCACCGATCACGATGAGAAACTGAAAATCCTCGTTGGTCTGTTCTCGAATGCAGGGCAGTGTAGTGGTTTCGAACAGGCGAAAGCGTTCTTCTAGGCGGGCGGGGTTGTAAAGGTACCGCCGACGTTCTTCGATCGTTTCATGTTCGACCTGAAAGCCGCCATAGGCAGGATAGGAAAAGCGGCACAGGCCGATGATTTGCATATTTGATCCGTGGGGCAGCGTGTTGCACAGACTATGCCTGCCCGAAAAGGGTGTCGCAACGGCTGCGGTGCTGGAAATTCCGGAAGGGGCCTGATATTCCCGCATAAACAGACCGGTGAGACACCCATACGGGTGCACTGTTGACACTTGCTCCGACTCCCCCTATTACGCGCGCTATCTCGGTACCGGGGGCCGCCCCATAACCGATTTCAGTAATGGACTGGTCAAGGCCTGAACAATTTTGCAGTTCGCGCCCTCTGATAACCAACCGCGACGTTCACCTCGGAATGGGAACGCTCGCGGGTTTTGCGCTTGTGGACGCATAAGTGCAGCAAGTTTAACCGCACGCAACGCGCGTGCATGTCATGTGTGTTGCAAAACGGGGAAGAAACCGGAATGCCAACTATTCAACAGCTGATCCGCAAACCGCGGCAGCCCAAAGTAAAACGCTCGAAGTCCATGCACCTGGAGCAGTGCCCGCAGAAACGCGGCGTCTGCACCCGCGTGTACACCACCACACCTAAAAAGCCTAACTCGGCTATGCGTAAGGTTGCCAAGGTGCGCCTGACCAACGGGTTCGAGGTCATCTCGTACATCCCCGGTGAAAGCCACAACCTGCAGGAACACTCGGTTGTTCTGATCCGTGGCGGCCGTGTAAAAGACCTTCCCGGTGTGCGTTACCACATCCTGCGCGGTGTTCTGGATACTCAGGGCGTCAAAGACCGTAAGCAGCGTCGTTCGAAATACGGCGCGAAGCGTCCCAAGTAAGAAGGAGAGGCTGATATGTCACGTCGTCACGCCGCCGAAAAACGCGAAGTCCTGCCTGACGCCAAATTTGGCGACAAGGTACTGACCAAATTCATGAACAACCTGATGATCGACGGCAAGAAGTCGGTCGCAGAGCGCATCGTCTACAACGCGTTTGATCGCGTTGAAGGCAAGATCAAGCGCGCACCGGTCGAAGTGTTCCACGAAGCGCTCGACAACATCAAACCGTCGGTCGAGGTTCGCTCGCGCCGCGTTGGTGGTGCAACCTACCAGGTTCCGGTCGAAGTACGCCCCGAGCGCCGCGAAGCCCTGGCCATCCGTTGGCTGATCTCGGCTGCACGCGCCCGCAACGAAAACACCATGGAAGAACGCCTTGCCGGTGAACTGCTGGACGCTGTACAGTCCCGCGGTACTGCCGTGAAAAAGCGTGAAGACACCCACAAGATGGCCGAGGCGAACAAAGCCTTCAGCCATTATCGTTGGTAATCCAAGAGGCTTTAACCAATGGCACGCGAATATCCGCTCGAACTGTACCGTAACTTCGGTATCATGGCGCACATCGACGCAGGTAAGACCACCTGCTCGGAGCGTATCCTGTATTACACTGGTAAATCCCACAACATCGGTGAGGTGCACGATGGTGCAGCCACCATGGACTGGATGGAGCAGGAGCAGGAACGCGGCATCACCATCACTTCGGCTGCGACCACCACTTTCTGGGAACGCACCGAGGACGGTCAGACCGCAGAAACGCCTAAGCACCGCCTGAACATCATCGACACTCCCGGCCACGTTGACTTCACCATCGAAGTTGAACGTTCGCTGGCAGTTCTCGACGGTGCCGTCTGCGTTCTGGACGCAAACGCCGGTGTTGAACCCCAGACCGAAACCGTGTGGCGTCAGGCTGACCGCTACAAGGTTCCGCGTATGGTTTTCGTCAACAAGATGGACAAGATCGGCGCTGACTTCTTCAACTGCGTCAACATGATCGAAGACCGCACCGGCGCACGTGCTGTTCCGGTTGGTATTCCGATCGGCGCAGAGTCCGAGCTGGAAGGCCTGATCGACCTGGTCACCATGGAAGAGTGGCTGTGGCAGGGCGAAGATCTGGGCGCAAGCTGGATCAAAGCTCCGATCCGCGACAGCCTGAAAGACATGGCTGACGAATGGCGCGGCAAGATGATCGAAGCGGCCGTCGAAATGGACGACGACGCGATGATGGAATACCTGGAAGGCAATGAGCCCGACGTTCCGACCCTGCGCGCCCTGCTGCGCAAAGGGACACTGGAAATCGCGTTCGTTCCGGTTCTGGGTGGTTCGGCGTTCAAGAACAAAGGCGTTCAGCCGCTGCTCAACGCTGTGATCGACTATCTGCCCAGCCCGCTGGACGTAGTCGATTACATGGGCTTCAAGCCCGGCGACGAGGAAGAAGTTCGTGACATCGCCCGTCGTGCAGACGACGACATGGCCTTTTCGGGCCTGGCGTTCAAAATCATGAACGACCCCTTCGTTGGCTCGCTGACCTTCACTCGGATCTACTCGGGCACCATGAACAAGGGTGACTCGATCCTGAACTCGACCAAAGGTAAGAAAGAGCGCATCGGTCGTATGATGATGATGCACTCGAACAACCGGGAAGAGATCGAAGAAGCGTTTGCAGGCGACATCATCGCGCTGGCGGGTCTGAAAGACACCACCACCGGTGACACCCTGTGTGACGCGAAGGATCCGGTGGTTCTGGAAACCATGACCTTCCCCGATCCGGTGATCGAGATCGCGGTTGAGCCCAAAACCAAGGGCGACCAAGAGAAGATGTCCCAGGGTCTGGCCCGTCTGGCCGCCGAAGACCCGTCCTTCCGTGTGGAAACCGACCTGGAATCTGGTCAGACCATCATGAAGGGCATGGGCGAACTTCACCTGGACATCCTGGTGGACCGTCTGAAGCGCGAATTCAAGGTCGAGGCGAACATCGGTGCACCGCAGGTGGCATACCGTGAGACCATCTCGATGCCGGTCGAACACACTTACACCCACAAGAAACAATCGGGTGGTTCGGGTCAGTTCGCCGAAGTCAAGCTGGAGATCCAGCCGACCGAGCCGGGCGAAGGCTATTCGTTCGAAAGCCGCATCGTTGGTGGTGCCGTTCCGAAGGAATACATCCCGGGTGTTGAAAAAGGCATCAATTCGGTCATGGATAGCGGCCCGTTGGCTGGCTTCCCCGTGATCGACTTCAAGGTTGCCCTGCTGGACGGTAAGTTCCACGACGTTGACTCGAGCGTTCTGGCGTTCGAAATCGCATCGCGGATGTGTATGCGTGAAGGCATGCGCAAAGCTGGCGCAAAACTGCTGGAACCGATCATGAAGGTCGAAGTGATCACCCCGGAAGAATACACCGGCGGTATCATCGGCGACCTGACTTCGCGTCGGGGCCAGGTGTCTGGACAAGAGCCGCGCGGCAACGCGATCGCCATCGATGCGTTTGTTCCGCTGGCCAACATGTTCGGCTACATCAACACTCTGCGTTCGATGTCGTCGGGTCGTGCCCAGTTCACCATGCAGTTCGACCACTACGATCCGGTTCCGCAGAACATCTCGGACGAGATTCAGGCGAAATACGCATAAGCGAAGATTTGAGGGAGCGCAGGCTAACGCGCTCCCTTCATTACCGAAAAAGGAGGCCATCATGGCAAAGGAAAAGTTTGAGCGTACAAAACCGCACGTCAACATCGGCACGATTGGGCACGTTGACCACGGTAAAACCACGCTGACCGCAG
>NZ_JBQFVF010000010.1:0-158014 GCF_056539625.1 Ruegeria sp. BA12
CCGAGTTGATGAAGTCCTGGCTGACCTTCGCCTTGTCGTGGCCGTAAGGCAGCAGATCGTCACTGGAGATGCCAATTTTCGCACCGATTTCTTGAATCGGCTTCTTGTTCGCCTCACGGGCGATTTCGATGTCGGATTTGTAGCTCATTGGGTGCTGGGCTCCGTGCAAAGTAGGTTTAACGGACTCAAACCCGTCCGCATCTGCGACCGGGGAGGAATCGAATACTTTCTTTACGGTAAATAATTTTTCCCTTGGGTCAACCTTGGAAATACGAGGACATGACCGAAAGGGTATTTGTTACCCAATGGGGTCACGGATCACGCGTAACGTTTGCGCACCGCGCTAAGCCCCAACAACCAATCCTCAACGATGCGTAATTCCGGGAACGCTTTTTGCGTTGGGCTTTTAAGAAGATAATACCCAGACTGTGTTCGCACCGAGACGTCCTGAATTGGTCTGACCAACGCGCCGCTTTCAAGCAGTGGGTCGACAAGATGGGCCCAACCCAATGCGACCCCCAATCCATCGACTGCAGCTTGTATAGAGAGAGGATAGGTGTTGAAGGCCACAGCGCGTTCCATCAATGAGGTCGAAATATCATTGCCGTTGAACCACGTGTGCCATGTCATCCATTCCGCGTGACTACTGGTCACCTCAATCAGATCCAACTCTGGCAAAGCAGTTAAATCTGTCACCGTCGGATTACTATTGAGATACTCCGGGCTACAGACCGGGAAAACAGTTTCCCCAAATAACAGCTGAGCATCATATCCAGGCCATTCCCCATCCCCGCGCAATATCGTCAAATCCATCGAATCTGACAGGCACTCTGCATCACTGTCGGAAGACACCAACGAAATACGAATGCGATCGTTAGATTTGTTGAATTTTCTTAGCTGTGGCATCAACCAGAGTGACGCAACCGAGTTGGTCGCAGAGATCGAGACTGTGTTGGCCTGATGTTTAGCCAGCATGTCACGGCTAACATCCCGCATCAGGTCCAGCGACTTTTCCACAGTTGCCAACAAAATCGCACCTTGCTGCGTCAGCGAGACCGAGCGATGACCTCTGACAAACAGCGGAACATCATAATGTTGTTCCAACAGTCGCACCTTGCGGCTTATTGCCGTTTCCGAAATGTTGAGCACCTTGCTGGCCTGCGCAAAACTCTGCGCCTTCGCAGCCGCTTCAAAGGCCAAAAGGTAATCGAGCGGTGGAAGGACCTTCCCGGTAATTGGCGCTTTCTTTGGCATCTGAAGGCGGTTTCCCAATCTGAAGATGATCGCAATCAAAAACATTTGCCCGTTTCGACTGGAAACCGACCAGGCAACTGACTGTTAAAATAGTGAAAAGTCAGATTTGCCTCAAGAATTTATAGGCAATGCCTCTCAAATTTCTGTTCTGCGTCTCGTGAAAACTTAGGCAGAATGAGAAAATTCGGGGCCGGAAGAGTCCGCAGATAAGAAATGTACGTCACTCAGGGAGCAAACATGAAACTCACAAACCTATTTTCTGCTGCAACCTTGGCAGCGGTAGCGGGCACCGGAGCGTTCGCCGAAGACAGCAGCGATCCGATCGTCATTCCAATTCACAACTGGTCCAGTCAGATCGTGATGTCTTACGTTACAGGTCAACTACTAGAAGAGATCGGTGACAACGTCGAATACGTCACAACAGACAGTCAGGCGGTCTACGAGTCGGTACGCTTGGGCGATGTCACACTTGAGATGGAAGTCTGGGAAGGTGCATTTGGCGCATCCTTCCGCGCCGCGCTGGAAAAGGGTGGACTGCATGATGCAGGCGATCATGATGCAGTCACGCGCGAGGATTGGTGGTATCCGATGTGGACTAAGGAATCCTGCCCCGGCCTGCCTGATTGGCAAGCTTTAAACGACTGCGCGCATCTTTTCGCAACAGCGGAAACCGGGGACAAAGGCCGGTATCTGGATGGACCCGTCGACTGGTTGAAGCACGGTAAGGAACGTGCCGAAGCGCTTGATTTGAATTTCACGGTTATCAATGCGGGTTCGGCTGCAGCCCTTTGGGCCGAGATCGGAGCGGCAGAGGCGGATAAGAAACCTGTTCTGGTCTTCAACTGGACACCCAACTTTGCCGAAGCTGTCTGGCCCGGTGAGTTTGTTGAATTTCCGGCCTGGGAAGATGGTTGCGACAAAGATCCATCCAAAGGTCCGAATCCCGATGCGTTGTATGATTGCGGAAACCCAGCCAGCGGTTACCTGAAAAAAGCCGCGTGGGATGGCATGAAAGATAAGTGGCCGGCTGCCTACTGCGTATTGACTGAAATTTCGTTCACCAACCCGCAAATCGCGGAAATGGCCAAGCTGGTCGATACAGACGAACTGGAACCGGAAGAGGCAGCAGCCGAATGGCTGGACGCTAACCGCGCTGTTGTTGACCCCTGGATCAGCGCCTGCAGTTGATAAACCGGTCATTCGCGACGAAACTGGCGCGGCCTTGCTGATCTCGTTGAAGCAAGGCCGCGCCTAACAAGAAAGTAGGCAGCCATGTCCGCCACAGCGCCCGTCATCTCAGCCAAAAACGTCTGGAAACTGTTTGGAGCCTCTCCTGAGACCTATCTGAAATCTATGCCCGCGGGTCGCAGTTTCGACGAGATACGTGCGGACGGTTACATCGCCGGGGTCAAAGACGTCTCGATTGAAGTTGGCCGGGGTGAAATGCTGGTCATCATGGGGCTGTCCGGATCAGGTAAGTCTACTCTGGTACGGTGCTTTTCACGTCTTCATGACATTACCGGCGGCACGATTGAGGTTGACGGTCAGAACATCATGAGCCTGAGCGAGCGCGACCTGATCGAGTTGCGACGCAACAAGATGGGCATGGTGTTCCAGTCCTTCGGTCTGCTGCCGCATCGTACGGTTCTGGATAACGTGGCCTTCCCGCTGGAAATGCGCGGTCAGGATCGCCATGACCGACGCGAACGCGCATTGGAAGTAATCAAGCTGGTGGGCCTTGAGGGTCGTGAAGAATATTTCCCGCGCGAACTCAGCGGCGGGCAACAGCAACGGGTCGGCATCGCCCGGTCCCTGGCGATTGAGCCGGATATTTGGTTCCTGGATGAACCGTTCTCCGCCCTTGACCCTTTGATCCGACGTGAAATGCAGGATGAATTCCTACGGCTTCAAGAGATGCTGGGTAAAACCATCGTCTTTATTACTCATGATTTTGACGAAGCGCTGCGTTTGGCAGATCGGATCGCGATCATGCGCAATGGCGCGGTTGAACAGTGTGACACACCCGATCAAATCGTCATGAATCCTGCCACTGAATATGTGGCGAAATTTACCGAGGACATCGACAAAGCCCGCGTGGTGCATGCGAAAGGGCTGGCGAAACCGGTCAACGGGCACGCCCTGGAAGGAGCTCCGATCAATGGTGGCGCAACGATCCACGAACTTGCGCGAGTTCTGGTCAATGACAACCGCATCCTTTTGCCGGTTGCAGATGACAAAGGCGTTATCACCGGTGTCCTGGAACGCGACACCGCTCTGAATGTTCTGCTCGGAGCCGAATAATGGCGACGCTGTCCACTGATCTGACGGAGACTTCGGACAAGCCGTGGGGACGTACACGGGTACTTACCGCGCTGCTTGCAGTGGCGTTTGCACTGATCCTTGCCAAAGCCGCTGGTATTCTGCCTGAATGGCTGAACCGCATCCCCGAAGCGGCGATCCCGCCCACCGCACAAGTTCTGGATGCGATCTTCAACTTCATCCAGAATGACCTGGGCCTGATATACGTCACCCGCTTCATCGCGGAAGGTCCGCTTGAATTCCTGCTGGATACATCGGCCAACCTTTTGGAAGGCAAGCGTCGCTGGCCCTATCTGGGACCGATCCCATGGTCTGCGATTGCCGCCGTTGCCGCGGTTGTGGGTTATGCTGTCGGTGGATGGAAGTTGGCCGCTTTGGGCGCGGGCACCTTTATCTGGACCGCAGCAATCGGCCAGTGGAAGATCGCCATGCAAACAATGTCGGTGATCGTGGTTGCAGCACCCCTGGCGTTCCTGCTGGGGCTGGCTTTGGGTATTGCCGCATGGAAATACGGTTGGTTCGAGCGGGTCCTGAAGCCCATCCTGTCCATATTGCAAACCCTGCCCTTCTTTACCTACCTGCTGCCTGCGGTGATTTTCTTCAAGGTGGGTCCAACCGCCGGAGCCGTTGCAACGATTACATTCGCGATCCCGCCGATGATCCTGATGACAACGCTGGGCCTCAAGAAGGTTAGCCCCGAAGTGATCGAAGCGGGTCAGATGTCCGGCTGTACTCGCTGGCAGATGCTGCGCCATGTATACATTCCGGCAGCGCGCACCGAAATTCTGGTTGGCGTCAATCAGGTGATCATGCTGTGTCTGGCAATGGTCGTTCTGACCGCCTTTATCGGAATGCCGGGTCTTGGCGCTAAACTGTTGGCGATGATGGGAAGTTTCAAGCTCGGACGATCCTTCGAGATTGGCATCACTATCGTCCTTTTGGCCGTGACTTTGGACCGGATGTCCAAGGCCTGGGTGGTCAAGCAACCAGTTCACTTTGAACGCAACACGCCCTGGTGGAAGCGGCATCAAATCTCGCTGGTCGCACTGGGTCTGTTCATCGGGTTTATCCTGCTATCGCAGGTATTCCCGATCCTGGCTGAAGTTGGCCGCAAACAGCACCTGAGCCAAGGCAAGGAAATTGACGTGGTGATCAAGTCGTTCCTGGCGATCGACGCCATCAAGGGAACAACTGAATGGTTGCGCTGGTTCCTGAACGTCAAGGTTCTGATCCCGTTCCGGGACACGCTGCTGGCGATCCCGACCCCCGCCTTCATCCTAATAGTCGTTGCCTTTGCCTATTGGGTCGGCGGACGCCGCCCAGGTATCTATGCGGCAGTGTTTTTTACCATCGTCGCATTCTCGGGTTGGTGGGACCGGTCGGTGATCACTCTGTATACAGTTATCTCGGCTGTTGCGCTGGCCACACTGATCGGAATACCGCTGGGCGTAATCGCTGCCCGGTCCGAACGCTGGTCGAAAAGCATCCTTCTGGCCTGCGACACCGCGCAGACCTTCCCCAGCTTTATTTATCTTATCCCAGCGATCATGTTGTTCGGTGTCAATGACGTGGCGGTTGTGTTCTCGATCCTGATCTTCGCCGCCGTACCGCTGATCCGGTACACTATTATTGGCCTCAGCAGCGTCCCGCCGGAAATGACCGAAGCCGCCGACATGTCCGGCTCAACCCGTCGCCAAAAGCTGATGTCGGTACAGTTCCCACTGGCTCTGCCAACTATGGCGGTCGGGTTCAATCAGGCCATCATGTTCGCCTTTTTCATGGTCATCATCGCAGCCTTTATCGGCACGCAGGACCTTGGGCAAGAACTTCAGCGAACGCTGGCCGGAACCGAGTTGGGCAAAAACTTTGTCCTCGGCCTGAACGTGTCGCTGATGGCGCTGACCTTTGACATGGCGATCAGCAGCTGGGCGGAACAGCGTAAAAAGCGACTGGGGCTCGATTAAGATGGCACAACAGCAAAACATGCGTACTGTCGCCCGGTTCGACGATACCGGCTTTGTTAGAATGCACATGGACGGTCTGCTCGACGAACAGGTCTGGTGGAAGAATGTCAGCTTTGACGAAGTCACCGGGCAAGGGAGTTATCTGATGAAGATGGCCCCGGGAACGCGCTCGAATCCGCATATTCATCATGGTGCGGAAGAGTTCTTTGTCCTCGAAGGCGATCTGACTGATCACGACGGTTTCAGCTATCGCAGCGGTGACTTCGTCAGTTTGGCCGCCGGTTCCAGCCATTTTTCGCGCACCGAGGCGGGATGCCTTTTGGTGGTCACGCACCGCGGTGCAACCGAGTCCATTCAGGAAGGTGCATTATGAATGTGAAACCGGTTTTCGAAGTGCCTTACGAACGTAGCGGGGTTCTGGCCCCCGGTCTTCCGATTCTACCGCATGGAACGGAACGTCATCCCGTCCCTGGCGCAGGGTCGCGGGCGGTTTCGGTGTCCAAAGGCGACACGATCACATTGCTGGATCGCGATGGGATGCAACCCGCCGAGATGGTGTTCTTTGCCCCCGATCGAAGCTCGGACGCTGCCATGCTTGGCGCGCAGGGGCACGGTCGACCAGAGGGGCTGATTGCGACTCTGGCGAATGGCTCGGTTTCGGGCAAGAAAGTGCTACGCGCGTTAGAGGTTGCAGGTTTCGATATCGGACGCGGGGATGCGATCCGGGCTTTCTCGGATGGATCACGGCCCGGCGACATGGCGCATTTCGTGGCGGAATGCGACGGTCTTCTGATCGTCTCTGCTCCCGGCGAAGCGATGCGACCCGAAGACAACAACCCGCCGACCGACATTATCCTGTACATTCAGCGTGCCGCTCCTGGCTTGGAAAAACCCAACGTGGGCCCGCCCGATCCTCTGGCCGACCCACTCAAGGATATCAACATTCAGCCTGGCAATGCCAAATCTTATGAGGTCAAAGCCGGGGAGTTCATCCAGATCGTGGATGTCAGGGGCCGCGAATGTTCAGACTTTCAGGCGTTCAGCCGACGTGCACTGGATCAGGGGATCGAACGCGAGATTGATCCCACCACGACACGTAGCCTGATGGGCAGTTTGTATCCGCAACCAGGCATATTCTCAAAGTACTGGTCGGTGGATCAAGAACCCCTGGTCGAGATCGTGCAGGATACGTGCGGCCGCCACGACACGTTCGGGCTGGCCTGCACAGCTCGGTATTATGAAGACTTGGGCTATCCTGGCCATGTCAATTGCTCGGAAAATATCAACAAAGATCTGGACCAGTATGGCATCCGGCCCCGCGCAGGTTGGCCTGCGATCAACTTCTTTTTCAACACGATGCTGGACGATGACAATGCCATCGGCATGGATGATCCGTGGTCGCGACCCGGAGATTTCGTGCTGCTGCGCGCGCTGACAGATCTTGTCTGCGTCAGTACCGGCTGCCCCTGCGACATTGACCCGGCCAATGGTTGGAATCCAACCGACATTCAGGTGCGAACTTACAGAGCGACCGAAGATTTCAAACGGTCCTACGGCTACAGAAAATCTGCGGAGGCGGATGTGGAAGAAACCAAGAAAACAGCATTTCACGACTGCTTTGCACGTCATACCCGTGATTTTGTCGAATACAACGGGTATTGGCTGCCCAATACGATGACCAATCATGGCGCGATCGCAGAATATTGGGCCTGTCGGGACAAAGTCGCCGTAATGGATCTGAGCCCACTTCGCAAATACGAGGTTGTTGGCCCGGATGCCGAAGAGCTGATGCAGCTTTGCGTGACCCGCAACATGAAGAAGCTGAGCGTCGGTCAAGTTGTCTATACGGCAATGTGCTATGAACATGGCGGCATGATCGACGATGGCACTGTCTATCGGCTGGGAGAGACCAACTTCCGATGGATCGGCGGCAACGACACCAGTGGTTTGTGGCTGCAGGAACAAGCGCGCAAGCGCAATATGAATGTCTGGGTGCGAAACTCTACAGATCAGTTGCACAATATCGCGGTACAGGGGCGCCACAGCCGCGACATCCTCTCGCAGATATTCTGGACGCCACCCCAGCAGCCAACAATTGAAGAATTGCCTTGGTTCCGGCTTACCGTGGCCCGGGTCGGGGATGTGCGCGGAACCTCGGTCGTGATTTCCCGAACCGGATATTCCGGCGAGTTGGGATATGAAATATTCTGCCACCCCAATGATGCTGTCGAGATTTTCGACCGTGTATGGGAAGTTGGTCAGGATTATGGAATTGCCCCGCTTGGTCTTGCCGCCCTCGACATGTTGCGGATCGAAGGCGGCTTGATCTTTGCCGGGTCCGAATTTGACGACCAGACCGATCCGTTCGAGGCCGGGGTCGGTTTTACCGTCCCATTGAAATCTAAGACCGATGATTTCATCGGGCGCAGCGCAATTGAGGAACGCAAGGCTCACCCTCACCGCAAGCTGGTCGGGTTTGATATAGAAGGTGGAACAGTGCCTTCTCCGGGCGATTGTGTACGTGTCGGAAAAGCGCAGGTCGGCGAAATCACCAGCGCGATGAAGTCACCCATCTTAGGCAAGGTCATCGCCCTTGGGCGTGTTGCATCAACCCATGCGCTGGAGGGACACGACATTGAGATCGGTCAACTGGATGGGCAGCAAAAGCGCCTTAAGGCAAAAATTGTTCCGTTCCCGCATTTTGATCCAACTAAAGAGCGCGTGAAAGGTGTTTACCCCAGTAAAAATGTCCCGGATGCGGCCGAATGAAAACTTGACTGCCAAACAAACGGCCAAAGTTGTGGCCGTTTGTTTTCTGGAGCTTGTCATCGCAACTTCACCAACAACTGGCTTCGCGGACAAATGTGACCGGGTTTCCGCGCTTGAAAACTATAATACCACGGGCGTTTCACCGAATGGAGCGATGTGCAAAACGTTTGTCGGCCTGGACAATGTCCAAGGCGTTTCATGCCGATGGGAGTTTCCATTCCGGGACTCTGAAGCCATTCGCGCGTTTAACGACCTCTGGACTGAAGTAACACTTTGCAAAGAGGGAACTTGGACGCAAGACGACGGATCAGTCAACCACCCTGATAGTTACGTGCTGAGGGAGCTTTTCACTTCAGAAGGCTTTATTCGCGTTGCCCAAAAAGATAAGGGCCAAATCAATCGTACATTGGTGTTTTTGAGTCTCGAACATCACAATTGATGCAGTCGGTGTACATCGCCCACCAGCCACGGAAACCATCATCCCAATGGGTCAGAGGCCAACAATGCACTAACAATCAAACTGGACCAGTCAGATGAGGCTGCTCAGAAATCCACGCATTGTGCCACTCATTCTCTCAGCCGTCGCCGCTTAAGACTTGGTTGGGATAACCACCCGACCACTTAATCCTCCTAACGCGGCAGATTTTCCCAGGTCGAAGTGCGCACCGTATGCCTTGAGAAGATCAACCGCGATTGCCAGCCCCAGCCCGCTGCCTCTTACCGAAGTGTCAAGCCGTCCACCAGAGCGTAGCGCTTCGCGTATTGCGTCCTCTGGGATACCTGGGCCGTCATCTTCGATACAGATCTCGACACAGTCTTCGTGACGTTTTGCGGTCAGTTTTACTTTGCCACGACACCATTTGACTGCGTTATCCAGTAAGTTCCCAAGAACCTCTTCGATATCCTGCGTATCCATGCGCACCCAAAGCTCAGGATCGCTTTTGACTTCCAGTATTTTATCCTCTCTCTCAGCGATCGTAGTAAACAACCGTGCGAGACGTTCGACTGAGTGTGAAACGTCCGTACGCGAATGGGTCAACTCAGCCGTGTTTAGAGCCCGGATTCGCGCGAGTGACCGACCGAGTTGAGAGTCGATCCGATCTAAAGCTTCGTCAGCGATACCTGTGTCGACACCGGCCTGTGACATAGCCTGTAGTTCATTTCTCAGAATAGTGGCTGGCGTTTTCAGAGCATGTGCCAGATCAGCGGCTTGCCTGCGTGAGCCGGATACAATGTCCCGATTGCGATGCAAAAGCTGATTCAGATCATCGACCAAAGGGGCCACTTCGTCCGGGTAATCCGTGGGTGCCAGATTGTCATCCGTGTCCCAACGATGGGCGACATCCGCACGCAATTTACGAAGAGGACCCAGGATTGCGGACATCAGCATCAATGAACTTGCAACACCGATCAAGCCAACCAAACCAAACACCGGTAGAAGACTACGCTGTGCCGCCCGTCTTTCATTGACCAACTGCGCCTGGCTTTCCGCGACACTAATTCCCCAGACAGTTCCATCTTCGAAAGAAATTTTTTGGTATGCGCTGCGCAACGCTTCCCCCTCGGGGCCGGAAGTGTTCCAAAGGGTTGCATCTTCAGAGATGTCAGGTGGTTCAGCGATTGTTTCGTCAAACAAAGATGCCGACGTGTAAACCTCGCCGTTGCCGGTGGTAACCTGCCAGTATCTGCCGGAATATGGCGCGCTGTATGCCGGATCAAACATGAGATCACGCAGGGCATCCGGGTCTTGTGTCGTAACGCTCAACCCAACGACAAGCTGGGTGTGGCGATCTCGAAGCGTAGCGTCGAACCTGTTTGAAATTCGGGCATCGATAAACGAAAAAACAGCCAGAGTGCCCACGCCAACGGACAATGCCCCAGATGCAATCCCTCCAAGCAGTGCCCGTTGACGCAGCGACAACATCAAACTGAATCGATCATATATCCGCGACCCCGGACCGTTGTTATCAGGTCAGGTCCCAATTTGTTGCGCAGCCGGTTTATGAAAACCGCAATGGTATTCGAATCTCGGTCACCGTTATATTCGTAGATATGTTCCGAAAGTTCGGATCTGGGGATCAGGCGACCGGCGTTGTGGGCCAGGTAAGTAAGAACGGCTATCTCCTGGGCTGTTAAGTCGATCGGAACGCCATCAACAGTCACCCGCCCATTGCGTGTATCAAGAACGACATTGCCCATCTCGATAACAGGATTCAGCTGCCCACTCTGACGGCGCAAGATGGCGCGGACACGCGCGGCCAGCTCGGGCAAATGGAATGGTTTGGTCATGTAATCATCTGCACCGGCATCCAATCCGTCGACCCGTTCGCTCCAACCATCGCGTGCCGTCAGGATCAGAACCGGAGTTTTTATACCCGCGCTGCGCCAGTCGCGCAAAACCGAGATGCCATCTCGTTCCGGAAGCCCGAGATCGAGGATGATCATGTCATATGGTTCGGTAGTTCCCAGATGCTGAGCATCAACTCCGTTGTGGACAATATCGACCACGCGGCCTTCAGCATTCAGCAGCTTTTTGATCTGTTCGCAAAGGTGCGGTTCGTCTTCTGCGAGTAATACTCTCATACTTTTATCTATAGGCCTGCGACCGAAATTTTAACCACTATTTTTTGCCACCACCATTACCGTTGCCACCGGAGTTACCGTTACCGTTGCCACCGGAGTTGCCGTTACCGTTGCCGCCGGAGTTGCCGTTACCGTTACCGCCGGAGTTGCCGTTACCGTTGCCACCGGAGTTACCGTTACCGTTGCCACCGGAGTTGCCGTTACCGTTGCCGCCAGAGTTGCCGTTGCCGTTGCCACCGGAGTTGCCATTACCGTTGCCACCGGAGTTGCCATTACCGTTGCCACCGGAATTGCCGTTACCGTTGCCGCCACTATTGTTGCTCTGATTGCCCTTACTGCTGGTCTGGCTTTGTGTGTTGGATTTGGCAGAATTGCCTGATGTGGACTTGGCTGCGTTTGAAATCTGGCGTCCGATATTAGAACGATTGGGCACAACGACACCGGTTTGAGCATTCACAATAACACTTATGATCTTCCCATTGGGTTTCTTTACGAGGATCCGATAGTAGACCTTGTCAGTCTGGAACGCGCGCGCATCGACCGGCGTTCCACCAAAGACTTTTTCAACGCCTTTTAGAACCCTCTTTAATCTGATGGTGCTGCCCGTCGTTGTCACTTTGCGCAATTCGGATTGCTTTAGTTCGCGCACAGCAGCATGCCCTTCCCCAACCTGGAGAAAGGCGAACAGACAAGCGATGATAAAAAGCTTTCTCATCCTCAGTACTCAATATCGCGTAATCGCGCCTCAATTCTACAGATTTTAAGATGAACTGGCGATGAACGGTCGGTTCGTCGCAGGTTCAACGATAATAGGCTTAAATTTGTCAGTTAGTTCCCGATTCCGACACGCGCACTCGTGCTGTCATGTTTCTACGCATTGCATCGTGTGCGGAAATTCGCATTCAACAAACGAGGACCGTCATGAAGATCAATACGACCGGCCTAATGAAAGCCTCTGCAATCGCAATCGCCTTGCTGGGATCCACGGCAATTGTTGGCGCATTCACGTTCCCTGATGCCGCCTATGCCAAGCAAGGCAAAGGAAACGGCGGTGGCAACGGTAATGGTGGTGGCAATGGCGGCAATGGAAATGGGGGCGACAAGGGCAACAGCGGTGGTAAAGGCCATGGCAACAGTGCGAGTAGCGGCAAAGATAAAAACAAGGGTAACGGGTCAGCCGCATCCACGAACGGAGCAAGCAAAGCGGCCGGAAAATCTGGTCACAAGTCAAAAGGCTCCGCAGGGGTCAATTCGAGGTCTTCTAAGAAGGGTCAATTCTCTCTGAAAGGCTTGCTTGGCGGTAATAAAAAGCAAACTGCAAAAAAAACGCAAAGGAAGGGAATTGGTGGCCTGTTCAAAGGTAGCAAGCCAGTAACCACCGCAAAACAAACAAAGACTACTTCGGTCAAGCGGTCCCTGCGCCCGCCAAGTAGAAAAGCAACGATTCTGGAAGATAGTACGCTTGCGCTTGAATCGCGCAATCTCGGCAAGCTAAACGGCGCCATTAACTCCAGCCCCAAAGCAAAGCTCGCGCATATTGCAAACGGTCAGTATAAGAAAGGTACCGGACCGGTCAGCCTTGCAGCGGGCCTTGCCGTTGCGGACACCGAATTCAATCACATCATGGGTGAAGACAACACGTTAAGCCCCAAAGACGTGAAAGAAATCAACGCAGCGCTAGATTACTTGGACGAAGCCCCTCTGTCATTGGAGGAAGCTGAGGATATCCTCGCCAATGAGGAAGCCAACCCTGGGACAACTGACCCTGAAGCTTTGGAAGACGCGCAAGCCGTTAAAGATGCGCACGACTTAACCACGGATGAAGATGGTAATCCGATTGATCGACCTACGGAAGATCAGTTGGCGGCCGCAGAAGCCGTGCATCAGGCAGAAGACAACCTTTTGGATCACCACAAGGGCGGGTTTTCAGAAGATGACGCCATCGCAACGCAACAGCAGGACAATGTTCTCGACGCTGTACGAGCCTCTAATCCTGACGAGGAAGCCGTCAAAACCGCGCTTGGCAGTTCGTATGACGAAGACAAGTATGATGACGACGATCACGATGAGGATGAAGCCAATACAGATCCGGTCGATGACGGTCAAACGCCTGAGGGAGAACAAGTGGAAGAACTTGTTAGCAACGGCTAAGTATTCTGCCAACGAGACTCCGGGCGACGCTTTTGCCTTGCATTCGTCTAACATGAACCAGAAAAAGTACCTTAATTCTGAACCTTAGCTTAACACAGCAAAAAAGCCCGCTCGGATTGGAGCGGGCTTTTGCATTTGTGTTTTCCCGGGTAGGACGTTTCCCGCGAAAACTGCGGACGTCAAGATGTAGGGTCAGACGTCCTTCTTGCTCTTTCAAGCTGCTCATTCCTTGCGATAGCTTTCAGAGCAATTTCGACAGGCGGGAAACGCCCGCTTCTGGATTTCGTGCTGTTAGACAAGTGTTTGCGCGCGGTGGAACGTGGTGGTTCCAAGTGTACAGGAACCTGATCCATAGCGCTTTCAGTGGCAGACTTAATCATGCAGTTCCCCTTCCAGGGAGCCAAGTACCCATAACTGTCTCGGCTCGGTGGAAGGAGTATGCGCGATGCCTGTTGAACACCACGAGAACACATTGTTCACCTTTGGTTAAAGTTGTCGCCGGAACGTAAACAATGTGTTGAATTGCTCTTCGCCGCTTGTAACCAAACTATAAATTTGGGTTGCTCTAAATATTATTCGAATAACATCAGCCATGCTTGGCTTTGTGCCATAGCTTAGCCGTCGATCAGACCAAAGGGTGTCTTGCTCGGTTTTATGGCTAACGAGGCGCGTTGCAGAACTGGCATTCCATTGCTGTCAACCGAAGTTAGCTGTTTCAGCGTCTCTGGGCCTGCGGCCTGCTTGAATTTTTCGATTTAACAAGTGCAACAGTTCGACTTGATTAGAGGCACCCGTCTTCGAAAATACCGAGCTTAGGTGCGAACGAACAGTCGTTGGGCAGACAGTCAGGGCTTCTGAAACCTTTTTAACTGTCATTCCTTCCTTCAGCATAGCGCAAACCCGAAACTCGCACCGGCTGAGCCCTGCTGGATTTTGAGGGCCCAGGATTGGAACATGCTCGGTATCCGAAACTTTTTTCAGATTATGATTACGACCCTTCTCCAGATACGAGGAGATTGAACCAGGCGTTCGCTTGCACCAACCTGACGCCAGTGTCGGTGCCAACATGGCTAGTAGGTCCAGATCATATTGGGCAGGTTCATGCCTGAAATGCAGCTCGATGTGATCCACATGCCCGCCGGTTGTATCAAGCGGAACCACGATCACCTCGCCCAGCGCCTTTAAATTGCCCTCAAAATGACGAAGCGTTGCTGTGTTGCCCGCAACCAACGCGTCTGACAACGTCCAAATTGAGCCCACCCGTGCCGTCAGAAAACTTTCACCCAGAACCCGTTCCACCAGAGTTTGAGGTTGAGAGGGCCAAACCTTTCCTTCCTCTCTGCAACACCGGGCAATATATTTTACTTTTCGTTCCGCCTTAATTGTACGTGCAATTAATGCGGCATCCGCATTAACCAACTTTATTAGCTTATATAAAACCTGTGGAATGGAGTTTTTGCTCGTTAAAGCATGCGTCCATTCCATAACAAAATTGAAACTATTTTGCGCCTGGGCGCTCTTGGAGAAACTGATACTCATTACCCTACTAACCAAAACAACAAACGTTGCGAGGCAGAACTTTCTGCCGCGGCCCCACCGCAATTACAAACTTGTTCGGGGTTCATGGGTCCAGCAACTGATTTTAAGGCCATGCCTATAGGGCAAAAAAAGAGCGAGCAGCTTCCAATACTTGCATAACTATCTGTAATTATGACGTAAAACTTAGATACCGAAAAACAAATTCCCGACACTTGGATGCCTCAAAGGAAAGATATAGCGACGAGTATTATTGAGCCTTCCAGCCACAGTTGCACATCGAATCGCCGCATTGTTTCCAGATTGACTGATTCGATTGAAGATTAAAGCCTTGTTAATGCAATGTTTATTTTAATCTCTTTTAAGAAGTTTAAATAATAAATAAATCTTCTTTTACGTGTATTTTTCCTATTTTTCGCGGAAGGCGGAAGTTTTCATCACCGCTACCGTTATTTCAGAGCCAATGCGAAATGCCTGGCTTGCGCTGCGACAAATGCAGCGTGGATTTCAATTTAACCTTTCGGGGGAAACATGACCAAATTTATGAAGAAGTTTGTCAAAGAAGAAAGCGGCGCGGCAATTGTTGAATATGGCCTTGCCCTTTTGGTTGTCGCGTCAATTGCGGTTGGTGCGTTCTCGTATCTTGGAACCACCACTAACACGAACGTAACGGGTGCTTGCGCAGCTCTGGGTAGCGCGACCTGCTGAACCATTGGTTCCTTGCGATTTGCAAACCACAACAACATTCTGCGCCGTCCCATCCGTGTAGCGGCGCAGAATACACCGCCGGGATTTTCGAAACCTAACCACTGACATTTCGAAATTTTTGAGCGTAACTTTTGGAGACAGAGATGCGTATCAGACCAGTTATTACCACATTATTTGGAATTGCGATTGCTTCAGGCTCTGTGTTCCTGGCGAAGGATTACATCCAATTTAACACGACTGCACCCAGTGCCACGACGAACGCCGATCTCGTTGAGATCTACGTTGCGCGCTCAGAAATCGCATTTGGTCAAACAATAGAAAATCATCACGTCACAACTCATCTCTGGCCACGCGAAGCGCTACCTGCCGGGGTTTTCACCGAGTTAGGCGTACTTGTTCCGGATAATCGCCAACAGCTGCGTCGCGCTAAGGGGCGGTTCTATCCCGGTGAAGTCATGCTTATTTCGAAAGTTTCGAATTTTGGCGAAAAGGTCACGCTGGTTCAAAAGCTGGGTGAAAACACGCGCGCCATGGCGATCGAAGTGGACGCCGTGACCGCGGTCGGCGGATTTGTCACTCCGGGTGATTGGGTAGACATCGTTTTGACACAAGGTGCGAAAATGGATTTGCGCGCTGTGACCATTTTACAGAATATCCGCGTTATTGGTGTGGATCAGCAATCCGAAGAACTGAGTGATCAGCCCGAAATTGCCCGTACGATCACAGTAGAAGTGACCCCTCAGCAAGGTCAGCGCCTGGCTTTGGCCCAAAAGGCCGGCACCCTGAGCCTCACCCTCAGAACGTTGGACGGTGTCGAGGATGAACCGATGGAAATGGTCCGCCTGCGCGATCTTCTGCAAGAGGAAGGTCCGGTTGAAAAAGTCGAAGCGCAACCGACAATCATTGTGAACCGCGGCACCGAAACCGAAGTTGAAGTTATACAGAGAAGCTCTCGTGGAGCCGACGACGCGACAGAAGTGGAAGCGGTTCCAAATGCAGAGTCCCGCGATCAAACGGACGCCCGGTCGACACCGGCAGCCATCAACTCTGGCACCAAGCCGAAAGCCCGCTCGCTCAAAGTCAGCCAGAACACTGCACAGTAAGGCTGCGTCATGCGTCGGACAACGAACATATCATTCTTTGCACAGGACGAGCGCGGCACGGTCGCTATTCTCTGGGGTACAGCATTTGTCGCATTTCTCGGGTTCTTTGCAATCACGATGGATGTAGGCCGAATGAACTCGACCCATGCAGAGCTTCAGTCCTTCGCGGACCACGTAGCCTTGGCAGCCGCAGGTGAGTTGGACGGACAACCCGACGCCATCACCCGCGCAACCAATGCAGCGGCCAACTTGATCAGTGACAGCCAGACATTTGCCAATGGGTCCGCCACGCTTTCGGGTTCATCGGATTATACGCTTTCGTTTCATTCCGCTCTGCCGGTTTCGGACCTCACGCCGTTGGGCGCAGATGTCACCACCAACCCAAGAGAAGCCAAGTTTGCTCAGGTCGTGCTAACGCCCAAATCCCTTAGCATGAACCTTGCTTCGGCTTTGGACAGAGTGCTTGGTGGAAGTGGCGTATCGGCCAGCGTTTCGGCCGAGGCCGTCGCTGGTTACTCCAAGGCAGCCTGCGATATCTCACCTTTGATGTTCTGTCTGCCGCCGAACTGGGAAAATACCCTAACCGTCGGCGACCAAATCCTGCTGCGCAGCGGTGGCAATGGAACTGCCTGGGGGCCGGGTAATTTTGGTTTTATCGACCTGGCGACCTTTGAAGATGCCTCTGGTGTATGTGCGGATGAAGGCGGGAACAAACTAGCCTGCTTAATCGCGGCACAAAGCCAGATCACGCAATGTGTCCTGACAAATGGTCTGGATACAGAACCGGGTCAGAAGGTCGGTATCACCAATGCGGCGTTCAATGTCCGCTTTGATATTTTCCGCTCGGTACTAAACGGTGAGAAAAACAATCCGGACTTTGCACCGGCTCCGAACGTCATCAAAGGGATACAGAAAAAGGGTGGAGGTTCCTGCATTCAGGGAAACGAAGAAGTCACGCCTGATACGATCGCACTTGGTCGCGACACTTGCATGGCTGCGGGAACCTGCGGCGGGAACAACCGGTTTGGGGACGGTGTCTGGGATCGCGAGGGGTATCTTAACCGGAACCATGACCTTGCAGATGGTATCGCAGACGGAATTGGCAGCGATGCTCACCTCCCGGCTCTTAGCGTAACGGATAGCGTGTTTGCTGGCACAAGATACGGAATGTACCTGCGGGAAATCGCGTACGGCAATAGCAGCCCACATTCACCACCGAACGCAAATTCGATCCTGGACCCATCGCTTGCTGAAACCGGTCGCCCGATGTGTTCGAACCAAATGTCGACTAACCCAGCGCGTCGCGTCGTGACCGCAGCAGGCATTGATTGCGCTCAAAACCCGGTTTCCGGCTCGACCACAGGCGTTCCGGTCACAAAATTTGTTGCCGTCTTCCTGACCGAACCGGTGGGGGATGACGGTAGTTCACCGCCGAGTTTTGACATCCATGGCGAAATTGTCGGCTTTCCTGACGTTTCAGGTGTCGGCAGCGGCGGCAATGGGTTCGGCGGTATCTTTCGCGACCTCGTACAGTTGTACCGTTGAGGGGGCGCAGGATCATGAAAACTCGCCTCGCAGAATCCCTCAAACGCTTTGTAAGAAAAGATGATGGCGCGATCCTTGTGGAATTTGGCCTGGTCATGCCACTCATGCTGTTGCTGCTGGCGGTCACGTTGGAATCTGCACGTATGATGTGGTCATACCAATCGGTCATAGCAGGTGTTCGCGACGCCAGTCGCTATCTGTCCAGAGTCACTCCGGCAGATATCTGCACCTCTGGTGGCTCTGTTGCGGGACTCACTACTACTTTAAAGGGCATCGTCGAAGACGACAAAAATGCCAACAGCCTGTTCCCGCCCAGCATAACGGTCAATTCGGTGACACCCAGCCTGTCCTGTGTGTCTGGAACCTATAGGGTCAACCCAGCCCCAGTAGGCACGGTCAGCGCAAACATCACTATCCAGTTTCCGATGGGCAACATCCTGTCCCTCTTTGGCAGCGGACTATCGTCCGTGACGACGGATGTCTCTGACACTTCACGGATTTTTGGTCAATGAAAGGTCTGCTTCATATCCACACGCGCTTGCTTCGCCGAGGGCAGAAAGTTCTTCAGGATCAAAGCGGCGGCGTTCTTGTCGAGTTCGCCATAGTCGTTTCCCTGTTTCTGTTCCTCTTCATGGCGTTATTGGATTTCGGCCGCATGTCCTTTAGCGTTGCGAATGCTCAAAAAGCCTCGCAACTGGCAACGCGCATTGCAATCGTACGACCGCCTGCATGCCCCGGAGTGCCCACGACGCATCAGCGAGGCACATCTACTTCGTCACCGAGATTTGGTACGTCCTGCAGTGCCTCGGCCGGGGTTTGTGCGGATCCTCAAACCCCTTCGTGTTCGGGTGTCGTAACCAATGCTACGGCCTCGGAAATCTGGACCCGGATTAGCCCACTTTTGCCCCCGGATGCCACAATAGACAACTTACAGTTTCATTATGACTTCAATCCCAATCTGGGTTTCCTGGGTGGCCCGTATACACCCATGGTCTCAGTCGAATTGAACCTTAACGATTTTCAATTCGTGTCACCGTTGGCCGCGCTGGCAAATGCCGCGGGCGCAACTAACAGCACAATATCTTCGACAGTCGGTTACTCAAACTTCAGCGTCTCGCTGCCTGCTGAAGACCTTGCATTAGGAGAGTCAGGATGAGAGATCAGAGTGTTTTCACACCCACATCACAGGCAATTATGCTTGTTTCGGAAAACGAAGAGATCGCGCAGCTGGTTGCGGATGTCTTTCCCGTAAATGAGGAAAATAAAGTCACCAGGAACGGGGCATCGTTTCAGATGTTGAATGGAACTGCTCTCGATCTTGCATTCAAGCACGATCTGGTGATCTTTGAAATCGACCCTGATGACACAGGAGAGCTCCGCGCTATCGAGGCTGTCCTGACGCACCGCGACGATAACACCTTGTTTGTTGCGCTCACTCAGAATGATCTGTCGATCTCCAAGGCGCGTGAATTGTACAAGATCGGTATTGATGAGGTTTTGCCGCTGTCAATTGATGGCGATGGTTTGAAAGCCGCAGTCAGTGAAAAACTAAATGCGCGTGCGGTTTCGCGAACAACTATTTCAGATGGTTCTTCGGCGTTGGGCAAGGTTGTACCGGTCGCAAAGGCGCGCGGTGGTATCGGGGCTTCAACAGTTGCTGTCAACCTTGCGTGCTCGCTTGTCGGCGGCAAGGGATCTTTCTTCAGGAAATCCGCAAAGAACCGAGTAGCCCTTTTGGATTTTGACCTTCAGTTCGGAAACTCGAATGTCTTTCTGGACATCGAGGACAACGGCGGATTCCTTCAGCTAATTGAAAATTCTGAAATTCCTGATGATCACCTTTTGTCTTCGATCCTGCAAGAGCATGGGCTTGGCGTTGACGTTCTGTGCGCGCCTACCCCGATGGTGCCCCTGCAATCGATGCGGCCTGATCTGATCGAAGGGATGCTGGACCTTCTGCAACAGCGCTATGATTATATAATCATCGACCTTCCCTGCGCCGTTGTTGAATGGGTTGAACCTATTTTCAAACGGGCCACCAAATTGGCTTTGGTTACCGATACTACTGTCCCCTGCGTACGCCAGGCGCGGCGGTTGATTGATTTCTACCGCGAGGCAAACGTCGGCCTTCCGGTGGAGTTCGTGGTCAACAGAGAGCGGAACACTTTGATCAAGCCTTCGCATGTCCGCGAAGCCGAGAAGGTATTGAAAACAAGCCTGAAACACTGGCTACCCGACAATTCGAAAGTTGCCAGAAATTCCGTAGATCTTGGACGGCCGATTGTGGACATGAAGCCGCAATCGGACCTTGGAAAAGCCTTGGCAAAATTGGCCGCTGCGGTCTCGGCTGAAACTCAGCCCGTGGCAACGAAGAAAGCGTAAAAGGAGATCAACGTGTTCAACGAATTTAGATCACGCAAGGTTGCTTCCAAGTCGAATGTGCTGACACTGGATCGACCCATTGACATGCCCACCAAATCCAAGGCGACTCCTGACCCAGTGGACGTCGACCTGCAGGCGCATCTGGAACTCAAAAGCCGCTTGCATGGTGAGCTTCTGGACCGGCTCAATCTTTCAGTCATCGACAAGGTTGAACGATCGGAATTGAAACGCCAGATCGCATCTTTGGTAACCGGCCTGATCGAGGCTGAAAACCTGCACATGCGGTCTGAGGCTTTCACTGCGCTGGTTGATGAGCTTATCCACGAAGTCATGGGCCTGGGGCCATTGGAACCGTTGCTGGAAGACCCGACTATCAACGATATTCTCGTAAACTCTTTTGATCAGGTGTACGTCGAACGCTTTGGTCTTCTGGAGCTTTCTACTGTTCGCTTCCGCGATGAACGTCACTTGCTACGGATTATCGACAAGATCGTCAGCAAAGTTGGTCGGCGTATCGATGAGTCTCAGCCCTGGGTTGATGCGCGTTTGGAAGACGGCAGCCGCGTTAACGCAATTATTCGGCCGTGTTCCGTCGATGGACCAGCTTTGTCAATTCGCAAGTTCTCCCGCAACCCTCTGACAATAAAAAAGCTTGTTGATCAGAACAGCATGAATGATCAGGCAGCCAAACTCCTTGAGGCACTTGTCGAAGCAAGGTTGAATATCCTCATCTCAGGCGGTACCGGCACGGGTAAAACAACCATGCTGAACGCTGTGTCGTCGTTTATCGATGGCAAACAGCGTATCGTTACCATCGAAGACGCTGCCGAACTTCAGCTTCAGCAAAGCCATGTTGTACGTCTTGAAACCCGCCCTCCAAATGCTGAAGGGCAAGGTGTAATCACCCAACGTGATCTGGTTCGCAATGCCCTAAGGATGCGGCCTGACCGCATCATCGTTGGAGAAGTTCGTGGATCAGAATGTTTTGACATGCTTCAAGCCATGAATACGGGCCATGACGGGTCTATGACCACCGTTCACGCAAACTCGGCGCGTGATTCACTAAGCCGGGTCGAGCAGATGGTGACAATGCTTGGCGCTGACTTGCCGATCAGAACCATCCGGTCGCAGATAGCTTCGGCCATTCAGATCGTACTCCAACTCAGCCGCCTTAGCGACGGCACCCGCAGAGTCGTCAGCATTTCCGAGATTACCGGCATGGAAGATGACACGATCACAATGCAGGATATCTTTGTTTTCAAACGTCGCGGCAAGTCGGAAGACGGACAGGTACTGGGAGAGTTCTTGCCTACCGGCATTCGTCCAAAGTGCTTCGATCAGTTGGTTGCCGCAGGGATCGACGTAGACACCAACATGTTTATTCGTGGGGCTATGTCGTCATGATTGACCTGCAACCGAACACCCTGAACATTCTGTTCTACATTTCGATTTTCCTAGGAATTCTTCTTGCTTACGAAGGATTACAGCAGCTTTTCCTGCGCAAGGAATCCCTCAGCGAGGCCAGAAATCGGCGCATGAAGCTAATCCAGGGGGGCGCCTCAACCGATCAGGTTCTGCAATTGCTACGTGACCCTGCGATGACCACTCCTGGCGAAAAACCCAGTGTGATCGCCCGTTTTCGTCGTCTGCTTGTCCAGGCCGGGCTGACGATCTACCCGATCTGGGTGGTCCTTGCAGCCACCTGTCTGGCCGTGGCGGCCTTCATCGCAATATCTCGGTTCCTTGCCCCGGAAATTGCCGCAGCTCTGAGCGTCCTTCTGGCTGGCGTTCTGCCGCTGCTGGCACTGATCGCCATGAAGGATACCCGGGCCAAAAAACTTACGAAACAGTTACCGGATGCATTGGACCTTATGGCCCGTGGCCTGAAAGTCGGGCACCCAGTGGCTGTAACTGTCGGGAACGTGGCGACAGATCTTCCGGACCCGATAGGTAGTGAGTTTGGCATAATTCAGGACCAGATTAACTATGGCGACGACGTGGCAACCGCGTTTCAGGATTTTGCAAAACGTGTCGGAACAGAGGATGCGAACTATCTTGCCGTCAGCATCGGTATTCAGCACGGCACCGGCGGCAACCTTGCCCGTGTCCTAAGCATTCTGTCCCAGGTCATCCGTGACCGGCAAACCATGCAAAAAAAGATCAAGGCCATCTCTGCCGAAGGGCGTCTTAGCAGTCTAATTCTCACAGTCTTGCCGGTGTTCATCTACTTCTCAATCGAGATGTCCACACCTTCGTTCTACGGCGATGTTCGAAACGATCCGCTGTTCCCATATTTTGCGAGTGCGATAGTCGGCCTGACGATTGCCCAAGGACTTATCCTGAAGCGGCTCGTCAAATTCAAATTCTGAATGGGAGCGAAAAAATGGAATTTATTCAAAATGTTCTAAACGGCCAAGACCTTCCCCTTCAGTATCTTGTGCTAGGTGGGATTGCCGTAAGTGTTTTCTTTGTAATCCTCGGAATCTCTGGCATGACCGCAACCGATGACACGGCCGCGCGCCGGATGCGGGTCGGATCAATTTCTCGGGGGCACGGAACAGATTTTGACCTCATACAGGGGGATGACAGCGACCCGCACGGACTGCTTAAGGCATTTGTGCCTTCGTCGAAACGCGAACGTTCCCGAATTGGCAGAATGCTTAAGCAGGCTGGTATTCAGCGCAAACATGCCGTCCGATCATTTTATCTGTTCCGTTTGGTGATGGGTTTTGTGCTTCCAGCCGTTTTCGTAGTGGCTTTGTCGTTGCCGCTTGAAACTCAAGTTCAGCTTGGGATTGCTGGCCTATTGCAAAGCATCACCTGGGTGAACGCATTACAGATTGTCACCGCCTTGATGGTAACAGGTTTCTACGGTCCAGCACTCTGGCTGCGGCACCGTATAAGAAAGCGCCGCCAGGCCATCGAACACAGCCTTCCAAATGCGCTGGACCTGTTACAGGTGGCGATTGAGGCCGGGCTCGGATTTGACGCCGCAATGGTGCGAGTGGCGAATGAGATGGCGCATGCGGCACCGGAGATTTCGCAAGAGTTCACGATACTCCAACTGGAACTGCAAGCTGGCAAAGAGCGTCAGGCCGCCTTTATGGACATGGCCGAACGCGTCGGCATTGACGAGGTCAGCTCTTTCGCGAACGCCTTCCTTCAATCCAATCAATACGGCACCAGCATTTCCGCTTCGCTGCGCAGATTTGCCACTGATATGCGTATCGATCGCGAACTGCGCGCTCAGGAAAAGGCCAACCGGCTACCAGTTCAAATGTCAGCCGTAATGGCCATGTGCATGATGCCCGTTCTACTGCTGATCTGCCTGTCGCCGATGGTGATCCGATGGATCAATATGTTTGGGTGATGGTTGGGTGTAGTCTGAGAATTGAAGGAACAAAGAATCTTCTTTGAGCTGCAATGGATGACACGCTTTAGTTATCTGCTTTTAGCCAAGTTCTAATCCTAATACCTTGCTAACGCTGCATTTTGCTGGGGTAAAGCACCAGGTATCGGTCGTATTCCAGGCGGCGTCCACTAAGCGCAAACGAACCCAGCCTCACAGGGGATCGTCTCGATTTTTCTTCGGTCCCTCGCCCGAGCCAGATGAATCGCGGCAAATTCAAACTGCTCTGCCATTTGACCCAGTGTTACATAACGAGCCACAAACGCTTGCAGGCTTTGGGCAGTTATATAGCAACGGTAGTGCTGCGTGTCCGGGTTTCGCACCGTGACCTGATTTAGAAAGCCGCCATTCCGCAACCGCCGGATCGATATCACATTTATTTTCAAGCGTGCAGCCGCATCCAAGAGCGGCAGGTCGCCAGAAAATGCACGCTCCTGTCTTTCTCAGCCTTCAGCTTGATCGATCAGCAAACCAGCCAAACCTTCGACTTCTGGATCACGCGACACGCCGGTCAATCGGTGACAACGCGTGCCAAAGGAACCCGGTCATTCTCTGAGTGGTACGCAGATGGCGGTGATACGTTGTAGGAGCAACAATGGCGTCGAAATGGTCCCGTGTTAGACTAAGAACTTAGGTTTGGCGTTTGTGAGATTGCAGATGATAGTCAAAATTTGGGTCAACTGCCCATCCGAGAAAGTCGCTGACCAGATCGCGGACAGGCTTCTTGAAAAGCGTTTGGTTTCCTCATCGAACCGCTACACTGCGACTAGCAGTAAATATCTCTGGAAGGGAAAAATCGTAACTGCGCGGGAGGTCCCACTTCTGCTGAAGACCCGAAAAGAGCTTTTTGGCATAGTCGTTGAAGCGATCCGCAGGATGCACCCTTATGAGACGCCCAGTATTCTCTCGATTGATGTTGACCAAGCCAACGGTGAATATCTTGAGTGGATGATTGAAAGCACGCGCGAGATCTAAGCAAAGCTCAAACTAACGGCCTATAACCGCTGTATCTTTGGGCTCACTACCGACTTTCTCTGCGGCGAGTTCGGACAAGCAGATGAGCCCTGACCGGGCGTTGATCGTAATTCGGTTACTTGTTCGCGCAGCAAGTCGCGAACCATACATACCGGACATTCAGTGCTAGTAGGTTAAGCAGTAGGGAGACGTTGTCCGCCAGTTGTTTTGTGGTCACTTGAGGGCCCGCAGCGAAAGCCGCACTCAGATTGGTCAAAGCGAGGAACGTGGCAAGAAGCGTTAAGAGTCTCATTGCGTTTTTCCTTTCGGTTCAGATGTAGACGACGCCAAAGCGCTCTTCGATCAAGGCGAAATCTATTTCGCCGATCTCGTTCTGGCGCGAGGTTTCGGCCATGAACTCCTCAGCCCAATCACCGGGGAAGATGTAGCTGATCATCTTGGCGGTCGTATCACCGACGTTCTTCATGTAGTGGGACACGCCGCGTGGGCATTGGATGCTGGCCCCAGGCCCGGCGTTAAAGACTTCATCGCCGATTTTAACTTCCAGGTCGCCCTCAAGGATGTGGAAGGTCTGGTCTTCCCATTTGTGATAATGATCAGGAATGAACCCGCCCGGTGCTATTTCACCTGAGCCAAAGACATACTCGGATTGCGTGTCGTCTTTGCCTGCGACAACCGAGGTGTACTCCTGATCCGCCATGAAATATTTGCGGCCTTCATGCCAACCGCTGACAACGGTCTTTTTGGCGGTCGCTTCAGTTTTCTTAGACATGTTGAGGTCCAATTCTGATTTCATTTGTGGGGAACGACCGGGCTGCCCCGCAACCCAGTCAGAGGTTTAGTGGCCGTGCCAAATGGCGTAAGCCATCCGTTCAACATGGGCTGGAAGGTTTTCTTTGTAGAATAGCCAGTCTTCGAAATCAGGCAGTTTGACCGTATCCTTAAGTTCGTCGACCGATTTGCCGTTTTGTAGACCCTCCCAAACGGCAACGTACAGGGCTTCGACAAAGGCCAATTCTTCAGCGAGAAGCTCAGGCGACGAATGCTCCAGGTGGCCTGAAACCACGGTATCGTAGTCAAGCTCTGCGCTGACACGGCGCAGGGTGTTCAGAGCGCCCACATAATCATGCGTATTCAAACGGGCGGTCGAGACCAGATAACGCGGAAGATGCCAATCCACGCCCATTAAAACCTTGTCGTCGGGCATGTGGATCACGCTCTGGCACTGGCCGTCGCTGGACCCGAAGTACTTTAAGTCGATGATCTTATCGCCCAGTTCGATGCGATGCTCATCTGCATAGGTCACGTCAGGCAGCACCACCCGGTTTTCCAGATCGCGGCTCATCAACTCAACGCACCCTTCATGGGCGATGAACTCCGCACCTTCGTCCTTGAAAATCTGGCCGCCCCGCGAATGGTCAAAGTGATCGTGCGAGTAAACAACCTTGACCACGGGTTGATCGGTCTGCTTGGCAATTTCAGCGCGCATCGCCTCGGACCGGAATTCGTGATTGGGGTCTACAACCAGAACGCCTTCATCCGTGATCACCACCAGGCTGGAATAATGCGCCATGTAGAACTGATAGACGCCGTCCTTCAGCTTGGTCATGGCCGGTGTCATTTCATCACCTGCTGCAATGGCCGCGCTTGTAAAGGTGATAGCGGCGGCGATGGCCGTCAGAATGCGCTTCATGGCATGTGTCTCCATTTGCGTTGGAAACAACATACCCTTGACCCAACATGAGATAATTGATGTCATTGACAATTCAAAAGATACAAAAAGTACTGAATGGACAAGCTGAAGAAAATGACCGTGTTTGCTCGCGTGGTCGAGCTGGGAAGCTTTGCCGCAGCCGCGGAAGATTTGAATGTTAGTCCGGCCATTATTGGGCGACATGTGGCCGATCTGGAAGCGATGCTTGATCTGCGCCTCATTAGCCGCACAACTCGTTCGATGGAAGTGACCGAAGCCGGAACTCGCTACTATCACGGGTGCAAGGCCACCCTGGAACAAGTGGATGCACTTGAGCAGGACGTGGTTGCACAAGAAGGGGGGCTGTTATCTGGAGTAATTCGCGTAGCTGCTCCGGAAGGGATCGGTACGCCACTTTTGCTGGATGCGGTGCAGAGCTTTCAGACGCTTCATCCCGAGGTGTTGTTTGATCTGGTGTTTGAAAATGAGCAGACTGACTTCATCACCTCTAGGGTGGATTTGGCCATTCGGTTAGCGATCAAGCTGGACGATAGCAGTCTGATCGTTAGCAAGCTGGCTCAGACATCCCTCGGTTTGTTCGCGTCCCCCTCTTATCTACGCGCATATGGAACACCCACAACGGTTGCCGATCTAGACCAACATTGCTGCCTCGTCTTTGGTGCTTCACGGTTCGGTGACAGTTGGCCGCTCGTGACAAATAAAGGGATGCAAAAGCTGCGCCTGCCCTGGAAACTTGTCATGAACCACACCAATACTTATCGCGAAGCACTGGTGCGTGGGTTGGGGATCGGATTGCTTCCAGAAATCATGGCGATAGACTTGGTGGAAGCGGACCAACTTGAGCCAATCAATTTTACAGGGCAGTTCCCTGATGTTGGGGTGTTTGCAGTCTACCCCGAAAAAGCCTTCCAACCTCGTCGGGTTGGTCTATTTCTGGACCACCTTCGGCAACAGATCAAACAACATCTGGCCTGACCGAAAAAGCGCCCCCGTGCTGACTTAAATTGCACAAAGCCGAACTTGGGATGTTTGCAGCGAACGGCGGCTCCGTCCCGCGTTGCGGTCATCGGCGACAGGGGGCGCGAGCGGCAGGCTCTCACAGCCACTGGATGATTGGTGGTGCCGTAACGAACCATGAACGTCGCCGAAGGGGTGTTATGTGAAGCGATCTCTGGTTGAGTGGTCAGCTCCCCTGCGGATCAAACGAACCATTACTAAATCGCCGGATAGCAGTCATTGATCCTGCGCGCGGAGAACGTCTGTTTCGAGCCCAAGGCGGTCATTGTGGTTTTGTGCGGCGCGCATACAGCTGGAGGATCTCTGCTGGTTTCGGTTCCAAGCCTCATCGCAGCTAACCTCATTGAATTGCCCGGCGCTCTTTTTCCGGCCAGAATTCATCAACCACGACATATGCAATGATTACAAAAAAAGCGGCGCTGGCAACTTGCAATACGCGAGTGATGCTCTTGACGTCAGCCTCGTCTGAAAACGGTGCAACCGAACCGCCATATACAATCAGAGCTGTTGTAATAGCGGAACCGGCGGCGGCGGCGAGCGGTACTTTTGACTTTCCAAGTGCTCCGAGTGTTAGGCAAAAGAAGAAACACAGCAGAATGGGGGTTATAATAACCGGAGCTATTACGTTTATTTCGTAGCATATGATGGATACTGCCGCCCCAAGAAGGTTTGCCGTCAGCATAGCTTTTGCAACTGTTTTGCCTGCAGCGGGCATTGCCGCAAGCTGCTGGCTCAGCAGGGCGACAAAAAACAGAACCAGTAGTGCAGATGCGCCGGAAACAAAAAACGCCAAGGCAAACGGCACTGTTACAAGCGACATCCTGACGATTCGGCGATGTGGGTCGAAGTTCGGCGACGATGCGGCCTTCTTTTGAGCGGGCGTTTGAGGTTCAGCGGGTATCAACACGAACATCAGCGTCGATACAAAGCCCGCAAACAGCAGGTTCAACGGTATCCAATACACGAGCACCAAAGCCAGATCCTGTGATTGCAAAACCAAGTTCGGGATCATCAGTGCACCCATCAGGGCAATGACGCCCGGTAAAACTCCGGCTCCGGAAACCGACCACATGAAAGACAGGATTATTCCTATGGCCACCAGAATGAGAAAAACAAGAGGATATGGTGAGAAGATTGACGACACCAGGAACGAAGTGAACATCAATCCAATCGAAAAGACAAACAGCTTAGCAAATGCTGCCAGAGGCAATGCGGCTGGCGCCTGCAAAAACAGTGCGGTGAACACCGCCCCAACGACGGCGAGTGGCCAGCCAAGAAACAAGCCCAAGGAAAAGACGCCGGTAACACCAACCGCAAGCCGGGCGACAGAGCGCTGGTCCTCAGTACGCATAGGACAGAATTGAGACCAAGCGGATGTAGGTGCGGCCTACGAGGTTCAGCAACGAGTTGTCGCTTAGGTACATAATCACATCGGCCTGCCCGTTCAGCTGAAAGCGAAGATCATCTTCGGTGCTTCCGGCTTCATAGCCCGGCAAAACGATCCTGACTGGGAACCTTTCAGGCTCCCGCAAAAAACCTTTGGTACTTGGCGGGCTCGCCAATTGCCCGGGCTCATCACCGCCACTTAAGGAAACGGCCGCGCTAAAGCTCTCGATGACGCCCGGAACAATCTTACCGGGATGCATGTCCAACACTACATCAACCGGAGACCCTATCGAAGCTCTTCCTAAGTTGTTCTCGGTAAAATACGCCTCGATCCAGACGTCCGTTGCATCAAGAAACGTCAAAAGGTCCTGGCCGGATCGCGCATACGTTCCGGGGGCTATCAGCAAATTAGTGATGACACCTGTCGCCGGAGCACGCAGTTCCGTCCATTCAAGGTTCAGTTCTGCATCCGCCAAGGCCGCCAACGCGCGCTGGATTTTCGGGTTTTCAATCCCGTCGTCACCAAGCCTTTGTTTTGCTTTTTCCAGATCCGCTTTTGCGTTCTCAAAGTTTGCCTCAGACTCTGCCAATTGCCCTCGTGCATCATCGGCCTTTGAGACGGCAATCAACCCTTTCTTTTCGAGCGCAAATACGCGTTCCGTTTGAATGCGCATCGTATCAAGATCGCTCTGCGCCCTTGCGAGTTTGGCCTGTGCCGCACTTACCTCTGCCGAAGACGCGCCTACCTCTTGGGTCGCCGCTTCAAGATCAGCTTCCGCCTTTGAACGCTCGATTTCGTAGGGTCTGGAATCTATTCGAACCAGAACATCACCTGCCGAAACGACTTGGCCGTTTTCTACCAAAACTTCCGTTACCGTTCCGGTCACCTGAGGCACGATTTGGGTGGCCACAGCTTTTACTCTGGCGTTCCCGGTAAATGGCGTTTTTCGATCAGCGACCAGATACCAGACAAGAAAAATCAGAATGACAGCCAGGGTTGTCCATATCGTCTTTCTCATTTCGCCGCACCTTCAACAGTGCCTTCTGCTTCAGGCGAGGTATCAATCCAAACCTTGAACAGCTCATAGAACACAGCAAAGAGTACCGGCCCCATAAAGACGCCGATCAAACCGTACGCCATCATACCTCCGAGAACACCGATGAGGATGACCAACATGGGAGTCTCAAGGCCTTTTGAGATGAACACGGGTCTTAGGAAACTGTCCATTATCATGACTGGAACGGCTAGTATGGTGAAGATCAAAGCTGTTCCGCCGGACATGGAACTCCATGCATAGATAATAACCGGTATAAGAACCAATCCGGGTCCGATTTGGATAATCGAGAGTATCAGGCAGATAAATGCCAGCGTGGCGGCCGAAGAAATCCCAAACAATGCCAACAGTATCCAAACGAAAACCGCCTGAATGGCTGCTACGCCAATCACGCCTTTTGTAACGTTCCGGATCGTTGCGCCCGCGAGTGTCACGAATTCACCACCGCGTGGTGCAAAGACACGGTTGGCAAAGCGCTGAAGACCTTGGACCAAATTTGGCCCAGGGCTGAACAATGCCCCCATAATCAACACGGACAGAGCTAAGCCAAGCAGCCCGATTCCGATGCCCAGCACCTTCCCGAAAAGCGATTTGGTGATCTCAAGGATTTGCGTGCCATATTTTGCAAGCGCGCCGTCAAGATTGCGCTCAAACATTCCCCAGACATCGGCTATTTTGTCTCCCACCAAGGGCAACTCCTTGAGACCCTCGGGCGCAGGTGGGACTTTCAATTCACCCTTGTCAGCTTGTTCCGCGAATTCAGACCCAAGTTCTGCGGCACCAGACACCGCCGTAGCGACTGGCCCGAGGGTCAGAACAAGGCCCAACAAAACCAAGATCGTCGTGGCAAGTTTTTTCCGCCCTCCCAGCTTGGACTGAAGCCAGTCAAATGCCGGGTAAAGCGCCACACAGAGGATCGTTGCCCAGATAACCACGCTCGCAAGCGGGGCCACCATGACTAGGGCGCTGTAGAGGAATAGTCCGAGAAAGAGCAATCGTATTGCCAGATCGACAATCTTTGCGTCCTGTGTCTTTTCCATTCCATCCCTCCATGTGTTTTTCGAATGTTACACTCAAAAAACATAATATGTATATTTTTTTGAATTTTAGTGATCATCTATCAGCTTGAAGACACGAATGAATCTGGGCCACAGCTTGAGGTGCCCAGTCAAACCAATGCCTGGGCGTGAACTCGATTTGGCCAAATTGGGATAATCTACTTGTCCGCTTTTGTGTCGTCTTGGGACAAGATTGTATCTGCCACTGTCGTCGCCGCGGTCACGAAGACACCGAGACCCACGATGATGTATACCATTGTGAAGATCTTCCCTGCCGCAGTTTCAGGTGAGAAGTCACCAAACCCCACGGTCGAAATTGTCACGACAGAAAAGTAGATTGAGTCGAGCCAACTCCAACCTTCGACAAAGTGGTAAAAGACCGAGGCCCATAAAATCATTCCAACTGTGAAGGCAAGAATGCCTTTCACTCTACCGTCCTTGAAAGCGACGCCAATTCCTCGTGTTATTCTGGTCAGTGAATTCATTGCACCCTCATCTTCGAATAATTGCATTTGTACCAGAGTTGAGGATTTACGGAAGGAACAATGCTGATTTACTGAAAGCTGCCCGATAAGAACTCTCAACCAGAGTCCCAGATTCATCGATGCTATTCTGCGCGCGATGGTCCGATAGGTACAGATCAACGGATCCCTTCATTCGAGTGATTAGGAAGCATGAACAGCCGTGGAGGTTCGATTTTGCAAGCTAGCAATCGACCTGTTCGCCTACGCGCCAAGTATCTTGCTGCTAGGTCTTTCGTCTCTAACGCGAATAGAACCCATCACGGAGTTCTTGCCTTAGGCGCAGACGCTCTGGGTACTCTTTCAGGAATAGTTCGGGTGGTTTGCCCTCCCAAACTTGCGCATAAACTCGCATCTTGTTACCGCCATAAATCTTCGCAAGGTCCTCATTGGAATAACCCTTCGCCCAAAGGTCATCGGTAATCGCCGCAAGGATTTTGGCCAGTTCACCGTTGCCAGTGGCCCCTTTGTTGAACGCATCGATCATGTAGCCGCCGTCGTCGTACATGCTCGCGTTTGCAGTTGCGAACTGTACGACTAGTTCAGTCGAGAACATGTCGTCCGTTGCAATCCCAACATGGTCGACCCCCACAAGTTGGACATAGTAGTCGATCATATCAGCAGCTTGCTCGGGTGAGATATCCTCAGGCCAAACACCGTCCATCATCCATTCGGTGAAGGTCGGAGAAATATAGCCGCCCGATTTGGCCGCACGCAGCGCCTCGTCGTCGGGAATGGCCCGATAACAACCGCGTGTCGTGGCATTGGGTTCGTTCGCATAAAGCCCTGCTGGGACAGAATGCGTATAGACATATGGCACGCCGGGATAGTTTTCATCCATGTAGTCCATGGCGTCGTTGGCCGTTTTTGAACCCGTGTGGCTTAGGTCGAGCAAGATACCGAACCGCACCATTTCATCGATGACCGACTTCCCCCAAGGTGTCAGACCAATGTCGCGTCCGTTATAGGCCGCCAACTGCCCCGATCCGGTTCGGAAAATGTCATTGTAAGCCAGGATCATACTTTTGATCCCCATATCCTTTAGCAATGCCATTTTCTTAAGATCGCCGTTCAGGATTGTGGCGGTTTGGCTGTTCCAGATGACGGCCGTCTTGCCTTGTATATGGGCGGCTTCGATATCTCGGGTTTCATTGACAATCAGGTAGTTTTCCGGTTGCTGCGCCATGGCTGAGCGAAAGTGATAGTGCTGCTCCAGCAGGGTTTCAAACGACATATCCGCAGCAGCCAGCGTCATCTCGTGTCCCGTAATGCCGTTGTCCCGAGCGCGCGCGAAGTAAGTATGAAGCTGGTCGTAGTCGGTCCAACCAGTGCCGTAGGGGCTGGCCAACATGCCGAGGACGATGGTGTCTTGTACGAATTGCTTCGCCTCTTCTGATGCATCCCAAGTCTTGCTTTCCTCGCTCGCGTGTAGTGCGCAACCTAGAGTGATCGCGATAGCGCTTACGGCCAACATGGTCTTCATGACAGAACCTCCCTAACTGCTTTGTTTTTACCGCCGCATTCGAACCCCTCAGAAAACGATCCGGGTTCTTAGACCGAACAGCGTAATGCTATCCTGATTGGGGTTCAGTAGCGGGTCAGAAATGAACTGCAGCGATGGCGTGATCTGCAGTCCGGGCGAGATTGAAAACCGGTAGAATGCCTCGAGCGTGAACTGATCACCGTCTATGCCTCTTGCCTCGGCCCAATTCAGGCCCAGCCCGGCCAAATCGGTGTTGCGACCATAGTAGCCCAGACCTGCTGAGACGGACCGGTCATAAAGCGCTGCGGTACCCTTTGAGGCCCCAGCCCGAAAGAACGGCATCCACTTATTGTCAACAAACCATGCGGCAGAGAACGCAGCGCCGTAATCTTCCGCTCGACTGCCATCGTCAGCCGCATCCGCATGCCAGAGGGTCAAATGGATGTTGTCGAAGTAGATGCGATCAAAGCCGGAGGTGTAACCAAATTCGAGTGATTTGAAGAGATTGCCGTCGCTAAACACATCAAAGTTTGGATCAGACGGGTCGGCGTTTGCGTCTGAGACGCTGGCAACAGCGTAGAAGTTTTCGCTCAGCTTTACCCCACCGGCAATGCCAAGGCCTTGATTGGGTGTGTTAATAGTCGGATTGGTATTGAAAGACAGGTTTTGGAAACCACTGTAGGGGCTGACCAACCCATAGATATCCACAAAGTCCGTTACATCAATCTGGCCAACTTGCAGCGTCCACGAACCGTTCTCGGCCCTTTGGGTCCAGAAAAGGTTGGTCAGCAGCAGACCATTATCGTTGAAGGCCGTTCCCGTGATTGAAAGGGCTCCGCCATCCAGCCCCAAAAACTGTGGGGCAACATCGGTGTAGCTGTGCCGATCTTCGATCTTGAATGTCAGAGAGCCGCGTTCAGTTGCCTGCCAACTACCGTAGAAACGCGCAATCCCACTTGCCGCTTCGCCGGTTCCCAGATCAGCATTTGTGGATTGGCCCAATGCCAAGTAATCAATGTTGAAGCGAAACCCACCCACAGCCAGTCGGTCTTTCCATTGAAACCAACCCGATGCGATATTGCGCGGAAAATCGGAACGATATTGTGGGTCGGTTAGCCCATCTCCGGGCTCAAGATCAGCTTCGACCGAAGATGGCCCGGATAGTCCCTGAGCCGACGCTGCGCCAGCGAAGGCAATGCTCAATGCGGCAACCAGAAGTCTTATCATTCAGACGCCTTTGCCCCGCCGGTCTTGCGATTGCCCGCCGCGCGGATGCGATCAGCGGCACGCTGCTTCCATTCCAGCCTATCTGCCTTGGTTTCCAGAGTTTCGACACTTTCTGCTTCCAACTGGAAAGTCGCGCTCATGGGCATCTGGCCATCCACAACCATCATATTCTGAACAGACGGATCGATCGTTAGCGTGCCTGTCAACCGAACGGGTTCATGGAAATAGCTGGGCGTCCAGCCCCCGTTCAACCGCACACGGATCATCTGGTTGGGCGGAGGTGGAGGCATGTGGCTGCACATCCCTCTTTCTGGCACCAAATATGCGACAGGCCGACCGTCTGGATCGTTGGGAGCAGGAATGGCAAAGCCCGCCAGTGTGATTGTTCGACCATCGAATTGCGGATTTCCGTTCGTCCCGGCCTTTCTTCGACGTTCCGTTACAACCTCTCGCTGATCGAGTAGCCAGTCCACATCAATTCCATCAGTTGCCAAGGCATCCTCAGTCTCGGTCAAAAGCATTTGCCACTTCTGACGCTCTTCTTCGCTGCCGCCATCCTGCTGCAGCCTGCCGCGCAGTCGTACGACGTAGAGGACATCGTCGAATTGTTCGGGGCTGAGATCTCGATAGGGGTCTTCAAAGACCTGCGCGGACGGGTCAGGTAGGTCAGACCAGTCCAACGCGGTTCCTGGCGTCGCCATGACAGGATGACCACACCAAACCAACCCTGCAAACACTAAGGAGCGAAACCAATGGTGCATAAATACTCTCCGGCTGTTTAGACAGGTCAATCCAGTGTGTTTTTGAAGATGACGCCGTCCTTCATGATCAGGCGGATCGTATCTGGGCTTTCAGGCCTCGGATCGGCACCGAACCACTGATTACCCGTGCCAACAACCGAGAAGTCTTCAAGCGGGTTGCCGTCAATGAGCAGAATGTCTGCATAGGCCCCCTCCTCAATCACGCCCAATTTGCCTTCGGGATAGGGGTTCATAAACGGCCCCGACAAAGCGGCGATTTCACCGCCGGTGGACGTCATTGCGACCAATGAAGCGTGGGAGCCAAAGAACTCATTATTGAGATGTTTTTCATACGCAATTTGAATATTGCAGGCCGCTACAGAACCTACGCAATCCGTGTGAAACCCTCTTTTGGCTGGGCACTCATTCATGTTTTTTATGTAGTCGCCAAAAGCCTGCGTAGCGGACTGTGCCTTTCGTAAGCTGGCTGGGACATCTCGAATGGCAGGAATATCAAAGAGATTTGGATCAAATGCTGTGAGATTGGTTGTGATGTAGGCTCCTTTCTCTTCCATCAGCGCTGATATTTCACAATCAAACATGAACCCATGTTCAATTGATCGCACACCAGCATTCAGTGCCGCCATGATCGTTTCCTTGCGGTAGGAATGGGCCATGACGTAGCTTTCGTATTCGTTTGCAACCTGCACGGCCGCTTCTAATTCTGCCGTCGATCCAGCCAACAACTGCCACGGGTCAAACGCTGAAACTACACCGCCTGATTGCATGTACTTCAGTTGTGTTGCTCCCATCCGGAAGTTGTTGCGAGCAAACTTGTACATTTCGGAGACACTGTCGACTTCTTGGGCCATATTCAGACGGCTGAAGTTTGAAGACTGGCCAACCGGCGCCGTAAAGTTGGCGAAATCAGCATGGCCACCACGTGTACTTAGAAAAGCAGCCGCAGGGTAGAAACGCGGCCCGGCAATGGTCCCGCTGTCGATTGCGCGACGAAGACCTCCATTAGCGCCACCTGCATCTCTTACAGTGGTAAAGCCTTGCATTAAGTACATCTCAGCCATTTGAGTGCCGTGAATCGCGAGGTCTTCCCAAGTGCTGTTGGCTTCCATTGCGGGCAACGTGGGTCCGGGCAGCATCAGGTGTGCATGATTTTCAATAAAGCCCGGGGTCAGTGTCATCCCTTCTCCGTCAATAATCGTAGCATTGGGGGCGTCAATCGCTTCAGTTGATACAGACGTAATCAGGTTGCCCTCGACCAATACGCTGGCATTCTCGATACGCTGTTCATTCACGCCATCGAAGATATGCACGTTAGTAAACAGCGTCTGGAGTTCTTCTTGATCCTGAGCCTGCGCGGACGCTGAAAAACAAAGTCCTGCAGCGACAATTGCCGTCGAGCAAAGCGACATTCGTAGACCGGACATAAGCACTCCCTTCATATTCATGTTTTGCCAACTGTAGCCCGGAAATCTTTGCCTAGGTTGCCAGTTTCGCATTAGGATGTTCGAATGTGACTGCAAAAATGGCCACATTGTAAATCTAGTCCAAACGAGGGTGACGAGCTTGCCTTTCAACTCCACCTCTCAAGAGCATAGCGAAGGCTTTATTCGCCTCTCCTTAGCTGCTCCGTTCCTGCAATATCTCACCGAACGTAAGATCAATCCGCAACCAGCACTGGATCAGGTCGGCTTGAAAGCCGAACTGTTGTCTGACCCATCCGTGTTCGTTCACTCTGAGTTGGTCTATGGATTGCTGAATTCCTTCTCAGAAGTGTCAGGGGATCGATATCTTGGCCTGAATGTCGGAGAGACGTTTGACTTGCATCAGTGGCCTCCATTCGCTCAGGCCCTGCAATCGACCGAGACGCTGTTCGAGTTCTTTACCCGTTTCGTCGGACTTGTACCGCAGGAGTCCAATTCTGTGCGGCATAGCCTTGTCGTTGAAGCGGACAAAGCGACTTATCGTATCGAGAGGCAACAAGAGCCTACTGTCCCACCCATTCAGGTGACCGGATTTGGTGCGGCAATCTACGTACGCCTATTTCAGACCGTCGTCGGAGATGCCTGGGATTCTTCCCGTGTACGATGGGAAAGCAGATACATCAACGGTCTGCCTATCAACTACAAAGGGATCGAGGTTGGCCTTGGGACCGATCCCGGAATGCAAATTAGTTTTCCTGTGGAATGGTTGTTTTTGCACCATGTCTCTGAGGGCCCTGCCAAGCCCATCGCCTCACAGGGACAAGATGAAGAAGTAACAGTGGTAGCTGCTTTGCGATCTGTATTACGCGACAAACTAGATGAAACCGATTTGGGGCCGGAGGCGATGGCGGGATTACTGGGAATACAGCCGGAACGGTTTTTGAAAGCGCTTCAGCGGCAAGGCACAACGCTCCCACGCGAAGTCAAACGACTGCGTGTCGATGTCGCCAAGGAGCACCTCAAAGAAGGCCAGATGACAATTGCGGAGATTGGTTTGATGCTCGGTTATTCCGACAAGTCCCACTTCACTCGCTTTTTTCGTGGCCAGACCGGAATGACACCGACTGCTTTCCGGAAAAAGTAGCGGCTCTGATGTTCCGAAAGGGAAGTCAGATCAAACCAAACTGTCTGCGGGAGTATGAAATGGAGGCGGCGTGTTAGTTGATAACGCAAAGGTCAAATTCAACTGATGTCCAACGTCGGGGGCGCCTTCTGATGTCGAACGTTCACCTAGTTTCTGGTCCAACTGTGACGGTTGGGTCAGGTTCGTGTGACGTTCAACAGGAGATGTGGAACGTCAGTGATATTTGACTCAATCGACAGTCAAAACCTCAAAAAATGCTCAAATCACGTCATTCAATTTTGCCCCAAACGTCAAGCATTTCTGGCCCAAAGCGGTTAATGGCATTTCATCGGTGCTGGAGTTGATGTCTCATTTTTTACCTGCCCCACCCAGCGACTGACAAACGGGGATTTGACTGTCATGGAATTGAGAAGGTTAGTAAGATCAAGGAAATTACGTCGCGACAGAACGCGCGTTGGGTGTCTTACCCTGAGCCTCCAAGCCTTGCCGATGTATCCTCCTTGGCATTGCCTTCAGCCATTCGGCGGAAAGCTTGTCGCCAACCCTCAGCAAGTTCTTCCATCTGAGACAAAGCCTCGGCATCTTCCGGCAGAATGCGACGAGTCAACCGTGCGCGTGTAACAGCCAATACAGACCAATTGGGATTTGGCCTTTCAGACAAGGTGATCCGATCACCGGCGCCAACTTCGCCAGGCTCGAGTACACGATAGTACCATCCGGTTCGGCCCGTCTTCTGAAACTGGTACGGCATTTCCTTGCGCCCGGTATGTAGCCCAAGTTTCCAGCATGGCTGCCGCCCCTGGCTAATTTGAACCACCGCCGTCCCGAGCGACAGGATGTCCCCAATGCAGAGGTTTTCCTCGGTCAGCCCCGTTGTTGAAATGTTCTCGCCAAACGCCGCTGGTATTGTGCCGGGTGCCATTAGGCCCTCTGCTTGCCAGGCTGAATAGTGATCAAGTGCATAATGATGGATGGCTTTGTCTTTACCACCGTGTACGGTCAAATCCGCCTGCGCATCGCCTGCAAAACCGAGCGAGGTAACAACCTGCCGGCCGTTCACCCGAACTTTCTGAATGGCCGAAGGCGGTTTGCCTTCCCAGCGATCTCTGATGGCTCCAAGGAAAATGCCGTCGATGTTTGCCGACAGTTCAGGATGGTTCATCTGGCTTCCTCGTGCTCAATGCAGATCTTGTCTTTTTCGCCGGGTTCCAATGAGACGCCCAATAACTTGCAAAAACCGCTGTTTGTCGTGTCGTCATGATGAGTGCAGGATTTGCACTGGCCGAAGGATCGGCCTCCATTTGCGGCCAAAGCCAGACTGAGGCCTTGCATCAGCCCCTGCTCAAGTAAGGCTAGGTTTTCTGCAGGCATATCTCCAATTGCCTGAGCAACAGGATTTGGCTGACGTACGATCTCGGCCCCTTCTTTTGTGAGTTCGTAGGAAATCGACCGCTGATCGTGTTCTTTCCGGTGCTCTTCTACATAGCCTTTGCGTGCCAAAGCCTTGAGCGTCTGTGACATCGTTCCACGGGTTGTACCGATGTACTCTGCGACATGCGACGGCGAGCGCGAGAACATGTTCGCCTCAGCGAGGTACTCGAGCGCCATCCTCTGAGTCGGGTTCAGATCTCCCGCCCATCCTTCGGAAGCATCAATCCGGGCCAGACGGTTGATCAGTGTGCGTATGCGATGATCTGAGTTCATAACACTTTTAGTAGCGACTCGAAATTATAGTTGCAATGTATTTCTCACTATAGTAGCGACTCGCTATCTTTTAATTGGAGGCATCTATGAAACTTTCAACGCTCACTTCTACTTTGGCTCTGCTCATCGGCAGCACAGCTCTTGCTGATGGGAACCATGCCATTCATCAGGATGGCGCGATCATATCTTCTGCTGACGCCAGTAAAGTCGCGGATTTTGACATTCTGGCCGCGCACGCGCACCGTAATGGAAACACGGTCACTTTTCACATGACCACGAATGGATCGGCTGGTGCCTCGGTTCCGGCGGCAACCGGAGAGGTCGGTGGTTCAGACGTCTGGTCATATGTCTGGCCTACGTCTTTGGACCCTTCGGCCGTTGGGTTTGAAGCCGGCACAGGCATCCTTGCAATGGCCGCAACCAGTCATCCAGATTTTGATGACACACCGCTTTTTGACGAGAACGGCGACGGAGATCCGGCCAATGACGGCATCGAATGGCACAGCCATTGGGTTGTGTTGACCCCGACCGAAGCGTGCGGACCCGACGCGCTTGCCGTACGTGACATCCCCGAAGGTTCCACACCCAAGCTACCTGCGACATGGCCTGGATTCCCGATCTTTCTGGACAGCCCAGGGTTTACACCGCTGTTCGACGGGCCCGAAATCTCGGTGAACGCAGGCTTCGCCAGCGACGTCGAACTGGAAGGTGTCGCTTACGATGGCGTCACTTCGGCCTTGCGTGTGAACGCTAATATCCATGCTCCCTTGCTGTGCGTCACAGATGTTTTTGACGTCGCATCTGGCGAACTGAGCCTGCCGGGCAAGATTCACTAATATTCGATTGCGCAGCCGCCGAACCCACGGCGGCTGCCTGCTACTGAGGACAAAGAAAATGCAAGCACCAGAGTTAGACGTCACGGAATGGTTCAACACAGACACGCCCCTAACCCTAGAAAACCTAAAAGGACGGGTTGTCGTCATTGAGGCCTTTCAAATGCTTTGCCCAGGATGTGTCCTGCACGGTATTCCCTTGGCGCAGTCGATTCAGAGGACGTTTCCTGAAGAGAAGGTAGCCGTAATTGGCCTGCACACCGTGTTCGAGCATCACAACGCTATGACACCGGTGTCTTTGCAAGCTTTCCTGCATGAATATCGCATCACGTTCCCTGTCGGCGTGGACAAACAGGGCGCAGGACCGTTGCCAAACACGATGTCTCGCTTTGGCATGCGCGGCACACCAAGCCTTGTCCTTTTAGATCAGGCGAGGCAGATCGTTGCGCATCACCTTGGTCAGGTTTCGGAACTTCAATTGGGGTCCGAGATTGGCAGTCTTCTGACACAGGAGGTCGTGTCGACCAAAGGCGGCACCGTCACTGTTGATCAAAGCGAATGCGAACCAGGTAGCTGCAATGTGTGATCGGGCCAAGGTGCCCACATATGGAAATCGTTTTTTCCAAGCGCCATCGCCAAACCGTAGTTTTGTCTTACACGGCGACGAAAAGCCCAAAAACACCATACGGTGCTCGCTACCCAACAACCCACAGCGTCAGGCAAGTCCCAAAAGATCGGGGACTTGCCAATTGTTTTTATGCCCGGTCTACACGCTCGATGCTCAAACCAAGCGCGCTTGCCACACCGGCACCATAACCAGGATCGGCCTTGAGACAGTTCGATATGTGACGGATCTGAATCTCCTTCCTTGCAGCGCCAATCGCGCGGGCAGTGTTTGCGAACAACACTTTTTGCTGCTCCGGCGTCATCAGGCGGAACAAATCACCGGCTTGCGAGAAATAGTCATCATCCTCGCGGTGGTTCCAATGATCCGCAGCACCTTCGATGGACAAAGGTGGTTCAGAGAAATCCGGTTGCTCGGACCATTCGCCATGCATATTGGGTTCATAGCCAATCCGAGATCCGGCATTGCCGTCGACCCTCATCGCTCCATCACGATGGTAGGAATGATACGGGCAACGCGGCGCATTCACCGGGATCTGGGAATGGTTGACACCCAACCGATACCGCTGAGTGTCGCCATAGGAAAACAGACGTCCCTGCAACATTTTGTCCGGCGAAAAGCTGATACCAGGTACAATTGTAGAAGGCGCAAAGGCCGCCTGTTCCACTTCGGCAAAGTAGTTCTCGGGGTTGCGGTTCAATTCCAGCTCGCCAACCTCAATCAGCGGATAGTCCCCATGCGGCCATACCTTGGTCAGATCAAATGGGTTGAGGTGGTATGTACCCGCATCCTTTTCTGGCATGACTTGGACGTAGAGCACCCATTTGGGAAAATCACCGTCTTCGATAGCATCATAAAGATCACGCTGATGGCTTTCACGGTCACCAGAGATGATTTGCGCGGCTTCTTCGTCGGTAAGGTTTTTGATCCCCTGCTGGGTTTTGAAATGGAATTTGACCCAGAACCGTTCGCTGTCCGAATTGATAAAGCTAAATGTGTGGCTGCCAAAGCCGTGCATGTGCCGGTAGGTTGCGGGAATGCCGCGATCAGACATAACAATCGTCACCTGAAGCAAAGCTTCGGGAAGGCTGGTCCAGAAGTCCCAGTTGTTATCCGCACTGCGCATGTTGGTCCGCGGATCGCGTTTGACCGCGTGGTTAAGATCGGGAAACTTCAATGGGTCGCGAAGGAAAAACACTGGAGTGTTATTGCCCACCAGATCCCAGTTACCTTCCTCGGTGTAAAACTTGACTGCAAAGCCGCGAATGTCCCGTTCCGCGTCCGCTGCGCCGCGTTCCCCTGCAACGGTCGAGAAGCGCAGGAAAAGATCCGTCTTCTTACCAATATCAGAGAACAATTTGGCGCGTGTATAGCGGGTGATGTCGTGGGTCACAGTGAATATACCGTAAGCGCCGGACCCTTTGGCATGCATCCGGCGTTCGGGGATCACTTCGCGATCAAAATGAGCCATCTTCTCGAGAAACCAAACATCCTGAAGCAGCGCAGGACCACGCGGCCCCGCCGTCAGAGTGTTTTGGTTGTCGGGCACTGGCGCGCCAAATGCGGTGGTCAGTTTCGGTTTGCTGGTCATGTCAATCTCCTGAGTTGGTATCGGCAGGACAAAACCGAAAACCGCCAAATTACTCCAACTTATATAAATTATCCGATCGATAATCAGAGGTGATGCATGGTAAGAAGAACCTCGGTTGCCGGTCTTTCACTCAGAGATCTTGAGTACATTCAAAGCATTGCCGAAGAAGGTCATTTTGGCCGAGCAGCTGATATCTGTGGGGTTTCACAACCTGCAATCAGCCAACAGGTATTGAAGCTAGAGGCCCGACTTGGATTTTCGATTTTCGAACGTCAGGGTAGGCATGTCTCTTTGACGCAAAATGGCCGGATAGTCCTGCAAAAAGCAGAAATCCTTCTGACCGAGGCCCGTGAACTGTTGGAATTGTCGCTGAGCCTGAGTGACAATCTGGAAGGTGATTTGAAGTTTGGTGTACTTCCAACCCTTGGTCCTTACTTATTGCCGCTCATCCTCAAGTCACTCAAAGCCGCTTATCCCAAGTTAAGGCTGTCACTATTCGAAGAACCCACGCATGTTCTTGAAGAGATGCTCACCAACCGGGCGCTGGACGCTGCGCTGATCGCAACTAACCCGAAACAGCCTGCACTAAGTGCGCTTGAGCTGTTTCATGAACCATTTGTTTTTGCCTGTCCCAAGGATCTGGATCTCAAACCCAATGAAAAGGTTCGTTGGTCCAAGGTTTTGTCCTCACAGCTCGTTCTACTTTCTCAAGAACACTGTCTACGGGATCAGACCGTTGCGTTTTGCGACCGGATTGACCGACCAGGACAAAGAGTGGCCAGCAGTCTTGAGATGCTCCGGCAAATGGTCGCGCTGGGAGAGGGTTGCGCGCTTTTTCCGGCATTGTCTGTGAGTGGCCCCGACCGTTTCGGCGGCCTAGCAACAACACATCCCATTGCGGATGGGGTGTTTGGCCGTTCTATCAGGCTGGCATGGCGCGACAGTGACCCACGCACGGGATCGCTTGAACATTTCGGGACTTTCATTCAGACCCTTATGGCTGCCCCGGAAATGGCGCGGTATTTGAACGGAAAAGCTTAGAGCCTGACCAACCACGGAAAAGGCAATATAGCGTTTCTTTGAGGGCAAGCGTACAAGTCACTATCAAAGAAACGCCGTTGGTCTGTCACTGCAGGGATTCCAGATAAGCCAGCAGGTCTGAGATTTGCTCCGGTTTCTTTATTCCGGGAAAGGACATCTTCGTGCCCGGCAGGTACTTTTTGGGAGACGCTAGGAACCCGGATAAGCGTTCTTCATCCCAAACAAATCCGGCTTCCCCCATCGCTGTTGAGTATTTGTAACCATCAACAGCGCCAGCTTCTCGGCCCCAAACACCAAACATCGTTGGGCCCACTTTTTTCTTACCTTCGTCAACTGCATGACATGCGGCACATTTTTTGAAAACTTTTTCGCCTGCCGCCGCGTCGCCTTCTGCGGCAACGCTTTGAGCACCCGCCAGCGCTATTGTTACAGCCACAAGAATACCTCGCATGAGATCATCCCTTCCTTTTGATTGCAGATATTTGAGAGTTCAGGTTTGGACCGAAACTGCAGTCGGTCTTGCTTTTCGGAACAGGCTTCTCATTTCCCGAATGCCAGCCCAAAAAAGAAAACCGATCTTCAGAAATTCAGACGCGACGTAGAGCAGATGCAATGAACTGTCCTCGACTGGTTGACCCGCGATGATCAAAAGCGTCCGCGCGTTCAGCAAAGGAAGGAGCCAAAGCCTTTGAAATCCGAACACGCAGAGCGCGACAATTAATGACAACGACGGTTTCTGCCGGAACGACAGAAGAAGAACTGCAATTAGTAGCGTGCAAAACGCCTCGAATACGCCAATCCACAGGAATTGCATCCGCCCAACGTCCAAGGCGACCGGCAATGTCAATGACGGGGCTTGGAACTTGGCCGGAGCCGCGATCAAGTTACCGCCAACTGCGGCGCCCATCCAAACAGAGATAGTCGCTATCAGTGCAATGCGGGCGGCCTCAAAAAGAGGCTCGGCATGGGACTGTCGGTTATTAGAGACAGAGATTTTGACAGGTCGTGTCACGCTCATGATCGCGCCCTCACTAGACAGGGTTTTTGGTTGACGCGTGTGTTGCGGCGCCCTTAACCGTGGGTTTAGAAGCCGCTCGCCAGTAGCCGTAGCCCATGATCCCGGCACCGGCGAATGCGTTGCCCAAGGTGACATACGTCAAATTGTGGGCGGCTCCGGCCAGGGTGATGCTGTCGGGGTGATCTGAGATCAGCGCCAGTGAAAACACGGTCATGTTCGCAACGCTGTGTTCAAACCCCGCAGCAATAAATGCATAAAGACACCAGAAGATGACGATGCATTTGGTAACGTCGTCTTTTGCGCGCGCCGAACACCACAAGGCAAGACAAACCAGCCAATTGCACAGGATCGCTTTGGCGAACAGCTCCAACTCGGTGCCGTGCATCTTCTTGATGGCCACCTTATAAAGAAAAGCCTCTTCGCCTGCCCCTAAGACAAGTCCACCACCGCCTGCGACGAACAGCAACGCCAGCAATATGGCCCCGATCAGATTTCCTGCCCAACTGACCAACCAGCAGCGCAGCACATCCCACCAAGCAATACTTTTGGCCAGCAATCCGTGCGTCATGTACATGGTGTGACCAGTGAACAGCTCGGCCCCTGCAAAAACCACAAGGGTCAAGGCGATACCGAAGCTGGCCCCCATGACGATAGGACGGATGGATGGATCCGCGCCCTGCCCAACAGAAAGGATCAGCAAGATGCCCGCCCCAACAAACGCCCCGGCTTTTAAGGCGAGGATCAGAAAGGCAATTGGATCTGCACGCAGGTTGACGCCTTTCTCTTGCGCCAATTCTGCGAACCCAATGACTGTGTCAGCATAGGTCATTTCGTATTATACTCCACAGCTTACGCAGCCGGTCGCGTTCGACCTTTGGCCACTTGGATTTCCAAACAGGATCGGGATAGCCCAGAGACAGGCCAAGCATGCAGCGAGGTAGAGAAAGGCCATGCCCAGATCCTTCTGAGCCGAGACCAGGTAGGAGTTGCAAATCCTGACCGGCGCATGCGTATACAGAAAACCCAGCACACCCAGCATCGACAGCGCATTCGCCTTCAGAAATCCGCGAAGCACCGGGCCCAGCCAGGGCCAGGACAACCTCAGCAGTGCCCCCAACAGCAAAGGCAAGCTCAGATATTTAGTAAGTTCCCCTGTCGGCGTTAGCGCCCAATCAACGTTTCTAGGCAGCATCCAGAACAGAAATACGGTCAAGGCCACAAGTAGCAACGGAACAGCCCATTCACGCCGGACCTGCCTGTTCCAAGCCAACAACACCCCGGCCAGAACCAACAATGGCATCTGCACCAGGACATGCTGGATCGGACTTTCAACAACCGCATAGCGAAGTGCAACGGCCTCGGCAGAAGCCAGGAAGGCCAAACCAAGCAACTTCATGAGCTGCGCTCCTCCAAATGGGTCAGAACATCGTCGATAGCATCGGTGTCAAACACCGCCGAAAAGCGGCCGTCGCTTTCAATCACATGGATTGCGGCATTGTGCTGAAACCCGCCCCATTCATCGGGAATGACAGTCACGTCAAAAAGCTTCAACAATGCCGGCAACTCTTCTGGCCTCGGCCGCGCGACGGTCCACATTTTTCCGTCCGCCTCATGGGCTTCCCCGTAAATCGTCATCTGCTCGGGCGTGTCTCGCTTAGGATCAAAACTGACCGAGATCATCCGGACGGACTCTCCACGCTGTTCCAATTGATCTCGGATCTTGGCAAAGTCTGCGCCTGCAATCTGGCAGATGTCGCCGCACACGGTGTAGATGAACTCGACCAAAACCACTTCCTCCCCTTGCGGCAACAGGGGCATCAACTGACCTGACATGTCTTCCAGTTGCAGGGCTGGAACTGGACGCGGTGCGTGCACCACGTCCAATCTCCGAGCGGCTTCGCTGGTGAAAGCCTGCCCTCCATCTGTGGCATGCCAGAGAGTTCCCAAGCCGATGCTCGCGACCAGAACCGAGGGAAGAGCGCGCGCAATCATCAGCTGTCACTCCGCCCAAGACGCAGCACAAAGCGCAGAACAAAGAGCAATGTTCCCAACACGACCAGCACGCCGAACAAGGTGCCAATGCGGTCGTGGGCCAGCCATTCTTCGTAGTGCGCCGCCCAGCGACGCGGGATCGAAGCCGCACCAGAGAAGAGAAACACCGTCACAAACCCAGCGGCACCTGCGAGGTAGGTCACAAAAGCGACCCGGTCCAACCCGCTCATCTGGGCGATGGTTTTGCCTCGGACCAGCCAGGCCATGAACCCAAAGGCCATCGCCACTTCGCCCAGCAGCAGGTAGGTGTGGAAATGCCCCGGGACCCACATTGTATTGTGCATCACTTTGTTCACACTGATCATCCCGTCGATTGACGCGGGGATTGAGCCGACCGACCAGCCTGCCACGGACAGAACCAGCAGTGAGGACGTTAAATCCCAGGTCATTTTCGAACCGCGCACATAGAGGAACGTAGAGAATGCCGTGACCGCGATGAGGGGAATACCGCTGAAGTATGAGACCAGTTGCCCGACCACCAGCATCCAGGGTGGCATCACCACATCCTGAAGCAGATGGTGCCAGTAAACAGCCATCACGAAGATCAGAACTGCATTCCAGGCAATCGCAAACAGACGGTTCGATTTCCACGGTTTGCCGGTGTATTCCGGCAGGATTTCATACACCGCAGTGACGGCCATGTAGATTGAGGCATTGATGAAAACGTGGCCAAAGAAATAGATCAGGTTCTTGGCCAACAGCGCGTTTACTTCAAAACCCGGCACCAGCAGGTGGACAAGGCTCGCCACCAACACCGCGGCACCTAGGATTATCCCGATCGAATTGAAAATAGTCACGGCCGCCGCTGCGATAATTGTTGGCGGCGGAGGATTTTTGTCCTCTCGCCCTAGGATCAGGTTCCAGCCCAGGGCGCGCAAAAGGCTGCCATAACGGGCATGAATCTGACGACCGAGCTCCAGATAATACAGCAGAAAGCCAACGCCGATCGAAACATATCCAAGCATGAACGCAGCAGCCGCGCCGGCTTCCCACGCTCCGCCTGACATCGCGGGCAAGGGAAACAGGAATGTCCATGCGCCGCCATATCCGCCGATGAAGATCGAGCCTAAGATCAGGACGACGCCCAGCAGAAACAAAGCAAGAAAAGCCCAAAAGATTCCAGCCGTCAGAACGATATGACGCCCGCAAAAATACCACATGATTGCGGCGCCAGACAGTGCAGCTGTACCAACCATTCCGGCGCCATGGGCCGTCAGCAACTGGTAAAACAAAGCCGGATCCACTTCGATCCATTGGCCCTGCGCAGCACGCATGATCAGACCAAAGACCATCATCAAGGCAAAGACCGCGCCTGAGAGGATCATGGTAAGCTTGACTGCCCCAGCCTGGGGTTCAGTGACGATTGATTTTTCCGCGACAAGTTCAGATACAGCGCTCATTTAGTCCTCCACCGCGACGACTTCGAATTCGTTGACCATGTCCTGATGCGCCACCCCGCAGAACTCCATGCACAGGACTTGGTAAGTGCCGGGCTCATCGAACGTGTAAGAAACTTCGGTTGTGTAACCGGGGATCACCTGGACTTGCGTCAGAAGGCGGAGGTCTGAAGTGTAAATGCCCAATCCGTGGGTAACATCTTCGGTCGTGGCGCTAAAATTGATGGGCGTTCCAACAGGGATCTCAACTGTTTCGATATCCCACCACCACTGCCCGCTGGTGATGGAAACGGTGATGGCATCGTCTGTACTGGCCAAAGCGTGCGGCCATGGTCGCAATGAACCGACTGCCACGATTACTCCAACAATCGTCATTGCCCAGATCAAGCCCGCACGCTTCGAGTTGGCATTGGGTCCTGCTTCCTCCCCGTTCGAGGCGCGCGCGGCCCTCCAGAAGACAAGTGACAGCACTGCCATCAGGATCAGCGAGATCAAAAGTACAACAGGCTGCATGAGCCATCTCCTTTATTAAGCATTTTAAATACCTATTATAAAGACCAGAAAAAGATGTCAATGAAATAGGCATTTTCAAAGCCTATTTTTTATGAGAGATATAACTATGCAAATTACCAAGTTTTCCGACTATGCCTTGCGCATCCTGATCCATCTTGCCACCCACGAAGAGGGGTTGATGTCGACCCGCGAGATTGCGGCTATGCAAAACTTGCCCTTCAATCACCTGGCCAAGATCTCCCAGTGGCTCACACACGAGGGCTACGTAGAATCCGTTCGTGGACGCAACGGAGGAATGCGAATGGCCTTGCCTCCCAATGCGATCTCGATTGGCGGCCTGCTGCGAAAATCCGAACGCGGCACCCCTTTGGTTGAGTGTATGAAAGAAGACGGCGGCTGTTGTGTGATGACGCCTGCCTGTGGGTTGCTGCCAATCCTGACTGAAGCTCAGGAGGCGTTTTTTACTGCCTTGGACAGCAAGACATTGCAGGATGTTTTGGAAGGAAATCGCGGAATGAAAAACCTGATCCGAGCGCTAGAAGTTAGTCATGCGCTGGCTTCAGATCATTAATACGCAAATTGAAATCGTATAAAACCACGATTTTCATTTAGCTGCACCAGGCACGGCATCCTCAATCGCCTGTCCTTCCCAGGCCTCGAATGCCATCGACAGGTGCCATGCCTTGAACCCGATGTAGCCGGCCAACAGGACCATTATCATCAGATACATTGCCCTTCGGAATCGTGGATTCTCTTCAGCTTGGTACATCTTCTGCATTCCAGAGCAAGTACAGTGTCAGCATTCGGATCTGAGCGTCACTCAATCGTCCGTCCAACGCCGGCATCACCCCCCGTCGGCCAAAATGGATGCTGTGATAGATGGCGTCCCGGTCGCCCCCATAGATCCAACTTTCATCGCCCAAATCTGGCGCGCCGATCTCGTAGCCCCCGCGGCCGTCATCTCCGTGGCAGGCCGCGCAGTTTTCTTCAAAAACCAATTTACCGGCTTCGGCCGCTGTCGCATCATGCTGCTGTCCAGAGAGGAACAAGACAAATTCTGTGACTTCCTCAACCTGTTGATTTTCGATCATGCCATCCGCACCAAAGGCAAGCATCTGTGCGATCCGTGTATCGTCATGCTGCGCATTGATTCCATATCGAATGGTCGCCTCTATCTCTTCCGGCGTGCCTGACCATAGCCAATGACGGTCCACCAGGTTGGGAAAGCCAACCTGCCCTTTCAGATCATTCCGGTGACAAGCCGCACAGTTGTCGGCGTAAAGCTTGGAAATCGACGCGCTATACCGCGCCTCAAGCGTCGGATCGGCGGCCAGCTTTTCTATATCCCCGGACGCGAAAGGCGCGAATGTCATTTCTCGACTCGCATCCGCCTGTTGAAGTGCCGTCGCAACTTCTGCACGCGAGGAATAGCCGAGCATCCCCTTCGCGTAGTCACGCACACTCGGAAAAGATGGGTAAAACACCCAATACAGCGCTGCTATGATGATACTGATCCAAAGCGCCCATCGGGCAGCCCAGGGAACAGGTGTATCCAACTCTTTGATACCGTCCCATTCGTGGCCAGTCAGATCGGTGCCGGAAACGGGATCCTTTTCCTTCATCGACATGGCTGATCCTCCTGACGATCGAGTGGGGATTGGGCGGCATCGTCGTAAACCTTCCGGCGCGAGGGCCAATAGGTCCAAACAGCTGCAGCTAAAAAGACGGCCAGCAGGTAGATTGCGCCCCAAGTCTTGGAGAAAACGAGAACCGTATCATGTGTCATCGCTGAACCTCCTCAAGGTTTAACGAATCCAAATCGGCCAATGTGCCAAGAACCTGAAGATAGGCTACAAGGGCATCCATTTCCGTCAGCCTGCCCGGTTGCCCGTCATAATCCCGAACCTGAACGTTTTCACCGTAACTTGCCTGCAACTCTCCTTCAAAGTACTGCTCAGCATCCGCCTGCCATGCGGCGTCCTTTTCGGCGTTTTCGATCTGGGTGTCCGTATAGGGCACACCAGCCCGGCTGAGGGCTTTCAGCGAGGCAGGTAAATGTCCAGTCGCAAGACGCGTCTCGGACAAAAACGCATAACCCGGCATGATTGACCCCTCGACGAGGTCTCGCGGCGCTTCCAAATGCGCCACATGCCATGCGTCAGAGTATTTGCCACCAATGCGCGCCAAGTCCGGCCCAGTACGTTTCGAGCCCCATTGAAACGGATGGTCATACATGCTTTCGGCAGCCAGGCTATAATGCCCGTAACGTTCTATGTCCGACCGTAGGGTCCGGATCATCTGACTGTGGCAGGCATAGCAGCCCTCGCGTACATAGATATCGCGCCCGGCAAGTTCCAGCGGCGTGTAGGGCCGCATACCTTCAACCTTTTCCACTGTGTTTTCGATCGTGAACAACGGCGCGATTTCGACAATTCCACCGATAGATGCAACCATCAGGATTGCCATTGCAAACCCAAGTGAATGGCGTTCGAGTTTTTGGTGCTGAGTGCTCATTGGGACTTACTCCGCTGGCAGCTGGACCAATGGTCCGGCTTCCCGGGTTTGGGCCTTCTTCGGCCCACTTACAGTCATGTAAATATTGTATGCACCGATGCAGGCTCCGATCAGATACAACAGCCCCCCAATCGCGCGGGCGACATAGTAAGGATGCATCGCGATCACACTGTCGAGGAAGGAATAGAGGAAAGCGCCGTCCGCATCATAGGTCTGCCACATCAGCGATTGCGTGATGCCGCTGTTCCACATCGCGCCGACGTAAATCAGCGTTCCGCTCAGGGCGAGCCAGAAGTGCCAGGCCTCCAGCCGCAAGGAATATACGCCGTCCCGCTTCCATATCCAGGGCACCAGTTTGTACAAGGCACCAAAGGTGATGAAAGCGACCCAACCCAAGGCGCCGGCATGAACGTGCCCAACCGTCCAGTCGGTATAGTGGCTTAGCGAGTTTACCGGGCGGATCGCCATGAACGAACCTTCAAATGTCGACAGCCCATAGAACAGAATTGCGACCATCATGAACCGGACCGCCGGGTCCGTCCGGACTTTATCCCAAGCCCCGTTGATCGTAAGGATGCCGTTGAACACAGAGGCCCAGCTGGGAACCAGCAAAATGATCGACATGGTCATACCAAGGTACTGAACCCAATCAGGCAGGGCTGTATAATGCAAGTGATGCGAACCGGCCCAAAGGTAGAGAAAAGTGATCCCCCAGAACCCCACAATCGACATGCGGTATGAATAGATCGGCCGGTTCACAGCTTTAGGCAGGAAGTAATAGAGCATCCCCAGGAACCCTGCCGTAAGCAGGAAACCAACCGCGTTATGCCCGTACCACCACTGCGTCATGGCATCCTGCGTCCCCGAAAAAAGCGAGTAGCTTTTGGGGTAAGCGATGGAGACGGGGACCGAGAGGTTGTTCACCGTGTGCAGCATCGCGATGACGACGATGAATGCCAGATAGTACCAGTTGGCCACATAGATATGCGGCTCTGCCCGACGCGAAAGGGTCTTTAGGTAAAGCGCGAGGTACCCTACCCATACAACCAGCAACAAAAGATCCGCGTACCATTCCGGTTCCGCATATTCCTTGGATTGGGTAATCCCCAAGGGGTAGCCGGTCGCCGCAAGGACCATGAAAAGGTTATAGCCCCAAAACACCATCCAAGGCAGCGATTCACTGGCCAGTCTTGCCCGCGAGGTGCGCTGCACCACGTAGAACGAAGTTGCGATTAGGGCATTGCCGCCAAATCCAAAAATGACCGCAGACGTGTGTACCGGACGCAACCGGCCAAAGTTCGACCAGAAAATATCCCCGTTCAATGCCGGAAAGGCCAGTTGCCAAGCTAGAATGTCTCCGACGGTAAAACCAACCAAGGCCCAAAATAGAGCAGCTATGACACCGAAACGCGTGACCTTGTCATTATACTCAAGCGGGATGTCCCGGATTTCTTCACTCATTCGGGTGATCATCCAGATCAACCCCCAACCGGCGAAGATGGCGATCATCCAGCCATGCAGCACATAGGCGAGAGGTACACCCCAACCAAGAATGGCCACTCCGCCGATCAGAACAATGACAAGAGCACACAGGACCAAAACGTTTTCGACAGTATTGTTATTCAGCATCTGGCCGCTCCTGCCGGTGGAAACGCACTTCCAATGCGACCTCTCCCATGGGGTTCACAGAGTGAATTTCCTGGGGCGCAAAGACCGCCGTTTCATCCGCAGCTAACACCAGGTCTTCTTTGTTGTCCCGACGCAGCAACAGCTGGCCAGATTGCACCGCCAATTGGCCCCAGACACCGGCTTTCGTGCTGTGATTCTTGCGCAATTTTTCTGGCAGAGTTTCGTGAGTGAATTGCGAAGTCGCATAGTGCACCACGCCTTCTGGAAGGGCTTCTGTCATTGTGCGTCTCCATGGAAAAGCTCTGCATAGGCATGCCAGGTTGAGTATCCCAGCAAAGGGAAAACTACGGCCAGCCCTAGCAGGCCCGTTAAAATCCCCAACAAAGTCAGCGCGGTAATCGCACTGCCCCAATACAGGCAAAGACGAAAATTGTGAGTGGTGGCATTAAAACTCAGCCCCATGGCTGAGAAGCCATCAATCTTGCGGTCTACAAGCATCGGAAGCGAAAAGGCTGAGACAGCGAACCCCAACGATGCAAACAATCCGCCGATCAAAGATCCAGAGATTAATAAAGCCCAGCCCGACGGTGTGCTGATCATCCGCAGCAGAGTGTCAGCGAAGCCAGAGAACGGGCGCAGACCATATACAATGGCGAACATGACTGTCGCGGCACGTATCCAAGTCAGGGCAAACACCATGAGGATCGCGCCGACCAGAGCAATCTGCCCTTTCGCGACAGCTGGTCCAGTGTCACCGCTGGCGATCGAATACAAACCAACGGTGGCAATGGGTCCAACAAGCACGCCACCAGCCAAAAGTGGCAGCAGAACCCAACCTTGACCGCTAAACACAAGACCCGCGACACATGCCCATCCCAACAGAACAAGCGCAATGCCGTAACATATCGAATACTCAAGGTTCGCTCTGAAATCGCGCCATCCCGCTCGCAACCAACGTTTCACGACTTGGATTGGCGGCTCGGTAATGACCTGCGCTTTTGAATATACCGATATGGTCATGACAACACCGGCGGGGCACCCACCTCGCGACGAAAGTTCTCGATCCCAAAGGTCAAACCTTTACCGATCCGGTTGGTCAAATGAGTAAAAGCTTGAGCGGTATCTGGCTGCAGAACCTGATGTGCCGTTTCGCCAAACAGATCGAGCCACAAGGGAAAATGCTCGGGAAGGATGTCTGAATTCGCCAGATGAGCCTGCATTGGATTTCCGGAATACCCGGGCTCCCTGAGGATCGCGCCGCGCCAGAACGATGCGATCTTTTCTTCGTGCGCTTTCCAATCCTGAATGGCCTCATTGAACACGGGCCCCAATACAGGATGCACCCTTATCTGCGCGTAAAACCGGCAAACCAATATCTCAATTTCCTCAGCGGAAATTTCAAACATCTGTGGTTTGGCAACCATCGCAGCTGTCATCAGAATCTACTCCATTTCGGGCTCCCGTTTTTTGCCCCCCTTAATAGGTATTGTCAATACCTATTAAGGGGGGGGGCGCTGGTACCCCACAGATACTCAACCCGCCTCTCAGACGGATCGTCTTGCCGCAGATTCCGCGTAAGCTCCACTTCGCAGGGAAAAAACATCATCCAGGGGTGCCCTAACTCCTTCAGGCATCCGGGTTGGGTCGAACACCTTTTTGGTGCTTTCAGAACGATCATCAGGTAGCTCAACCTGAATTGTCCCAAGATCAACCATGGTATGTGTCCCACTCCAAGGCACAGTCGGATCAGACACATTGTCAGCGGCGTTCGCGATCACCAACTTCAACGACCAACGGGCGGGACCATCGCAGAGCTTTTCCAGGAACCTGTCATGAAGGAAATCATCCGAGAGGGTTTCCACCTCTTCCTTGCTCAATGCCAAACGCCCACCCTCCGGCTCCAGCAGAATTCGGGCAGAGATTTCCCTTCCACTCCAATCAAACCGATAAGCATGACCAGAGTGGTATTGTTCAGACGAATAACAACGGCACGGCACAACAGACTTCAGATATTGTTGGTGTGGCACCGTGTTGGGGTTTGCCTCATTAAAGGCTTCTACCAACTTCGGATCCGGGGCACCGGTGTCCGGATCAGGAATACGAGCGGCAAGAAAAGCCCGGAATTGTGCAGCAGAGTTGGCAAAGAAAACCGGGTTCGAAATTAACGTCAGAACCCAAGAGTCTGATCCATTTCCGATCTCCAGCCCAATCCCGCGCACCGTAGGGCTTTTGTCACTGATGCCCGGTTTTCCACCCCCAACGGAGAAGCGCGCCGTAACCTTGCATTCATTGTTCAACATCGGGATTTGAACTCTCGGCTCCTCCGCAGCAGGACAGAAACGCCCCTGTGCTGTAAACCCCTTTGCGTGTGACACGCGATAGCCATTGTGACGGCCAAACGTTCCATTCAATGCGTCGATCAGTTTTACTGCCTGTGACATGACGTCCTCCTTGATCAGTTATCGAGCAGGCCGGGAAACCCTTTTTGAGATGGCTTTATTGCCCATGCATTTTGCTCATTGAGAATTCGTATTTCCGGCAGCGCAGAGCATCACAGGAAATCGATTGATCCGCTGATTCAGTGGATTCGAAGTTATTCTTTTTCAGACAGCCGTTTTCCCACACCATGTGCGTAGATCAACGATCGTGCTTTCAACATGGGATCATTGGATGGTGCAAAGCCGTCGCTCAAGATCAGCGGGTCAAAGTTGATCTCGTCACACTGCCCATCAGTCTCAGTCATCGCAGCATTCGCTGTGAAACGCGCAGCAACGATTTCTGTGTGATCGCCGGTCCACTGAACAGAGGGATCTTCGACATTGTCATCAGCGTTAGCCAGAACGATAACCATGTCCCAGGACACGCCCCCGTTGGCGATATTGGCCTGCATGTTTTCAATGAAGAAGTCGGGGTGAGTGTCAACAACGATATCTTCCTGCCCCGATGGGCGGAAATAGAATCGCATCGCAGTTTCTTGACCCGCGTCATTTACAAGGAGGAAAGAATTCACGCTGTAGTAGGTTGTACCCTCATGGGGTCGAAGCGATTTATCCAACGCGCCATGATACTCGCTGTAGGTCTTCAATGTAGGATTAGCGGCTGCAAACGCCTTGGTTGCGTCCGCTCCAGCAGCCTTGGAACGCAAAAGTTCGATGAACGCTTTGCTCGTCGGCACCGGAAAGAAGTGTTCCGTGTTCATGGCAATCACGTGCAGGTCATCATCCGGCGTCGTGATCTCCATCGATAGCCCAAGTAGCCCGTATTTGTCGTCTGCTGGATTCGCCTTACCACCCTTGTGGGACACCCGAGCAATAACCGAAGATTCACTAGTGAACAAAGGGCTGTTGGAGTACGTTTCAATCGTCTCGTCTAAGGGTGTAAGCGTGCCCTCAACGCAAAATCCTTTGGTGTGATTGCGGCGTTTACCTTCAGTCACACCAAACAAGTCTTCGAAGGCAGCGAAACCCTTCTCAAAGTCAAAGTCACCTTCTGCGACGGCAGGTGTCGCCACCACAGAAATGCCAATAGCTATAATGCTGCGTCTGATCATTACATCCTCCATTTTCATTTATTTGCTAGCTAATATTTAGGCTACTAATTATTTGCAAGTAAAAACTTCAGATGCTAAAAGGTGCCCGAAATCAAAAATGAAAGTCGCCATCGTGCCCAAGACGAAAAAGCCTGAGACCGACGAAGATGTTCGGCTAGACAATCAGTTGTGTTTTGCGGTCTACGCGGCCTCGCACAAGATAGAGCAGCTTTACCAGATACTTCTGAAGGCCCAGGGACTAACTTACACCCAGTATTTGGTCTTGATGGCATTGTCCGAAGAGGATGGTGTCTCCATTTCCACTTTGGCAAAACGGCTTGACGTATCCGGAGCGACAATGACGCCGTTGTTGCGGCGCCTTGAGGAAAAAGATCTGTTACGGCGTGAGACGCGGGACGGGAACGAGCGCCAGAAGATTGTCACTCTAACTGAAACAGGACGCAGCATCTGGATAAAAAGCTGCGGGATATCATCTGAAGTCTTTTCCCAAATTGGCCTTACTCAACATGAGGCAGACGACATCATCCGAATTTGCAAGAAGATCGCCAGCAAGTAATCCGTTATCGAAGTGCGAAAGACATCACAGATTTTCTCTAGAATTCTCCAGGTATTTATCCAAGACTTCCAAGCCAGCATTTGCTCTTTGCCATGTTCGCCACAAGACTGATCGCTAGATCTTTAAGCTCACAGAACGATTGCGGACCTGCGATGAGCCCTTACCAGACCTTGATCACACCTCGGTCTTTCGCTCATGCAGCAGGTCGCGAACGCGTACAAAGTTGCTGTTCATTTGTCTTGACGATGTCAACCGCAGCATAGCGTGTTAGTTGTCAGCAATGAACCAACTAACCTCAGCCAAGCGGAACGCCATACCCTATGCCCTTGCGGTCGTTGGTGTGCTTTTTGCATCCATCTGTTTTGGCCTTGTACCCTATTTTAGCCGTGGGCTCACCGATCAGGGTCTCGCTCCCTATGCGGTTGCCTTTTATCGGTACATCTTGGCAGCGGTTGTCCTTTCGCCCGCACTTGTAATGCATCACTCAAAGTGGCGAGAAATCGTCTGGGGTATGGTTGCGGGCGCAGTTATGGGTCTTGGCTGGGTCGGCTATGTTACTGCTCTTGAGACTGTTCCTGCATCGACGGTTGGCGTACTCTACATGACCTATCCGGTGTTTACGATTGCCATCGCATGGGCGCTTTTTGGTGATCAACCAACGCGGCGCAGCTTTGTTGCGGCTGGATTGATCGTCGCTGCTGCGATATTCGCAGGTTCTCCGGCATCTGTGCCACCGGACCAAATTCCAATCCTTCTCGTCTCATTAGCGGCACCTTTCGGTTTTGGCTTCGGCATATGTGTTCTCGTGCACCGCCTGTCACGTATTGCGCCTTTAGCCAGAATGGCGTCAGTCTCGCTTGGGTCGGTCATTGGCCTTGCCCCTCTCATTCTTTCATCCGAGGTCGGCGAAATTCTACCAGAAAGTGGGGACGACTGGGTTCTAGTTGTCGGGTTGGGCCTTGTGACGGCGCTAATTCCGCAACTGATTTACACGATCTGTTCGCCCAATATTGGGGCAGCGCGCACTGCTGTAGTCGGAAGTATTGAACTACCCACGATGTTTGCTGTTAGCGTTCTTGCATTCGGTGAAGTAATCAAGGGTACACAGGCGCTGGCCTGCGCGCTGGTTTTGGGAGCGATAGCTCTCACTCAAAGTCGCTCAACTCGAACTGTGACGACCGTGATCAGCAAGGAGCCTGAGAGGTAGCTTTGGTCTCGTTGCCGACTTTCTCTATGGAGAGTTTGGACAAGCAGATAGAGCCCTTAGCCGCCGTTCCCGACCATTTGATAGCCGTAGCCGCACTCGGCCGGTTTGGTCGGGAAGTTGCCGGTTCCAAGGAATTGTCAGTGCAATCTGCCACGCACCAGGTAGGCTTCAATTGTGTCACCACCGAGGGCGCGAATGGCCTCTAATCGGTGCAGACCTTCGATCAACACGAACCTCTTGCTGTCGGCGCGCAATTGGATCGGGGTCTTCTGACCGTTCTTCAATATATCTTCGGCAAGCGTCAGAACTTTATTCTGATCAAGTGTTTTTGCACGTTTTACAGGTACGTAGATCAATTCCAGCGGGTATGGTCTTTTCTCTAGCATAAACTACTTGTGCAACCTTTCGAGCTTTTGGTCAGATTCGGAATCCCGTTCGACAGCGGGCGCTGGTACGTACATCAAAGTTCCGAACGAACAGCGCCGCGCAGTTCCTCATGCATGATCCAGGTTGCTGGTTCATCGTCATTTTCAATATGAGAAAACGCCAGTATCTGAGCAGCGCCATCATTCTCTTCCGATCCGGTTTCGGGAAGATCGAGATCAAGGTATTCAGCGATTAACAGCCCCACTTTTTTGAAGGACTTAAGGGATGCCCCGCGCGATTTGTGGCCTGCTGCCTGAGAGAGCTGGCCAACAGTCAGACCTTCCTTTCCTGCGATTGACAGCGCTCTGAGCATCGTAACCTGCGCCGGTGTAAACCGGACTTGGCGCAATGCTTCTGTGTATTCTCTTTCGCTGGGAACATGAGTCCCGGAGTTTCCTTCCAGACGGCGTTGACCGCTGCGTTTCCGGTCACGTTCTTCAAGAATTTCCTTTAACGCCTCGATAGCCATTGCCGGTGTTTCGCCAACTGCGTCAGCAATCATGGTTTGTGTTTTAGCCGGTGGCTTGGGGAACGCCCGTGCAACGCTGTTGCCGCTTAGAAGGCCGGCTTTTATCAGGTATTTTCCGAACTCTTCTTCAATAACTCCGGATACGTCTGCATTTCGCGACTCTCGAACACTGCGGTCCTGAAATTCTCGCTGCTCCATACCAAGAACTGACGTCCTTGCGCTCTGAAGACTGACTTGAGGGGTTCGATTGCGCATCAGAAAAACACTACAAAGACAACCGCCGCTACAAAAACTACTGACGCGATAAAAAATTTGGTGCCGTAAGTTAAGCGGCGAACCCTTTCAGCATTGAGCCTTTTGCCCAGATTTTCGTCAACCGAGTCTAGAGTCACAGTTTGATCCTTCCTACTCTGTCAGGGCGACGGTGAATTTCAACGGCCCATTGTCACGGCAAGTTTTCAGCACATGTATCATTCTGACGTTTAAAGGGTTGATTGCATTCCCACCCATCACCTCTTCGATTCAAATGAGCATTTGATGGGACGATGATTGCAATGCACGTGTTTCGACTTGCGCGGAAACCACGCTCGCATTTCCACCCAGAATAGGTGTCAGACGCAAGGTATGCGTGATCCGGAATGGCTACAGGCTCGCAACGACTCTCTACTGATCTAAATCCTCTGAGGCACACCCAGCCATCCTTGCTGTTTTTGTCGGTTAGGTGGCCGTTTCGGGGGACATCTATTGTAACACAATCCAGGCCATCTTTGCGAAATCCCCAGTTGCAATGTGTTTCCTGCACGCCAAATCGGGTTTCAACGAATCCGTTTTCCGGCGCAATCACTTCTTCACATTCCTCTCCGACACGCCGGAACAACCGATTGCATTTCCAGCGGTCTCCCGTAGAAACGAGGTAGGCATTATCAGGAACTTCTATTTCCTCACAAATGCCCCCGACGCCCCGGAAACCATGGTTGCACTCCCAGCCTTGGCCATAGGAGTTGCCTGTCGAATATGCGTTTTCAGGTACGTTTTCTTTTAGGCACGATCCGCCCCTGTTTTCGTAACCTTCGTCACAAACCGATCCGCAAGAATTTCCTGCCAATTGAGAGGTTGCAGGCGCGACCTGAGCTGAAAGCTGCGTTCCCGAAATCAACACGAAAAATGTCAAGATCAAACACGAAACATCGCGCGTACGTTTGATTGAAGTCAGGTTAAAGCGGTGCCTGGGGTCGGGCCTATCGGGCATCAGACACGCAGTTTATGAGCCAAGTATTGTTCATGTTTTGCCTTCTTTCATGTGTCGTTCGTCGTCTGAAAAACATCAGGAAACAACTGCGAACGTTTGCGAGTAACGAGTTCGTTTCGAACACCCCAGCGGAACCCGTTCCTAAGCTGGGGTACATGCTACAGCTATTTTGAAGGCCATTGGATCGTCGAAGTCGGCAGCATTGCGACGACGAGTGATTTTCACCAATGCACTCTTGTGGTTCTTACCCAGCATAAAGTCAAGGAAGTTCCCTGCGCCACAAAGCCCGCTGATGCGCACAAAGCGGACGTAGATTGATGCCTAGGCTGCAAACGCGGCGAATGGCAGCTAAGTGGCCACAATTACTTTTTGAAGTTTGACAGAAGGGTTCGATCGCAAATAGCGGTAAGCCCTCTTTCCCATCACCTTCCTTTCGTGGGCCAGCGGGATTTGGACAAGCCAAACGCCCTTGGCCGTCAGGGTGAGGGCGCGGCCCTCCCCCTCGGGCAACGCTATTAGACAGGACCGTGTCCTCGGCTATGCCTGCGGGCCGCACCACCCCTATCGAATAGCATTGCCTCGCCCCCTCCCGCGTTCGCCACGTGGCAGATCGGCAGAAACAGGCAGCTTCGCTGTCTGATCTGCAAATCAGCCCAGATTTTCCAAAAGGGAAGCCAGATCAAACGAAACCCTCTGCGGGAGAATTAAAATGGGAATTTTGGGTCAGTTTAAGACGCAGAGGCCAAAATCAATTGATGTCCAACATCGGGGGTGCCTTCCGAAGTCGAACGTTCACCCCGTTTCTGGTCCAACTGTAACGGTTGGGTCAGGTTCGTGTGACGTTCAACAGGAAATGTCAGGCGACACATAGTTTTGCCATTCGGCGACATCTAAATCTTTGATTTTTAATTTCCCTTAAAAAGCACGACGCACGAGTCTTGCCATTTGCGACTCAAAGGTTTTCCATCAAGCTGAAGCCATCGCACAGCGGCAATTGCCCTTCTGTTTAACCGATACTGGCAAAAGCCGTATGCATAGGCGGATCGCACACTCTAAATTGCTTTAGGTTGCAACGTGCGAAACATCCCTGTCTGGCGAATAGATGTCGAGGATGTTCCAATGTCCGGTCGTTGGTGTCGGGTTGTTGATCATTGGCACATCGAGCACGGTTGGCTTGCCACTGGCGATTGCCGCTTCCAGTGCGGGCAACAGTTCGTCGGCAGCGCTGAGTCTGTGCCCTTCCACGCCGTAGGCTCGCGCTATGTCGGCATAGCCCGGTCCGTTTACGGGTGCGGCGGCTGATCCGGGGAAAGTTGTTCCATAGGTCAGACCGTAATGCGCTTTTTGAAGGCCGGCGATAGTTCCGAAGGCGTTGTTGTTCATAACCAGCCAGATGATGCCCAGATCAAGTTCGACGGCCGTTGCCAGCATCGAAGGATTCTGACCGAAACCACCATCGCCAACCAGGCTGATCACCACACGATCGGGTGCCGCCAGTTTCGCGCCGATCGCACCCGGAGGGCCAAAACCCATCGTGGCAAAACCACCCGGGGTCAGGATTGAGCCAGGGGTCAGGATATCGAACTGTTGTCCGACACCGTTCTTGTTCCATCCAACGTCCGTGGTGATGATGGCATCCTCGGGCAGTGCCTTGCGGGTATCTGCCAGAATACGCTCGGGCATCATCGGAAAGGCTGGTGAGGTCGCCATTTCCACGTTGCGCGCTTTGAAATCCGTCCGGAATTCAGCGATCTTCTGTTCCACAGCGGGGCGGTTGAAACCGTCCGGATACATCTCGCGGGCAACCCGGTTGAGGACGCGCAAAACGGCCTTGGCGTCGGCAACGACGCCGATCTCGGTGGGATAGTTGCGGCCGATCTCTTGCGGTTCAATGTCGATGTGAATGACCTTGGAACCGGGAATGTTGAACGTATAACCAGGATACCAACTGGAGCAATCGGCCTCTTTGAACCGAGTGCCCACAGCAAAGATGTAGTCCGCCTTGAGGCAGGACTGATTGACCAATTCAGTACCCCAAAACCCAGTCATTCCCAGTACCAGCGGATGGTCGTCCCGAAGCGCGCCTTTACCCATCAGGGAATGTGCGACGGGCAACCCCATATGCTCCACGAACCTGCGCAACTCTTCGCTGGCCTGTGCCAGAAGGATACCACCGCCGACATAGGCGACCGGGTTTTCGGCCTGTACCAGTGTCTCAATGATTTCACGCGCCGTTTCATCGTCTATCGACGGTTTCCTGAGCGCCCGCGTGTTGTCGCGGATACGGTCGAAACTGTCCGACGGGATCACCTCGGAGAAGATATCCATGGGTACGTTGACCAACACGGGGCCAGGCTGACCGCTTTCAGCCAGATGGAACGCCTTTTCAAGAATCTCGGCCATTAAATCTGCGCGGTCGACCCGCCAGGCGCGTTTTACGAAGGGTCGATAGATCTCCCACTGAGCGGCATCTGCATGCAGGTTCACTTCCTGATGAGGATGTTTGCCGTAGTAATGCGTAGGAATATCGCCCGCGATCACCACCATAGGGATACAATCCAGTGCGGCGTTGGCGACCCCGGTGGCGCAATTGGTCAGCCCCGGGGAGAGATGGGACAACACCACCGAGGCCTTGCCCGTCACGCGGGCATATGCGTCCGCCGCGTGGCTGGCAATTTGTTCATGACGCACCGTTACAAAATCAATTGGGCTTTCCGCCAATGCAGCTAAAACCGCGATATTGGTATGGCCGCATAGGCCGAACACATGCTTCACCTCACGGCGTTCAAGGAAGTCGACAATGTGCTCAGCTACGGTTTTTCCGTCCAGTTTCGCTCCGTCCATCACGCGACCTCCTGCCCGAAGAACTCACCGAACAGGTCCGGCTCCGAGGGGCGATCCTCGGGGATCGGACGGCTGACCCAGGTGTAGTTCATCATGTGTTTCATGGTGACGTTTTCATTGGTGATGTTGCCGCCCCAGATGCCGCAACCCAGGCTGCTGGTCATGGGCATCCCATTGGTCCAGGCACCTGCGTTGGCCTTGGATTGTGGCTGTCGCACCATCATGCGGCTGACCGGAGCCAGACGCGCCAACCGGTCAATGTGATCGTCATTGTGGCTGTAAATGCCGCAGGAATGGCCCTTGCCCCCGGTGTTGTAAATCTGGCTGACCGTTTCCAGCGCGTCATCAAATGTGTCGAAGTGATATAGAGCCATCAGTGTGGTCAGTTTTTCCCTGGAGAACTTGTGCTGCGGCCCGATTTGCCCCTGATTTTCGACCATCAGGAATTTGCGATCTTCGGCGATCGAGAAACCGGCGACCTTGGCCGTTTGCTGAGGCGGACAGGCGATAGTCGGGAAGGTACGGTTGCCCTTCTCATCCCACATGGCCGCTTCGAGCATTGCCTTCTCTTCGTCCGAACACAGGTAACCGCCTTCGGCTTGAAGTGCCTTGACCATATCGTCGTAAACCGAGCGCTGGATGATGATGTTGCCGTCCGCCGAACAGCCTGACCCAAAGTCGGAGGTCTTTGAAATACGTGTGTTTTGAGCGGCGACATCCAGATCGGCTGTCTCATCGATGACGATGGAAGAATTGCCCGCGCCGACGCCATAAGCCGGACGTCCCGAGCTGTAGGCTGCTTTGACCATGGGCTTGCCACCCGTCGCCAGCGTCAGGTCACAAATCTCCATCAGATGTTGCGTTAATGGGATCGACGGTTTGCGAATGGATTGAAACAAGTCCTCGGGGGCACCGGCAGCACGACAAGCTGCGCGCATGACCTCGACCATTTCAAAGGTGGTATGGGCGGTTCGCGGATGTGGACTGAAGATGACCGAATTCCGGGCGTTGGCGGCGGATACGCCGGTCACCGGTGGTGTCATCGCTGGGTTAGTCATGGGGATCAGTGACGCGATCACACCGGCAGGTTTGGCATATTTCACCAGTCCTTTTTCCTCATCCACTTCGACGATACCGGTCGATGGAGTGCGCAGGACGTCACGCAGTACCATGTGAATCTTGAATCTCTTCGCTGGACGCCCTTCGCGATCTCCGATGCCGCTCTCGTCCACGCCTTGCTGGGCCAGACGCGTGAAAGTTTTCTCGTTCCCAGCATACCACGCAATGGCCTGAGACAGGCGGTCCAGCCTGTCCTGATCCCAATCCTCGATCTCGGCCATGGCAGCGCGGGCGCGTGCCAGCATATCGGCCGCCATGTTGCGGTCGTTTTCAGTGAGCTCTTTGCCCATGGTGATCCTCTTGGTGTTTTAGAAATGCAGCATCAGGCGTGCGGCGCTGTGACCGCGCTTCGCCGAATGTTCGCTTGGCGTGGCTGAGACAGCGACGCGCGTGTTCTTCATATCCCAACTCGGCAACGCGGCTTTGGTTGGGCAGTTCAATAGAATAGTCGACGGGCGGCATCCGTTCGATGATGCCGTTGAAATCGATCCAACCTTCGCCTGGGTACAACCTCGCATCGCGGGCCAGTTGGATCATGCCCTCGCGCGTATCGGCGATGCCGGGCAGGCAATCAGAGATATGCAAGAAGTGAAACAACTCCGAGGGGACGTGCAGAAGCTCTCCGAGATCCACGCGGCTGAGGTGCAGATAAAGCGTATCGACCAGAATACCGCCATTCGGCTGATCAGAGGCGCGGACAATATCCAGCGCCTCATCCAGAGTGCGCAAGCGAGAGAAGCTTGGGAACTCCAGATCCACCGTCAGCCCATAGGGCACGGCCAGTTTGCAGGTCTCTGAATAGACGTCGATCAGAAAATCACGATCATCACGGGTATTGGTCCACGCGCTCATGATCATGCGCTTGGCACCCAGTTCTCCGCCGATCTCCAGAGAAGGCTCAAAGCTGCGCGGATCGACATCTTCAGTGATGCGCGCAAGCTCGACATCAAGGACCTTCAAGCCGGTGGTAGAGAGAGCAGTTTTGGTGGCCTGGACCTGCGCCTTGTCGATTGGAGATTGAGTGAATTCACCGGGCACATGCATCGGAATGAACCGAGGACTGACAGCATCGTAACCGGCCCGCGCGGCGATATAGACCAACTCGGGCGGCGTGCAGCCGATCAGCGTCAGATGCGCCAAGGAATAGAGAGAGGGGCTTGCGCCAGCCTCTTCGGGTTTCACCATGAACGACAGCTCCAAGCGTCTGCGAATCTCATTTTCATCACACGTAATAAAAAATATCTGATATTTTTTAAAATATCAACTTTTAATACTAAGCAGAAAACGAAAACGCCCGGGCAATGGCCCGGGCGTGTTTAACCTTCGTTTTGGCAAAGCTTTAGATAGTGACCCAGTCGCCTCCGGACTGGTGAGAGCGTACAGAGGCATCAATGAATCGGACACCGTCTGCGCCTTGTTCGACACTGGGATAAGCAAGCCAATCGGCCGGAACTGTAACGCCATCCCGACGCGCAGCTACGGCCATGGCAAATTCCGTATAGAGGTTGGCCCAAGCTTCGATAATCCCTTCAGGGAAGCCACGCGCGGTACGGACCAGACGTTCCGCGCCGGGGCCAATGCCGTGCCCGTGACCTCGGCTGATGATACGATCCGGCTCACCGAACCGATTGAACTTCAGCTGTTCCGAATTCTCCAAGCCCCACTCAAGACCGCCTTCGCTCCCGAACATCCGCAACCGCAACCCACCCCGATTTCCGGGGGCAAGGCGTGTTGCCATCAAGGTTCCGGGGACTTCATTTTGGTAACGGGTGAACATGAAAACTGTGTCTTCCAAAGGCTTTGGCGCACCGCAGACATGAAACTCGGCCCTCACGTCGGTCATCGGCACGCCCGAGACAAAACTGGCAAGATGCGCGGCATGCGTGCCTATATCGCCGACACAACTGGTCGGGCCTGAAATCTTGGGGTCCAGCCGCCACTTTACATGAGGCGCATCAGCAACATCATCGGGCGTCATCCAGTCTTGCATGAACTCGACGTGGATTTGGTTGATTTTACCTATGCCGCCTTCCGCCACGATTTGTTTGGCCTGACGGATCACCGGAAAACACGACATCGCATAGCCGACGGCAAAGACCTGCCCCGTGCGCGCGGCGATCTCCTCAAGCCCCTCGGCCTCGGCAACTTCGTTGGTCAGGGGCTTGTCGCACAGTACATCAATGCCTGCCTCCAGAAACGCTTTGGCCGCGTCGAAATGGACGTGGTTCGGGGTAGTGATCATGACCGCATCCACGCCATCCGGGCGCGCCGCCTCAGCCCGCGCCATTTCGTCGAAGGACGCATAACACCTGTCTGACGACAGGAACCACTGAGCCCCACGCGCTTTGCTGCGCGCGGCGTCAGAACTGAGCGCTCCTGCGGTGACCTCCCACCGGTCGGTCATCCGCGCGGCCGTTGCCTGCGTGACAGAGATACGTCCACCGCCGACGACGCCCAGCCTCAAACGGCGAGAAAAGCGGGGGAAAGGGCCGTCAAAGTTCAGGTCTTCGGGTAAAAGTCTCTCAGCCATTCTGAACCTCCATTTCCGGGGCCCGTACGCCTTCTGGCAGCATTTCCACCGCCATGAAGATGCTGGGGGTAATCGTCTCGTATTGATGCCAGGGATAGTTGCCTTCAGCGTCATACATCGGCTTGTGCGTCGTGCCGGGGGCCATGAATTCTTCGAGGTAAAGGGTTTCAACGTCCCGTTCGCGGCATTGCTGCATTTTGCCAAAGCCTACGATTTGCGTATGCACTTCGCGAAACCCCGGTACCGGGCAGAACGGATGATCCTTGTGCAATCCAACATTCAGCGGCACCGAGCCCGAGTGATACATGGTCAGTCCGACGTTACCCACGAAGACCTTTGGTGACATGTAGTGGCTGACGCCACGCAGACGCTCCTCTTGGCGAACATCAAAAGCACATGGCCATGTATTTTTCACCCATGCAAACAACTCGTTGTCATCGGCATGGGCGTCGAAACCGTGGACAATTATTGCGCGTTCCACGTTTTGGATGGTGCTGTTCTGTACGATCACAGACGAAAGTGGCGCAACGATCTGATCCTCGACCGAGAAGTCCCTCCCCCCAAGGCTCAGAACAATGGCGCGGCCCTCGACAGATAATCGGTCTTCATTGGTGATGTGCTGGACACGAAAGAACGGCTGGGCAAAGTCGAGTGTCTCAATCGGCATGGACCAGCTCCTTCCTCTCAGTGTTCAGGAAATCGACCGGTAGAGGCGCCGGGGCCACGCAACGGCTTTCTATTGTCTGATAGGCGCCAAATTTCGGCGCCCGTTCAATCGCGTCCATGACCTCGAAAACGTGGTAGGCAAGCGCTCCACTTGCACGGGGTTGGCGTCCTTCTTGTGCCGCCAGGGCCAGATCCAAAAGGCCGAGCCCGCGGCTGTCTTCATTAAACCCATGTTTGTTCTCGACCACCTGCCAGTCTTCGCGACCGGCTGGACGGGGCTGATAAGACCAGCGCGAGGTGTCTCGCGTCTTCAACCAGACATCCCCCTGAAAGACATTGGCACCATGAACCGGGTCAGGGTCAGGGATGCTGATGGTTCCGTTTTCACCATAGATTTCGAACCGTGGGGTTTCGCTGTCCCAAATGTCGAAGCTCATGGTCATCGACCCTATAGCTCCGGATGAGAACTGCAGCAGGCTCAGGGAGTGCGTGTCGACCTCGACATCCATCCATTCGCCGTTGCGCGGGCCGTTTTCGATCATACGCTCCTCAAAGGTCCGCCGTGCCATTCCAGCGACCCGGTCAATTGGTCCAAGACAGCAGATCATCGCGGTCAGGTAGTATGGGCCAAGGTCCAGCAAGGGCCCGCCACCGGCCTGGTAGTAGAAATCCGGGTTGGGATGGTGGCGCTCCGTCCCGTGGGTCCCGACATGGGCAAAAACCCCTGTCGGTTTGCCAATAGCACCCTCGTCGATCAAGCGCCGAACGGTCTGCCAGCGACCGCCCAGAAACGTGTCGGGTGCGCAGCCGACCAGTAACCCCTTTTCAGAGGCCATGTGCAGGATCGCCTTACCATCCGTTCGATTCATAACCAGTGGCTTCTCGGAATAGACGTGTTTGCCCGCCTCCAACGCGCGTAAACTGATTTCCGCATGCGCCGCCGGAATTGTCAGATTCAGAACGCAGTCGATCGTCGGATCGTCAAACACTTCATCTGGCGTGCAGGCCTTGGCGACACCGTATTGATCCGCTTTGGCGCGGCTTTCCAAAGGATCAAGGCTTGCACAAGCCACGACTTCGACGCTGGAGAATTTAGATAGTGTTTTTAAATAGATATCGCTGATACGACCACAGCCGATAAGGCCGACCCGGAAGGATTTCGGTGTCTCACGTGTCATCATTCCTGTCTTCGTAGAGGGGCAAGTAATTTGGGGGCATGGGCCCTTTGTTCCGACCACCCTGGTTCATCTGTTCCCAAGCATGGGCGAGTATTCCAACCGAGCGGGACAAGCAGAATAGCCCCCGCGACAAGGGCGCAGGAAAGCCAAGCTCGCAGAAGATCACAGCTGTCGCGCCATCAATATTCATGGCAATCGGTCGACCTCCGCGTTGACGGGCAAGTTCGGCCTGAACCTCTTCGCCAATGTCGGCAAACCGGCCTGAAACTGTGCCTTCCTTTGCCGCATTTCGAACTAGTTGCATAAGCCGGGGTGCACGTGGGTCGGTGGGCTTGTGGAACCTGTGACCAAAGCCCGAAACGATCTTGCCGTAGGTCTCACGCCAGCTGTCCAAGCCATCCCGAACAGCGTCATTCAGTGAAGCTCCCGCATCCATGCGGGCCGCGATATCATAGTACAGCTCTGCGCACTGCTCTCCTGCCCCACCATGCACGTCGCCCAGCATGTTCACCGCAGTCGCCATCGCATTATTGAGACCCACCCCGCAGGTGGCGGCCATACGCGCAGCCGCGATCGAGGGAGCCTGTGGACCGTGATCCACGCCTGCGACCAAAGCGGCCTCGAACAGGCGCGCTTGCGCGTCGCTGGGCAAACCGCCCCGTACCATCAGCCAGATCATTTGCGGGAAAGATACGTTCCCGATCAGGTCCTCTATGGCATTGCCACGAAAAGCGATCTTTCCGGGTTTCATGTCGACGATGGATGTGCGCCACCATTGGCGAACGGCGCGCTCATCCATTGTCATGTTTTCATCCAGCACGGTCATTGAGTTTGCACCTCTTTCACGGTCTGGATTTTGCTTTGCGCGGCGAGGCGAATGGGTGCGTTACGCGCGCCATAACCGGCATAGCCCATGCGGCGTTCAACAATTTCGAAGAAGAAGCCGTTAAAGATGGGGCGGCTGTATATCTGAAAATACTCGGCACCTGCTGCCCGATCGTAGAGAATGTTGCCTCGGCGCAGTTGGGCGATCAAATCGTCATCCAATCCGAAAGTCGCTTGCAGATCAGCGTAGTAGTTTTCTGGGATGGACAGGCTGGGAAAGCCGGAGTTGAGCAATTGGTCTGAAGTTTCAAATATATCGTCAGACTGGAAGGCGATGTGCTGAACACCAGCCCCAAAGCCATCTTCAAGGAACGAAGCGGCCAGAGTTCGGCGACCAACTGCCCCGTTCAGGTTCAGGCGCACTTCGCCTTCGGGGCTTTCGATGGCCTGGCTTTGCACGACGCCGGACGGGTCGGCCACATTCACGATAGGCGATTTCTCCATCTCAAAAGTCGAGATGTAATACAGTAGCCAGCTTTGCATTTCATCGTGGCTCATCGTCTGTGCCAGATGGTCGATACGGCGCAAACCGGCGGGCTGGGTCGCTTTGGTTTTTGCTACCGGCTCAAATTCGATATCCCAAACCCGATGCAGATCGGATTTCTCATCAATGAAATGGACGACATTGCCGCCGACACCACGGATGGCCGGAATATCCAGCTCTCCTGTTCCCACGGGCTGCGAGAAATTCGGAGCGCCCAACGCGGTCGCACGCTGGACCGTCTGATCCGCATCTTTGACACGCAACCCCATGTCACAAACCGAGGGGCCGTGGCCCAGGAACGCCGACTGGGCAAAACCGTCCTTTTCGGTATTCACTACGATGTTGATAGCCCCCTGCCGCCACAGCTCGACGGACTTGCTGACGTGCTTTCGCTCCATTCGAAAACACATTGCTGACAGCATGTCTGCCAATTGGGTCCCACTCGTTTCGTCGGCTGTAAACTCAACGAATTCGAAGCCTGAGGCGTAAACGCGTTCAGGCAATTTCGGGATATCAAAGTTCGTTCCGGGCTCGGTCCGCGACACCTCGTCCAAGAGGTTCACCAGCGACCTATAGCTGTCTCGGGCAAGTGTGCGGCCACCGGGTTGAGGAGCTGCTTCGTTGACGCGCGCAATAGACCAAGGCCCCTTGTACCCGGCGCGGGACAACACCCGCACGAAACCTGCAAGGTTCAGCGATCCGAGCCCTGGCAGAAGCCCAAAGTGCCGTTTGAGCCGACGTATATCCATCTCAAGCCGGGGTGCATCGGACAGTTGCACATGGAACAGCCGCTCTCCGGGAATGTCCCGAAGGCGGGCGGGTTTGGACCCGTCGGCAAGCGAGAAGAATGAGTTCAAGGCCAACCCCAAATGAGGGCTGTCGATGGCTTCAACGACGCCTAACGCCTGCTCATCCGAGTGAACAAGATCCGACCATGGCAAGCCCATATAGGCCAGACGCAACCCCATCTCTTGCGCGATCTTGGCCGCCTCGCCAAGGTCCGCGATTACCTGTTCTTCGGTTGCAGCGGCATCGACCTCGTAAGCAGACCCGATTAGCAGTAATTCCGTTCCCAACTCGCTCATCAGGTCGAGTTTGCGCTTTAGCCGAGCAAAAGCGCGCTGCCGACCGCTGCCGGATTGACCTTCGAGGTTATGGAAGGGTTGCAGCAGGCAAATCTTCAGGCCGAGGTCTGATGCAATATTCCGGATTTGCGATGGCGGCCCATCAAAAGCGGTCAAATCCGGTTCGTGTAGTTCGACACCCCCGAATCCTGCGTCAGCGATAGCACTCAGCTTTTCGACCAGATCACCAGGGATCGACGTTGTCGAAACCGAAAGGCACATTATCCCTGATATCCAAACATACGCGGCAACCACAGGACCAGATCAGGCATCAGCATCATGATCACCAAGGCGAAGATGAGAACCGCGAGGAAGGCCCAGATTTCCGAGATGATTTCGCGCAGCGGAATATCCGTCACGGCGTTGATCACAAAGAGTAGAATGCCATAGGGCGGCGTGATCAGACCGATCATCGAGTTCACGACGACCAGCACTCCGAAATGCACCAGATCAATCCCAAGCGCTTCGCAGGTTGGAATGAACAGAGGCACGATCACAAGAATGATCGTTGTCGCGTCCAACACGCAACCCAGCGCGAGGATCAGCAGGTTAACCAGGATCAGGAAAACAATCGGGCTGACATCCGAACCCTCCAGCAAGGCCGAGATTGACTGTGGAATCTGTTCCTGAATGACGATGAAGTTCAGAATGAACGCGCCACCAATGACCACCCCGACGGCGGCGGAAGAGCGCGCGCTGTCGACGAACACTTGATAAAGACCACGGAAGGTTAGTGCGCGGTAGAACAGCGCTGCCAGTAGCAGGGCGTAGAATGCAGCAACTGCGGCGGCCTCTGTCGGAGTAGTGACGCCGCCATATATGCCGTACAGCAGAATTGCGGGCATCAGCAGTGCCGGGAACGCGTTGGCGGTTTTAGCCGGCAACTCGCGCAACGGAACAGGTTCTTCCAATGCAAAGTTCCGCTTTCCAGCCAGATAGTAGTTCATCGCCATAAGAACGACACCCATGATCAGGCCCGGCAGAATGCCAGCAAGGAACAGCGACCCAATAGACGCCTTTGAGACCAGCGCATACAGAACCATCGGGATCGAAGGCGGAATAATCGGGCCGATCGTCGCCGAAGCCGCTGTGATTGCGGCTGCATAACCTCGGCTGTAGCGGCCATCCTTGGTCATCATTTCAATGATTATCTTGCCGATCCCTGCAGCATCCGCGACGGCTGAGCCGGACATGCCGGAGAAAATCAACGACGCCACAACATTGACGTGCCCAAGACCACCCTTGAAACGCCCGACCGCCGCGACGCAAAAGTTCAGCAACCGGTCTGTGATCGATCCCGCGTTCATGATATTGGCGGCAACGATGAACAAAGGCACGGCAAGCAGGATCGTGCTTTTGTAGAAACCCTGCAGGATTTTTTCACCCGCCAGTGCAACGTCCAGACCGGCGACACCCAGATACATAAGTGACGCCAGCAGGATGGAATACCCGATAGGAGTCCCGATGCCTGCCAGAACAAAGAGTGTGAGCAGGCAGGAAAGAAGTTCGAAACTCATTTGCTTGCGTCCTCGTCGTCTTCCACATCAACACGGGGATGTTCGTCGACCACGTTGTATCCCACGACCATTTCAAGTTCGGTTTTTGGTGGGCCGTTGCGCATGATGTCAAAAAACAGCCATGCATACCGCGCCGCTACGACCAGCATGAACACGGCATAGATCGAGAACACGGTGCGCAGCGGTATCTTCTCACCCGAAAAGGGATTACGTACCGTCGCGGTTTTGCGGATTTTCATCCAGTCGATGTAGTCCCAAGTCGGTAGGAAACTATAGAGCATCCCGACCACGATTGCCGCGGCCGCCAGCATCGCAAATACCTGGCGCACCCGCATCGGTACCGAAAGGTAGATGATGTCGAACTTTACGTGATCCCGCTCGCGCACGATGAAAGCGCAGCTGAAAAAGATCACCCAGACCCAGAGGATGCCGATCAGTTCTAGCGTCCATCCGGCAGGGGTGAAGAAATAGCGCAATAGAATTTGCAGAAGGAAGATCAGGAAGATTGCCGCCAGCATCCCGCCGGCAATCGCTTCGGTCAATCGGGAGAACCCCTTTATGAAGCCTTTCATTGTGGTTCTCCCTCCCTTGTGTAGATGAACTTAGTTGCCCAGAGCGTTGATCTGCTCCAGAACGCCATCCGGCCATGATCCGGCGAACTCGCTTTCCAGATACATGGTCTGTACCTGATCGCGGAACGCCGCGAGGTCGGGTTCATAGACCTCCATGCCCTGCTCTTTCAGGAAGCTGACAAGGTCCTCTTCTTTCTGAAGCTGCTTCTGGCGCCCCGATTCAGCCGCTGCGTCTGCAGCCTCCTGAACCTTTGCTTGCTGTTCCGGTGTCAGCCCGTCCCAAACCTCTTTGCCGATGGCGATATAATTCAGGTCGACCAGATGCGATGTCAGGACGATCTGATTGGTCACTTCGTAGAACTTGGCATCAACCACAGTCGGCAATGGGTTGTCCTGACCGTCAACGGCACCGGTCGACAGCGCGGTATAAACCTCGGAGAAGGCCATTGGTGTCGGTGCGGCACCCAGCGCTTTGCCAAGGAACTGCCACGCATCGGTGCCCGGCATCCGCAGGTTCACGCCGTCCAGATCGGCCGGAGTTGTGACCGTCAACTCATCCTTGGGCTGACGCAGGTTCACCTGACGACGGCCCAGATACATGACCGACAGCAGTTTGACGCCCAGTTCTTCTTCGGCCTTTTGCTTGAAGGCATCCATCAAGGGATCGTTGAAGACAGCCACCTGATGCGCGGCGTCCTGGTGGACATAACCTGCTGTAAAGATCGAAAACTCGGGAAAGAACTGGGCCAGTTCCTGCGCCGAGGTGATCGACATTTCCAGGTTACCGCGACTGATAGCATCCAACTCAGTGCCCTGAGCGAAGATGGTACCATTATAGCTGGGCTCATAACTTGCGAAATCGGCGACCATTGGCGCGAAAACTTCTGCCATAGCGACCGAGCGTTGGTCGGTCTCCGATCCTGATGTTGCGAGGCGAAGTTGCACTTTGTCTTCCGCCAGCGCACCACTTGTTGCGCTAAACAGAACACCGGTTGCAACCAGGGCTGACACAGCAGCCCGGCGGGTAAGTTTGGTAATCACTTTGCTCCTCCCTGAGACATCATGATGCATTTTTCCGATTCTGAGTTTTGACCTATTTTGGACTTTTTGCAAGATTTTTTGCAAAATATCAGATATTTTTCATTACCTGCAATTTCTGTTGTTGCATTTCCTGAAGGTTTCTTATCCTGACAGTCTCGCCAGTCCTGCATGAATTCTGAATGGCTTCAATGACTTGAAGTGTTCGGAAGCCTTCCCAGCCGGACACAATCGGATCTGCTTCGTGCCGAGCAACGTCAACAAAGTGCCCGAGTTGATTGACCAGTGGGTCAGAGGAACCCTTCTTCAGCGCGGTTGACGAAATTGGAATCCACCAATCCCTTTCCTCACCCTGGTAGGTCCATAGTCTTAGATCGGGGACAGACAACGACCCATGAGAGCCACCGATCATGTAGCTACTCTCAGTGGTCGACGGATAGATTGGATATTCCTGAGACGTCATCTCCCAGCTCCACGGAGCAACAATGCTGTCGGATACGCTAATGGTCCCAATCGCTCCGCTTTCAAACGTCAATAGCGCTCCGGCGACATCTTCGTTGTCATAGCCGCGTTGCGAGGTAGCCGACTGCGCCTGTACGGTCACGACCTCTCCGGCCAGGTACCGCAGAAGATCGACATCATGGACAAGATTGACCGAGATGGGCCCCGCACCGGGTTTCTTACGCCAGGGTGCGGCGTCAAAATATTCATCGGGCTTGTAAAACCAGCAATTCGCATGGACAGCGCGCACATCTCCAATCTTCCCGTCGACAATGGCTTCCTTCGCTGACTTGATCAAAGGATTGTGCCGACGATGATGTCCGACCATCAGTGGCACATTGGCCTTCTCCGCTTCTTGGACAAGCTCCAGTGCAGCGGAGGCTTCCACGGCGATCGGTTTTTCGACGAGTACGGGACAACCATGCCGAACACATGTGAGCCCTTGTTCGACGTGAAGCGTCGTGGGCGTCGCGAGCACAGCTCCGTCCGGCGTCTGATTTGCAAACATATCCTCGAGGGTCTCGTAACACGCAACGCCATGCTCCGCAGCGTAGGTGCGCCCTTCGTCACTGGGATCAACAACCGCAACAAGATCGACATGACGCAACGCGCGGATCGCGTCTGCGTGGCGGCGTCCAACAAGGCCAATGCCGACAATGGCAATGCGAAAGTTCATTGACAATTTGCTTCCTTCCAGAGGGTTCGGAAACTCCGAAACCAATGTTTATGACTGAGCTGCTTTGCCCAACTTGAACTCGACCGTATTGGGGTTTTTGCGATTCCACAATAATGTATGATATTTTTATTTCTACCATACATCACATTGGATTGCTGATAACTCTGTAAAGTGGTATTTAAAGGAGGAATCTAAAAATATCGGGTGAAACGCATGGCGAAACAGCCGTCTACGATAGGTGCAAGCACCTATCAGCGCATAAAGCGGGATATTATCTTTGGAGAATTGCAGCCTGGCTCCAAACTGAAGCTGGACGCATTGAAAGAGCGCTACTCAGCAAGCCTTTCGACACTTCGTGAAACGCTGAACAGGCTTGCCAGCGACGGGTTTGTCGAAGCCCCGGAACAACGGGGGTTCCTGGTTACGCCGGTCTCTCGCGAAGACCTGACCGAGATATCAGAGTTGCGTGTCCTGCTGGAATGCCACGCGTTGGAGTTGTCCATTGCGAATGGCGACACGGACTGGGAAGGCAACCTCGTTGCCGCGCACCACAAACTGCACCTGATGGAACAGCAGCTTCTCAAGGGCGACGAGTCCGAGAAAGAAACCTGGAAACGATATGATTGGGAGTTTCACCAAGCGATGATCGCGGCCTGCAACTCCAAGAACCTTCTGTCTCTGCACTCGATCATCTACGACAAGTATTTGCGGTATCAGATGCTCGTGCTGACCTATCGCGGCGAAGAGGCCGTCAAGGAGCATAAGGGCATGTTCGATGCCGCATTGGCCAGAGACGCGGGCACCGCTAAGAAGCTGTTGGTAGATCACATCCGAAACGGTCTTTCACATACGCTGGAGGCTATGTAGCTCGCTGTTGTTGCCGCCTATCTCCATCACCTGAATCAGCGGCACGGGACCTGAAAGGCAAGTTTAATTACTGTGCTTACCAGACGAATTCCGTAAGTTTATGATTCAACATCCGAACCCGCTACATCAGGCAGCCGTTTAAACAAGGATGAGAACGCTAAGCTTCCGCAACCAAGGGTTGCTTTGCACCACCATAACAAACCGCGAACATCCTTGAAGCGGTTTTATGTGAAGCGATCTCTGATTGAGTAGTGGCCATTCAGTGGAACGAGTACTAAAGGCTGCTTCGCGAACAAAGTGTAAATTCGCTGTAACTGCGCCAATATCCACCCTCAGAAGTAACATGAAAACGGTTGTTTCTGTCGAAGACAAAGAAAAAATGACCAACCAAGATACGCAGTGACACGAAACTAGGTTGCGGGCCGCACCACTATTGTCGAATAGCATTGCCTCGCCCCCATCCGCGTTCGCCACGTGGCAGATCAGCAGGAACAGGCGCCTTCGGCGTATGATCTGCAAATCAAACCTGGTTTTCCTAAAAGGAAGTCACGATCAATGAAATCAGTCGAGGTGCTGGATGAAGGAAGTGAGGCGAAAATGGCAAGGTTCTGTCGCTGGTGGCAGAACTATGTGTCGCCTGACAAGGAAATGTGGAACGTCACTGATATTTGACTCAATCGACAGCCAAAACCTCAATAAATCGGCCAATCACGTCATTCATTTCTGGCCCAATCGTCAAGCATTTCTGACCCAACACAAAAACCACCCTCTAATCGTGGCCACGGCCCTTGTCTCAGAACAGCCCAACTCCGCCACTTTGAACTTATGTTGCCCACGCACGCGACATCAGATTTGCTGCCAGGTGCGCTTTTGGTGAACATCGTGACCAAATGGTGGGCACCTATGCTTGCTTCAGACCAACCAAATCGGAATAAGAACGCTCACCGCGAGTGATTTGACGTTTGAGGGTGTTCGTTGCTGCTTTTACTTTACCCTCGCCCAAAAGCGATGTGATCGCTTGATGTTCCTTGTAAGATTTCTTCGTTCGATTGGAACGCTTGGACAGATGCGTCCGCATAGTTTGGACGATATCACTGACTTTTTGATATCCATCCCGCAGGTAACTGTTTCCGCAGGACCTGAAAAACGCGTCGTGAAACTCGGCGTCAAGTTCCAAGTACTGCTCGAATTCATCCGCTTCCTGCGCTTCTGACATCTTAGAAACAATTGTAGCCAGCTCATTGATCAGAACCGACGGGTTCTTTTCAAGCGCTTGCTCCAAAGCTGCAGATTCTAGGATGAGCCGATACTGGCAAAGCTGCACCACGTCCTCTTGAGAAAGAGAGAATACAAAGGCTCCTCGATGAGGAAAGATCTGAACGAGCCCCTGAAGATTCAAAGCCGATAGCGCTTCGCGAATCGGAGTTTTGCTGATGCCCATGGCACTTGACAGCTTCACTTCCAGCAACGATTCACCCAATTGAAACGTGCCATTGATTATGCCTTTTCGGATATGCTCTTCAGCAGTTTTACTCAACGAATCCGGGCGCTTAATCTGCAAAATCTCGGTCATTTTCACTTCGTCCTATTTCGTCTCTCCAACACAATAGCACATGTAAGCTTGATTTCTATATTATATCTGATATCTCAGATAATAGATCGAAAATGACTAAATCCGTGGGAGGATACCTTGTTCAAGAAATCAACATTGGCGCTTGGCGTCGTCATGTCAGCCGGGCTTGCTTTTGCAGCATCCGCTGAAACAGTCATTAAGGTTGGGCATGGCGCAGCAGAAGCGTTTCACATGCATCGCGCGCTACTGAAATTTGAAGAACTGGTCGAAACTGGCTCGAATGGTGAGATCGACGTACAGATATTCCCTTCGTCGCAGATGGGCCCTGATCGCGAGATGATCGAAGGTGTTCAAACCGGCGTTCTGGAAATGGCCATTCCTCCTTCCTCTTTCTTCGCGGGCTGGGATCCGGCTTTTGCAGTAATTGAACTGCCCTACATGTATTCCTCCAAGGACATCGCCTTTGATGTTCTTGATGGTGATGCTGGTGATGGGATGCTTGCACGGGTCGAAAACCAGGGATTAGTTGGTCTCGGCTGGCTTGAATTGGGTGTACGCAATGTGACCAACAATGTCCGTCCGGTTGCAACCCCCGCAGATCTCGAGGGTGTCAAGCTGCGCACCATGAAGGTTCCGGCGCATGTGGCGACATTCGAAACGCTCGGGGCCAACCCGACGCCAATGAACTTTGGTGAGGTCTATTCTGCTCTCCAGCAAGGCGTGATCGACGGCCAGGAAAACCCACTGGCGATCATTACCTCACAGCGTTTCTACGAGGTGCAGAAATACCTTTCGACCACGGGCCATGTCTTTGCGGTCTATATGCCTGTCATCTCCAAACCGTTCTTTGACTCGCTGTCCGCAGAGCATCAGCAATTGGTCCGGGACTCAATGGCCACCGCACGTGACTATCAGGCGGAACTGGTCGCAAACGAAGATGCGGAACAGTTGGAACAGATCCGTGCTGCCGGTGTCGAGGTTCTGGAGCTGACTGCAGAGCAGCGACAGGCCTTTGCTGACAAAACCGAAAGCGTCCGCCTGCAGTATCGCGACGAGGTTGGCGCCGAAGCCTATGACGACTGGGTAGCAGCGGTTTCCGCAGCGAGCGGAAGCTGACCCTCGGACTACTCAGCCAATACGGGCACCCGTGCCATTAAGGTTCGGGTGCCCCTTTCGTTCAAGGGGAGGTGAACGGTGTCGGTTATCAAATGGATCGATATGAATGCCGAAAAGGTCTTAGCCAGTGCACTTTTGGCCGCGATTGTCTTGTTGATCTTTGGCAATGTGTTCATGCGCTACATTCTGAATGCCTCTCTTTCATGGGGCGAAGAGCTAACGCTTTGGCTGTTTGTATGGTTTGTCTGGCTTGGCGTCAGCTATGCATTCCACACAGGCGATCATGTGCGTATCACGGTCCTGCGTGATGTCCTAAGCGAGCGCGCAAGGCTTTACGCGGATGTTGTGATCGCGCTTCTTGTCCTTGGATTTCTGGTCGTTCTGACAATTGAATGCATCAAGCTTATCCGACAGCCTTTTGTAGCCAGCCAGACGTCGGTCGTTTTAGGACTACCGATTCCGATCCTTTATGCTTCGGCGCCGATTGGCGCTGGCCTGTCCGCTATCCGCGTCACTCAACATCTGATCCGAACCCTGCGTCTGATCGCAGGAACCAAAGCGTGAGGAACCCGGCATGCTTGCAACAACGCTCTTCCTGACGCTTTTCGCCCTTCTGCTCTTCAGCGTGCCAATTGGCATCTGTCTGGGCCTAGCCACCATGATCGTGATGGTCTTTGTGGACGGCACCCCACCCATGGTTCTTTTGGCACGGTCCGTGGTAACAGGCGCGGACTCGTTTCCTCTAATTGCCGTCCCTCTGTTCATTTTGGCAGGCGACCTGATGCAACACGGCGGAATGTCTCGTAGACTGGTTGGGTTCGCCAATGCACTGATCGGGCATATCCGGGGTGGGCTTGCTTACGTGAACGTACTCGCCTGTGTGTTTTTTGCCGCCATATCCGGTTCGTCTCCTGCGACCGTAGCCGCTATCGGGTCGAACATGATCCCAGAGATGGAAAAGGTCGGCTATACGCGCAAATTCAGCGGCGCATTGACGGCATCCTCAGGAATGATCGGCGTTATGATACCGCCAAGTATTCCATTCATCATATATGGGGTAACTGCCGAGGTTTCGATCGGCAAACTGTTTCTTGCAGGTGTTGTTCCTGGCATCCTTTTTGCCCTCATGTTCATGTTGGTCGCTCGTGTTCTGCTGCGAAAGGACGAGGTTGTTCAGCAATCGACGACTACGTTCTCAGGCCCGGGCGTCTGGCAGAGCTTCCGCTCTTCCATCTGGGCGCTACTGGTGCCTGTAATCATCCTTGGCGGCATCTATAGCGGGATCTTCACCCCTACCGAAGCCGGAGCCGTGGCCGTTGTTTATGCCGCTTTCATCGGCATCTTCGTTTACGGAGACATCACCCTCAAGGACCTGCCAGAGGTTTTGGCGGGCAGTGCAAAAACCAGCGGGACTATTCTGATATTGGTGATCATGGCGACCGCCTTTGGCAGGTTGATCACGCTCGCAAGAATCCCGACAGAGCTCGCAACAACAATCACCAGCCTGTCCGACAATCCGATCATCATTCTGTTGCTGATCAATCTGCTGTTGCTGGTGATCGGCATGTTCATGGAGACGATTTCTTCGATCATCATCATGACGCCGATCCTGCTGCCGGTTGCAACCGCACTGGGTGTCGATCCGATCGTTTTTGGTGTCATCTTGACGGTCAACCTGGCCATTGGGTTCTGCACACCGCCATTGGGTGTAAACCTGTTCGTGGCCAGCAGCATTTCCAAGGTTTCCATCGAAAGCCTCAGCCGGGCAATCCTGCCATTCTTTGCCGGCATGCTGATCTTGTTGATGTTCATCACTTATGTGCCCGCAATTTCCTTAGCCTTGCCATCCCTTTGGTGACCGGCTGAAGCCCTTCTAATGTAAGACAACAACACCAGAGGACCCGGATGGATCTGGACCTATCTCACCCGTCGATAGAAGACCTTCGGCAAACCGCACAGAAGCGCATTCCGAAGTTTGCTTTCGAATACCTCGACAGCGCGACCGGCCGGGAGCTGGGATTGAAGGTCAACCGTGATGCACTTGATGCCATCGGTTTCATGCCGCGTGTGCTATGCGGCCGAACAAAGGCCGACCTGCAAACTACATTGATGGGTCAAAAATACGACCTGCCTTTCGGGATAGCACCGGTAGGCATGTCCGGCCTGATGTGGGCAGGAGCAGAGCGGATGCTTGCCAAGGCAGCGGTTGCTCACAACATTCCGTTCTCGTTGTCCAGCGTAGCGGTTGCTTCACCGGAAGATGTGGCACCTTACATTGGCAAAAACGGATGGTTTCAGCATTACCCGGTGAACTCCGGCGATCTGCGCCGCGCTATGCTGCCGAGGATTAAGGCAGCGGGATTTCATACGCTGATTATCACGGTGGACGTACCAAAAGAGAGCCGGCGCGAACGACAGCGCCGCGCCAATCTGACCGTGCCTCCAAAAGCTGACCTGCGCACGCTGACTGAAATGGCATCACGACCCGCCTGGTGCCTTGCGCATCTGCGCGAGGGCATCATGCCACGTATGCGGTTCTTTGACGATTACGTTCCCACACGCGGGCGAGAAAGCTTTACCCATGCAGGCGCTCTGATACGTGGGATTCCGGATTGGGACTACCTGCGCGAACTACGGCAGGAATGGGAGGGTCACCTGATCGTCAAGGGTGTCCTGCGGCCGGAGGATGCACAAAAAATGGTGGCCGAGGGTGTGGATTGCATCTGGGTCTCAAACCACTCCGGGCGTCAATTCGAAGCCGGGCCCGCCGTGATTGACCAACTCCCGAACATCCGCGAGGCGGTCGGAACAGATGTGCCACTGATCTATGACTCTGGCGTTGCCTGGGGATTGGACATCATGCGTGCCCTGGCGAAAGGTGCAGATTTCGTCATGGTCGGACGCGCCTTTCAATATGCCGTTGCAGCGTTCGGAGCACGAGGGATCGACCATCTCGTTCACATCCTGAAAGCTGACATTGAGGCCAACATGAGCCAACTTGGCAGCGAAAAACTCGGCAGTCTGGCAGAGCACCTTCTGAGAACTGGCTGATCGGCGCTTGCGGCGCGCGGCGTATCACGCAGGCGCGTTGTCATCCTCGTCAATCAGCCCCTTGACGATCAGATCCGCGGTTGAGCGCGAACATGCCATTGGCAGATCATATACCGTTGCGAGACGGGTCAGAGCCTTAACGTCGACGTCATGTGGCATGGGTGAGAGAGGGTCGACAAAGAAAATCAATGCATCCAGTTTCTCTTCGCAGATCATGGCGCCAATCTGTTGGTCGCCTCCGAGTGGTCCGCTTTTCAGGCAGGTCACATCCAGTTGTGGATAGGCTTGCTTAATGCGACTGCCGGTGGTCCCTGTCGAAAAGATTTGTACTCTGGACAGGCGGGCCAATTGCAGACCCACCCATTCGACGATTTCGTCCTTTCGCGCATCATGGGCCACAAGCGCGAAACGCGGCGCATCACCGGATGAATTGTTCAACGTAATCTTCTCCAAGACCGACTTCCGCGAAATGTTTCCGGCACAGATCAATCTTGGTAAAGACATCTTCGTAGCCAGTGACCTTGCCCCACGGATCAACATAGCACATCACGCCATTGACCTGGAAATAGGTAACCATCTCTTCGACATCGTCGGGAACGACCAAGGTATGAGTCTCACCCGGCGGCTCAAAGACATATCCCCCTTCTTCTGCAACCCAGTCATGTTCCAGATAATGCCAGCGCCCTTTCAGGACGAAGCCGTGGACGGGCTGGGGATGGCGGTGCCGCGAAAGAACACCAGCTTTGCGCACTTTGAGAAGGTTCATCCAATAACCTTGCGAGCGGTTCAGGCAGAGCGGTCGGAACCAGACGTTCTCTGCCTGCGGAACCCACAGTCTATCGTCCTCGCTCATGGCATTCGGGATCACGATCTCGTCTTGCGCATCCTTGGGGAATGGCAACTGATAGGGCATTCGGGCGGTGTCATGGTCATTCATTGATTTTCCTCACATAGCGAGATAGCCGCCATCGACTGGATAGATCGATCCGGTCACAAAACTGGCGTTTTCACTCAAAAGCCATTGCACAAGCGCACCGACTTCTTCGGGTTTCCCCCAGCGCTTCATAGGCGTACGCGCCATGATCCCCGCTGTTCGTTCAGGGTCTTCCCGAAGGCCCTGGGTCATCTCTGTCTCAATCCAACCCGGCGCGATGGCATTGACCCGGATACCGTCTTCGGCCCAGCGACCTGCGAGCGCCTTGGTCAACTGTGCCACGCCGCCCTTAGAAGCGGAATACGCCGGAACCAAAGGCCCACCAAAGGTACTGAGCATAGAGGCGGTGTTGACGATGGCCCCACTCGCTTCAGCCAACAATGGATGCGCGGCAAGACAGCAGCGCATGGTGCCTGTCAGATTCACATCGAGCACCTTGGCGAAGACGTCGATGTCGTATTCTTCGCCACGCAAAAGAATACCTGCGCAGTTCACCAAGGCATCGAGACCCGTGAGTTCGCCGAATACATCATTGATGGACGTTTGGTCGGTGACATCCAAGAGCTGCACCTTTAACCCGTCCTGAGGCTCGAATGCATCCAATTCGGATTGGGAGGCGGATGCGGCAATGACGGACCAACCTGCGTCTGTCAACGACCGTGCAACACCCGCACCAATCCCTCGCGTACCGCCCGTTACAAGGGCCTGTTTCATCCAAGTTCCTCCAATACACTGGTGAAGGCGCGCGCGCGCCTTCCGATATCATCCAATGTATAGCTCGGTTTGAACAGCGCGGAGCCCAGCCCATATCCATCTACACCCGCGGCATGATACGACGCCATCGTATCCGGCGTTATGCCCCCTACCGCAGCGACGACTGCGTCTGCAGGCAATACGGCGCGCATGGCAGCAATGGCAGCTGGCGGCACCATTTCCGCCGGAAAGAATTTGAGGACCGATGCTCCGATATCCAACGCCGTAAAGGCCTCGGAGGGTGTCATGACTCCTGGACACCAATAAATATCCCGAGCGACAGCCGCGCGCCCGACGTCCGGGTTCATATTGGGCGACACGATGATCCGCCCGCCTGCATCTGCAACCGCCGCGACCTGGTCCGTAGTCAACACAGTGCCAGCGCCGACGATGGCTTGAGCACCATGTTTCGCAACGATCTGCGTAATCGATTCCAGCGGGTCCGGTGAGTTGAGCGGCACTTCGATGATCCGAAACCCGGCATCGAAGAGTACATCAGACACCGGGCGCGCATTTTCTGGTGCCAGCCCCCGCAAAATCGCAATCAGCGGGTTCTCAGCCAGAGCTGCGGTGAGGTCAATCATCCCACCAACCCCGCAGCGCGAGCAATCAGAAAATGCCCTTTCGCAACGATGTCATCTGGCGCGCGACGGCTGTCGAAACCTGCAGTTCGAAGCGCTATTTCGTATCGGTCGGACAAGTCGCTGCGTCCAACAACAGTGATCGTGCCGACGTCTTTTACTTCGCCGGTCGCGGCAGCAACCTCGGTCCCGATCAACAAGCCCGACAAGTAGTCGGCCGTGGCAACCTTTGGGATTTTGCCCATGAGAGGAAGCGTCCGAACATGAAACAGGCTGTGCAGCAGGTTCGACTCACCACTGAGGCCCGCCTTGACGCCCATCACGAATGCGTCTTCGCTGAAGGCGTCCTCCTTCATCAAGGTGCCAAGGATCGTGTGTTCTTTCAGCGCCGAAAAGATCTCACCTGTCATGTAGGTCGAGAAATCCACGATCTTCCCGTCGGCAACCTGAACCCATTTGCTGTGCGTTCCCGGCATCACGAACATACCTTCGCTCAAACCTAGCGAAGATGCCCCAATGATCTGGGTCTCCTCGCCGCGCATTACGTCCGGTCCTCCGGCATGTTCTGTCGAAGCACCAGTCACAAAATGAATACGCGCTCCGTTGGCCGCTTCGTGCGGGACCAACGCTCGCGCAAGACCGACAGCACCCAGAGGCATTTCGGCATATTGCGTTTCTACCCAGCCATTGCGGCTGGTGATCATGCCAGATGCCAGGATCGGCAGGTTAGCCTTGGCGACCCAAGGGCCGATTAGACGATCAAGGACCGCCTCAAAGGTTTGTCCCGCAACCTGCATGATACCTTCAGGCGACGAGACCCCATCGATCACGTCGCCCTCCGCACCAATTAGAAATGCACGAAACGATGAAGTGCCCCAATCTACGCCGATCAGCGCTGGTTCAGATGCGACCGAATTCATTTAGCAGATCCTCAACGGTTTTGCCTTGGGCCACCCATTTACGGGTTTCCTCCTCACGGTCAGCCTGCTCTTGAGCAAGGCGCACGGTTTCTTCGGCAATTTCCTGTGGAACCACGACGACGCCCATAAGATCAGCTACAATGAAATCTCCGGGGTTTACCACGACGCCCCCACAGGCGATTGGCACATTGATCGAAAGTTCTTCTTTACGTTCCGAGAACATCGTGTGCGTTCCGCGCGGCGTGATCGCGCGCGTCCAGATTGGCCAGTTAATGTCTTCCAACTCATCTGTGTCACGCCCAGTGCCATCTACTATCATACCCCGAATGCCACGGTTCTTGGCCAGGCCACCCATTAAACCGCCGCAGACTGACGTTTGACGATCACCACCCGCGTCCACAACGATCACGTCCCCGGGTTGTCCCATTTCAAGCGCTCGCAATGGGTCGACAAGATCACCTTTTGAAAGCTGGACCGTCACGGCCTGGCCTGTCACCTTGGCGCGGAAAGCGGGCTTGATGGCGCTGTCCATCACGCCTGTTCGGTACTGCACATCCGCAAAAATGGCAGCAGCAGAGTACGCCTCCAACACCTTGTCGAATTTTTTGAGAAGTTCCGGGTTTCTTTCAAAATCATTAAAAACCCTAAGGTCCGTGCTGACGTCTGGCATTCTTGTCTCCTGTTATGCGGTAGATACGGCCAACGCGTCGGCATTGACTGTGTAGTCGGGGTTTTGTCCTGTCAGGACCTTGGCCACCTGAGTGGCCGCGGTTACCCGCGCTGCGTGTATGGATTCCTCGGAATAGTAGGCGGCATGTGGCGTTACGAGCACGTTGGGCAGTGTGAACAACGGGTTGTCATCAGGCGTCCAATTGGCGCGCTTGGCCGGCTCTTCTTCGGGGTCGTCGAGCCCTGCAGCGGCCAAATGGCCTTCGGTCAGCGCCCGGAACAGGGCTTTGTTGTCGACCGTTGGTCCGCGTCCGGTGTTCACGAGTATCGCCCCGGGTTTCATGACCGAGAATTCGGCATCCGACAAAAAGTGATGCGTGTTCGGCGTCATCGGTGCCTGCATCAGGATATAGTCGGACCTTGCCAGCAATTCGGGCTTGCTCACCAGCTCGACCCCAATCTTTGCCGCGACTTCTCTTGGCAAATACGGGTCGTAGGCGATGACCGTAACCCCGAAAGATTGCGCCCGCGCCACGATGGCTTGCCCGATTTTACCCAGCGAGACGACACCCATCGTCCGCCCGCGCAAACGGTAGACCGGCTGCCCGCTTTGCCATTTCCAGATCCCTGCATGAGTGGCCCGATCATAGTCAGGCAACTTGCGCGCCAGGGTCAGCCAAAGGGCAATCGCGTGATCGGCGACTTCCTCGGTGCAATAGTTTTGCACGTTGGTAACGAGGATGCCTTTTTCCGTTGCCGTGCCGACATCAACGATATCTACGCCTACGCCATAACGCGCGATGACCTCGCAGTTCCGCATCCGCGTAATCGTTTCTTTCCCGATCCGGGCATATTGGTTCATCATCGCTGCGCAATGCGGCGCGACATCGAACAGGTCTTCCTGGCGCTTGGCCTGAAGCGCAATCACCTCGGCTCCTGCGGCTTCCAGGATTTCCGTCTCAACGGCAACATCACCAAAGTCGTAATCGGTTATCACGACCTTGGGTTTGTCCGTTCTGGGGGAAAAGTCGGCGCGATCAGTCATAGGCACCCGCCGAATAGGTCAATTCGTACGAGTGGCTGTAGAGCTCGAAGATATTGCCAAACGGGTCTTCCATATAAACCATGCGATAAGGCTTTTCACCTGGGTAATACTTGCGCACTTGGCTCATGCGCTGGCGCCCGCCCAGGTCTTCGATTACCTTGATGCGGCCTTCCAGATCCTCGTCCTGTACGCAGAAATGAAACAAGCCACGCCGCCAATATTCAAACGGGCGTTCTTCTTCGACAGTCTTCGGGAACTCAAACAATTCGATGCCAACACCGTCGCCCATCGACAAATGTGCGATGCGGAAGCTTCCCCAGCCTTCCCCAAATACATCGTCGCACATCTGACCGATGGCGCTTTCGTCATGCAGGATTTCAGTTGGTTCCATCAGCACGTAAAGGCCGAATGCCTTGGAATAGAACTCCACGGCTTTTTCCAGGTCGGGAACTGTGATGCCGATGTGAGAGAAAGTGAGAGCGGCCATGTAGGGCTCCTCCAGTTAGAAGTTAAAGAATGTTGCGAACGATGCCGCCTTCGATCCGGTGCGCAGAACCATTGGAGGCTGTGCTTGCTGAGATCGTGACGATCATGCGGGCGACTTCGTCTGGTTGGACAAAGCGCTGTATGAGCGATGTGGGCTCATCTGATTTGAAGTAATTGTCGACGATGGTGTCGAGCGGCTCACCCTTTTGATCGGCGAGGCCGTCAAAATAGGCTTCGACACCTTCGGTCCAGGTTGGACCAGGCAGGATCGAGTTAACCCGGACTTTTGTCCCCTTTGTCAATTCTGCCATGCCACGTGTCAGACCTAACATGGCAGTTTTAGTGACAGAATAATGCACCATCTGAGGTAGTGGTTTCACTGCCGCTTCGCTGGCCATGTTGATAATAGATCCCTTATCCCGGCCAAGCATGTCAGGCAGGAAAATCCGGCTCATCCGAACGGCGGACAGGACATTGATGTTGAAGTAATGCATCCAGTCGTCATCGGTGAGATCCTCGAACGGTTTGACCGAAAAGATGCCAACATTGTTCACCAGAACGTCCACCGCACCGCGCGCGCGGGCAAACTCTGCCAGAGTTTCCGCATCAGTGGTTTTGGTTAAGTCGGCCGCAATGCCTTCGACCTTGCCCAGAGATGACAGGTCGTCGACGCAGTCGGACACTTCCGCCTCGGTCAGGCCATGCACGATGACCCGCGCGCCTTCTTCCAGGTAGACCCGGGCAGTGGCTTTGCCGATGCCGGAACCTGAACCAGTCACCAGGACCAGCTTATTTTTGAGCCCCAGATCCATCTCAGGCCTCCTTCTTAACGTTAGATGACTGCTGCGATGAAGGGCGGCCGAACATTCGACCCATCAAGGCCGAAATCTCCGCGCGCCACATGTCTATGCCGACGGCCAACAGAATGATCAGGCCCAACACGATATTCTGAACCGAAGATGGCGCAGCGTTTAGGTTCAAACCATTCTGGACGATAACGATTGTCATCGCCCCCATCAGCGTGGCGAGGATGTTGCCGCGGCCACCTGCAAGGCTGGCTCCGCCGACAACAGCGGCGGCAATGGCCTGAAGTTCCAGCGTCTGGCCATAGTTGGGCGAACCAGAGTTGAGGCGCGCTGACATCAGGATCGCACCAACCGCAGTCATGAAACCCGCGATGACAAATGTCGTCGTCTGAACTTTTCGTACGTTGATACCTGTCAGAACGGCAGCGGCTGGGTTGCCACCCACGGCATAGATCTCACGGCCGAGTTTCGTGAAGTTCATAGTGAACGCGGCAAGGACGTAGAAGAACACGAGGTAGAAGAAAGGCATCGGAACACCGAACAGCTTGCCGTAAAAGATTGGCTCCAGCGCCGGATCCAGCGAGAAGATCGGAGACCCATTGTTGAAGGTCAGCGCAAGGCCCCTGAAGGCAATCAACGCCGCCAATGTTGTGATGAAAGATGGGATACGCCCATAGGCTGTTATCAGCCCAATGAATAGACCAAGCAATCCGCCCATGAGGAGAATGAGTGGCAACGCCAGAACCAGTGGAATGCCAACAAATTTCAACATCTGTGCAAGGATCATGGTCAGCAAAGCCACCATAGACCCGGAGCTCAGATCGATGCCCGCAGCGAAGATCACGATAGTAGACCCGATTGCGATCAAGGCCACGATGCTTACCTGTAGCGACAAATTAGAAAGGTTGCCCGGGTTCAGGAAGCGTTCCGTCGTAAGTGCCACGATCAGTGCGACGATCACCATTGCTGCAAATGGCCCGATCAACTGGGTGTCAAAGATCCGCTTCATGCGAAAGCCTCCTTAGGCTTGGATTGGGGGGTGTCGGCGGACGCGCGCACAAGATCGTCATGAGTAAGGTCGGATGCATCGACCGTGCGCACAATCGTTCCGTGCTGCACGACGGCAATCCGATCGCTCATCGCAAGCAACTCATCATGGTCTGAACTGATCAGAATGATCGATTTTCCCGCCCGAGTGAGCCTGTTAATCAGCTTGTAAACAGCGATCTTGGCGCCGATATCGATCCCTTGCGTCGGTTCATCAAGGATCAGGATGTCAGAGGCTGAGAACAGCCAACGTGCAATCACGATCTTCTGCTGATTACCACCAGACAAGAAGTTGACCGTCTTTTCCTCAGCCTGGGTCGAGATTTCCAGATCGCGGATCAGGTCATGGGTGGCTTGCTCTTCCGCCTTGAGATTCAAGACACCGAACCGGCTTAGCCCGCCGAGGGACGCTGCGGTGACGTTCCCGCTTGCGCGGAAATTGAAGAACAACCCGTCAAACTTACGGTTCTCCGGAACAAGGGCTAATCCAGCACGGATCGCATCGATTTCCCGACGGAAGCGAACTGGTTTGCCGTGCAGTGTTATCTGTCCGCCCGTCAGCTCGTCTGTCCCGAACAGGGCGCGAGCGATCTCTGTGCGGCCGCTGCCCAATACGCCACCCAAGCCCAGAACTTCACCCCGGTGCAACGAAAACGATACATCTTTCACACCCGATTTGGTGGCCAGACCCGCCGCCTCTAGCACAATATCCTTGGTCGCGTTCTGCTCCTTGGGATAATGCTCACCAATGTCCTCACCGACCATTGCGCTGACAATCTCAGAGACGTTGATCTTGGTCTCGCCACTTGCACGCACAACACAGCCGTTGCGCAAGATCGTCACTTCATCAACGATCCGTTCAACCTCATCCAGCCTGTGCGACACATAGAGAATAGCGGTACCGCGCTCACGCATATTGCGCAGTAGCTGGTGCAGGCGCTCAATTTCGTCTTCACCCAATGCCGCCGTCGGTTCATCCAGGATGATCATGCGAGCGTCCATCGCGACGGCTTTCGCGATCTCGACCAGTTGTTGCTCGCCTACCGATAGTGAGCCGGTTATGGTCTCGGGTGAAACATCGACATCCATTTCCGCCAAAACGCGAGCGGCTTCGTTGTGGACCTTGGCCCAGTCGATCACGCCAAAGCGGGACCGAGGCATATTGCCAAGGAAGATGTTTTCGCCAACCGACAAGGTGGGCACGATAGAGAATTCCTGAAAAACTGTTGCGACGCCCAGTTCACGTGCCGCCTGCGGGTCGCTGATCGTGACCGGCTTGCCATTGTGCAGGATTTGACCGCTATCGGGTTGCTGCACGCCGGACAGTGTCTTGATCATAGTCGACTTGCCACAGCCGTTTTCACCCAGCAGCCCATGAATGGAACCGGGCATAAGCCGGATACAGACCTTGTCATTCGCCAGAACCCCGGGATAGGCCTTGGTGATATCGACAAACTCCCAAAGTGGCGTTGCGGGTGTCATTACGATTGCCTCGTTAAAAGCGAAACTCGGTTGAGTTGCGACCCGGCAGCACGCGCACGCGCCACCGGGAAGCGGGGAGAAAGCTCAGTACTCTTTGGACGGCTGCGGGAAGAGCTTTTCTGGCTCTTGCAGCACGCTGATCGCTCCGTCTTTGTCTTCAATTGATGTGGGCGTTTCGATCCAGCCGCCGGGATAGGACCCGTTGAGCGCATCAATGGTTGCGTGCATAGCCGCCTTACCCATCAGGAATGGCGAGGTGTTGACGGTTGCCGTGATGTTGCCAGCCGCAATTTCTTCAAGGCCTGACGTGTCGCCATCATTGCCCAAAAGGACGATGTCATTGCGACCGAGTGCCTTAGCCGCGAAGGACGCTCCGATGATCATGTAGTCGTTCGCCGCAAAGATCATGTCCAGATCAGGGTTCGACTGCAGGATATCCATACCAGCAGTGTTGCCGCCTTCAACGTTCCATTTACCATCAATGGATACCACAACGTCGAAGTTTTCGTTGCCCTCGATACCGTCGAGGAAGCCACCCACACGTTCGGTCGAGTGATAGCCTGGCTGGCCTTCGATGATCCCGACCTTCAACGGTTGATCACCATAAGTTTCAATGGCCCAATCAGCGATAGCATGCGTGCCGTTGCGCTGAGAGTACCCGACAACGCCATGAATTGGCGTCGGGAAGTTCGGGATGTCCGAGTTGATCATCAAAACTGCCATGCCCTTGTCGACGGCCTGCTTCAGCAGCGGTGCGGCAGCAAATTCATCGTGTGTACCAAAGATGATTGCATCCACATCCTGCGTCAGCACATCCTGGATCATTCCCATTTGGCCGTTGATGTCCGCACCGGACTGGGGCGCAAGCATGAAGACTTCGACCCCGGCCTCAGCAGCAACCGCTTTGATGCCTTCACCGATGGCGATGTAATAGTTGAACTCGGTCGCCGGCGGCATATACGCGATCCGGAACGTATCGTTCTTGGGTTCTATCGCATCGATTGGCGCTTGTGCCCCGTCCTCAAGTGGAACCGGTGTTGGATAATTTTCCGCCAGAGCGACCGTTGCCAGCGTGGCGAACCCCGCGACAAGCGTAGTGGTCATAAGCGTTTTCAACATAGTTTTCTCCTCCAGAAATTCGTCGGTTATCCTTTGAATGGCGCGTCGATCACGCCACGAACGCCGGGTTTCACAGCAAAGAGGCCGCCGGATTCCGGTTCTTTTGTTAAAGCTGCGTCGTCACTCATCAGCCTTGAGGTCGTGATGAACAGCGTGTCGAGATCAGGGCCACCGAAAGCGCAACAGGTGGGCTTCCAGACCGGCACCTCGATCACGTGATCTATCGTGCCGTCAGGTGCGACGCGAACAACGCGATGGCCTTCCCATTCGGCGTTCCAGACGCCCCCTTCGGCATCGACACAGGACCCATCAGGCAAGCCAGGCTCATCATTGAAAGAAGCGTGCCGCCGACGGTTCGAAACGGTTCCACTGCGGGTGTCGTAATCAAATGCGACGATTTCCCGATCCGGGGTATCCGCGAAGTACATCGTCTCACCGTCGGACGTAAAGCAAGTCGAATTGGCGCAAGACACTCCTTCGATAATCGCCCGTACACTCAAATCCTTATCGACGCAGATGACTGACGAATCGGCCTTACCAGAAACTTCATTCATGCCTCCAACAATCAATCGCCCCTGGCGATCGGTTCGCCCGTCGTTCAGCCGTGTCTCTGGATTGTTCGGCTCGAATCGCGTCACGAGGGTTTCCTCGCTATTGGGCGAATCGAACAAGACAACTCGATCAGCATAAGCAACTATCAGACCGCCAGACGCGCGCGGCGCGAAGCAACACACGCGCTCCGGCATCTCATGAGAAGCGGATTCTGACGTTGCAGGATCAAATGACCAAAGCGCGCAGCCCTCAATGTCGGTCCACCAGATAAGGCCATCGGCGGGATTCCAGAAAATCCCTTCCCCGTGCTGGTTCTTACAATCGACGACCAACTCTGCGCGCACTTTTTTTCTCCTAAGTACATTCTGATATCTGATATACCAGCTTGCCTAATCTGGTGTATCAGATATCTTGCATCTGGCAACACCTTTTTTTGGAGATATCCTCAGATGGCGCTTGAGAGACCCAAGTCTTTGCGTGAACTCGCACTGGAACATTTGCGGAATAGTATTATCGATGGCTCCCTGAAAATGGGTCAGGTTTTGTCGGAGCGAAAAATCTCCGAAGAGCTGGGCGTATCGAAATCGCCAGTCCGCGAAGCACTCGCTCAACTACGTGACGAAGGGTTGGTCAGTATCGAGCCTCAAAAAGGCGCACGCGTTTTTTCGCTGTCTGAGCCGGAAGTGACTCAGATCTGCGATTTCAGACAGGCTATCGAAACTGCCGCCTTTGAACTTGCGTTGTTGCGGAACCCTGAAGGTCTTGCCGACGACATGCAGCGTGTCGTGAAGGACATGGAGAAAGAACGCAGGCGAGGCAATGAAAAGGGCTACCTTTCACTGGATACCACATTTCATCAGTTGATTTTTGAACATGCCGGTAACGATTATCTGACGGCCAGCTATACACGCTACATCGGTAAGATTGCCGCATTGCGAACCCATTTGGCGAAGCTGCCACAGCATACTGAGCTCTCCTTCGATGAGCATTCGAAAATCGCTATTGCCGTTCGCGAAGGTGACATGGCCAAAATCAAATCTCTTCTCACAGCGCATATTGACCGCACCAGACAAGCCTACAAAAGCGCCGCCATCGTCCTCGAAGGAGCGACCGCATCCTAGCAAAAACGTAGCTTCGTTGTGACGGGGGCGGGCCAGAACGGCGCCGCCCCTTTCTTTTGGGCACCTCACCGTCTTTTCTTTTTCAGTTGACATCTGAGATATCAGATGCCAATCAAAAAGCGGGAGGAAGCTTATATGACGCCAGCAATGAAACCTGACTCACTGGGGCTACAGCCACTGATCCAACTGGATCGGGTTGGCAAAAGCTTCGGCACGAACATTGTTTTGGATGGCGTCAACTTTGAATTGAGACCCGGCGAAGTTCACGCGCTATGCGGGGAAAACGGCGCCGGAAAATCCACCTGTCTCGGCCTGTTTTATGGACTTCACCAACCTTCTGCTGGGCGTATCCTGTGCGACGGCAAGGAACAGCGGGTCGAAAGCCCTTCGCATGCGCAATCCCTGGGCATCGGCTGTGTTTTCCAAGAGCTCAGCCTCGCTGGCGCGCTCTCTGTTGCGGAAAACATCTACGCGGGCCGCGTGCCCACCCGGTTTGGCGTAGTTGACTGGCCTGAACTGCGCCGCCGTGCGGAGGCGTTGCTGGCGGAATTCGGTCTGGATATCGACGTCTCAACACCCGTGGAAAACTTGCCAATTAGCTCCCGCCAGATTGTTGAAATTGCCAAGGCGCTGTCGTTGAATTCCCGCGTCCTTTTGCTGGATGAACCGACATCGGCATTGGCACCCGACGAAGTAGACGCACTATTCGAAGTCCTAAAGTCCCTGACAAAGAAAGGGATTGGCATCGTCTATGTCAGCCACCATATGGCCGAGATTTTCCAGATATCGGATCGCATTACCGTTTTGCGAGATGGGCGCCACATCAGCACTTTACCGGTTTCGGAAACTTCTCAGGAACAAGTCGTTGCCGAGATGATCGGCGGCGCTCACCCCGGTGATGTCACGCGGTCAGGTAAGGTTAACGGTGAAGAGGTTTTGCAGGTCCAAGACCTAACCCATCTAGGTGAATTCGAAGACATTTCTTTCTCCATTAAAGCCGGAGAGATTGTAGGGATGGCAGGGTTGATGGGCGCTCGCCGCAGCGAGATTGTTCGATCGATTGTCGGGCTGATGCATGGCGCGACCGGGGAGATCAGACTTCACGGCAAGCCTGTTAACTTTGCGTCCTTGCGGCAGGCGATGCGTGCTGGAGTTGGGTTTGTTCCCGAGGAACGCAAGACTGAAGGCCTCTTTCTGGAGCAATCACTCAGCGACAACCTGATCGCGGCTAGTCTTTCCGATCATACGTCTGCTGGGCTCATGCGTTCGGGCTCGATCAAAGCAGCCAGCCAAGCAGCCATTGACGCCTTCAGTGTCAAAACCAGCGGGATTAACGAACTTGTTGGTGATCTCTCAGGGGGCAATCAACAAAAGATCATGTTGGCCAAGTGGCTCAAACGCGCGCCAGCTCTTCTGATCATCGAGGAGCCCACAAAAGGGGTCGATGTCGGAGCCAAGTTCCAAATCCACACGGAACTTTTGCGTCGAGCAGCCGAGGGAATGGCCATCCTCGTCGTGTCATCCGATTTTCCCGAACTTGTCTCTCTCTCAACCCGCATCCTTGTCGTCCACGACGGTCGCCTCATGGGAGACATCGCAGCCGCTGAGGCAACCGAAACCACGCTTCTTCAAATGGCCGCGGGAAATTCCGTTCCAATTGTGGACGCAGCCCAAACCAATCAATCAGGAGTCGCGACGTGACCATGACCGCTCAAGCCAACTTGCCCATGAAGCGTCCGCTGTTGCGCCGTGTTTTGCAAGCTTTTGTCGATATTCGTGAACTGACTCTGATCGTTCTGATCGCCGCCATCATCATCGTGATGTCCAACGTTAATCCCTATTTCCTCAGCTTCTCGAACTTTCGAGCCGTGGCCGTGGGCATGGCCCCCACCGCGATCATCGTGATCGGTATGGCGATCCTACTTGCATCCGGCGGGTTCGATCTTTCCGTTGGATCGGTTATGGCTTTGTCTTCTACCGTCGTAGCCATGCTGCTTTTGACTGGCATGCCAATTCCGCTCGCTGTGGTATGCGGATTAGTGTTGGGTGGAATTGTCGGGGTAGTAAACGGTTTGCTGGTGACCGGCCTCGGGATCAATCCGCTTATCGCGACCCTCGGCACGATGTCGATCGCGCGAGGCATCGCTCTTGTTCTGACCGAAGGTTTTTCTGTCTCAAGCCTGCCGGCATCATTTGCCTGGATCGGCAAAGCTGACATAGGCGGCTTTCCGGTAATCGTCTTGTTCACCGTTCTGCTCGTCGTCCTGTTTGACCTGGCCGTCCGCCATACACGCTTTTTCCGTCAGGTCTATTTCATCGGCGCCAATGAAAAGGCCGCGATGTTGTCAGGCATCCATGTCACACGCGTGCGTATCATTCTGTATGCACTGACCGGTATTCTGGCTGCATTGGCGGGTGTATTGCTGGCCTCCCGCCTGATGAGCGGCACGCCCACGGCAGGAAACGGTATCGAACTTCAGGTTCTTGCAGCGGCTGTCATCGGTGGCGCATCTCTACGCGGCGGCGAAGGTACTATTCTTGGTGCTTTCCTCGGCGTCGTTTTCGTTGCGTTGATCAACAACACTATGACGATGCTGGCTGTATCGATCTACTGGCAGATGATCGTCATCGGCGGTGTACTCGTTACAGCGGTCGCCTTGGACATGCTGATCCGAAGCAAACGGGGCTAATCCCGAAGCTTTCCAAAACTCAACAACAACCAAAGATCCAAAACAGGGAGACTACGATGACTGAATTGAATGTGAATCGGCGCAGGTTGCTGACAGCGGGCACCACCGCTGGACTGGCCGCAGCGTTCGGACTGCCCATGCTGTCCAAAGAAGCCATGGCACAAGCGGCCGGCAAGGAGTATGTTTTCCTGTCCATTGTCACGCAGGTACCGTTCTGGGTGGATTATCGCAATGCGATGGAAGACCTTGAAGAATTGATGGGCATCAAGGCCACATTCACGGGCCCGTTGGATTTCGACACGGCCGCACAAGCACGCCAATTGGATGAACTGATCGCAAGACGTCCCGCTGGCATCCTTATCTTCCCCGGTGATCCAGCCACTCTGGCCCCCGGCGTCGAACGTGCGGTCGAGGCTGGCATTCCAGTCACATGTTGTATTGGCGATATTCCCGACAGTCCCCGATCCACATTCCTTGGTATCAACGGCGTTCAAGCAGGACGTGTTGGCGGCGAAATGCTCGCGCAAGCGATTGGCGGGAAAGGCAAGGTTATCCTCGGCACTTTCCCTGCCCCCTCCACATTGGAGCGGGTCGAGGGGTACAAACAGATCTTTGCCGAGAAATACCCGGATATCGAGGTCGTCGACGTCGTCAACGATAAGGCCGACCCGTCCTATGCGCCGACAGCCTACCTTCAGGCAATTCAGGCGAACCCAGATATTGTTGGCATTGGCGGCACGGACGGCGACAGTGGCAAAGGCGCTGCAATTGCCGTCAATGAGGCGGGACGCAAAGACATCAAGATCGTCGCGATGGACCGAAATGATGATATGCTTCCCTATATCGAAGACGGCACAATTCACGGCGCAGTGGCTCAGAAATCCTATCTTGAGATCTTTCTCGCCTTCCACATGATGCATTGGCAGAACACTGACGCGCTGAAGGTCTTGCCCGATTGGAAGGCGGCTGGCATCAATCCTTTGCCAGAGCGTGTTGAAACCGGGGTTATGCCGATCACTGCCGAGAACGTCGTCCAGTTCAAGCACACCTAAGGGATTGTCCCGGTGCATTCTATCGCGCCGGGAAACCGATAGGAGGGGGTTAAATGTCGGACAGATGGAGCGTTCTTCACCTGCAGCAAAACGATCTGCAGCTGACACTCCTGCCCGGCATCGGGGGCCGCTTATGGGATATAAACTTCCAAGGTCGCTCCCTCCTATTTCAAAACGCAGATCTCGACGGTTTGGATGTCGATGACACACGGCTTACTGATCTGCCCACACGCTCTCCACAATTTGGTTTTCCACTCTGGGGCGGCGAGAAGACGTGGATCGCCCCAGATGCATCCTGGGTAAACGGCGCTCCGTTTCCCGTGTTGGACAGCGGCTCTTACCAGATCACTTCAAGAAGCAGCACTCGTATCGACATGACCAGCGCATTATGCCCGACCTCGCACTTGTCAGTGTCGCGCCGCATCACGCTGACCTCGGCGGAAAGCTGGGAAATAGAACACATCGTGGTCAACCATGGGACCTCCTCTCGCCTCACCGGCATTTGGTCAGTCATGATGCTTAACACCCCTGCCAAGATCGGTGTCGAGTTGGAAGACCCCGCGTTTTATCCTGTTTTTGGCTCTTCCGAAGGGATGATAGCTACGCACGGCAAAAGCATTGTCGTGGATTGCAACAGACAGCAGGAATTCAAGGTCGGGCTACCGAACCCAAACGGACGTACAGTGGCGCGGTGCGGCGCTGATGGCCCTCTGCTGATGTGTTCAGTACCAGAACCTCAACAGGGCGATCAATTTGCACACGACTATCCGTTTGAGGTCTTTAACTCGGGCGATTACGCCTATTGCGAAGCGGAGTGGCACTCCCCGGCACGCAACCTCGCACCGAATGAAACGCTGAATTTTCGGCAAAAGTTTCACGTTTTGGCGGACGAGAATGCACCCCAAATGCCATTGGGCCTCACAAACAACAAGGAATTCCTGTCATGCATGTCTTGATCACAGGCGCTGGTGGGCACCTAGGCCGCAAACTTTTCGACGCGCTAGAAATTGACCCCGACTACATCGTTTCTGGCATCGACATTCGCCCCGTTGATCATCCCGACATTCACACCGCAGACCTGTCCGACGACAGCAGTTGGGTCAGTTTGCTAAAGGGAGTGGACGTTATCGTGCATCTTGCCGGAGACCGAGAGCCCTCTGCCACTTGGGCCTCTGCGATCAAACACAATATGGATGCAACGCTTTCTCTCTATCACCATGCGGCAGCCATGGGCGTCAGTCGCGTGGTTCTTGCCAGCTCCAACTGGGTTCACGGCGACAAAAGGTTCACGCATGAGGTGCTCAACAGCACGACACCACCAGGGCCAGTAAACGCCTACGGCATGTCAAAGCTATTCTGTGAACGGACAGGGGCCTATTTCGCCGAGCATTACGGACTGTCGGTCATCTGCTTGCGCATCGGCTGGACGCAATGGACTCACGGCAACCAACCCGGCACACACATGGCGATGGGCCGGTGGGGTCAGGAAATGTGGTTGAGTGATCGGGACTTTCTAAGCGGAATGCGCGCCGCAATAGATGCCAAGGATATTTCCTTCGCAGCCCTGAACCTAATGTCAGATAACCCGGGGATGCGCTGGGATATCACCGAAACGCGGCAAGCGATTGGCTACTCTCCAAAGGACGGAAGCCCCGCGAAAACAACAGTGGGCATTTCCTTGAGATCAATGCTGCAGCGGCTGTTTACAGTCCGGCTCCCGAGCTATTTCACGACACGTTTTCCAGATTGGTAGAGTACAAGGTCCGGGCATTGTTGCGTCTCGCATTCAGTTTCCGAAACCTCGCACCGAAGTAAGCGCTGAAAAGGTCATCTTTGTCCGCTTCGCGGTAGACGGAGAGCGACATAACGAGCGCCAGATTTGGCAACCATTGATGTTTGATACTTCGATAACAAACTGCAAACGTCGCTGAACGGGTGTTATCTGAAGCGATCTGTGGTTGAGTGCGAGCCTTATCTGCGGACCGAACGAACCATCATTTCAACCCCTCAGATATCATCCTTCCCACCACTTTCCTTTCGTGGCCAGCGGGATTTGGACAAGCCAAACGTCACTGGCCGTCAGGGTGAGGGCGCGGCCCTCCCCCTCGGGCAACCCTATTAGACAGGGCCGTGTCCTCGGCTGCGCCTCCGGTCCGCACCACCCCTGTCGAATAGCATTGCCTCGCCCCCTCCCGCGTTCGCCACGTGGCAGATCAGCAGGAACAGGCAGCTTCGCTGTCTGATCTGCAAATCAGCCCTGATTTTCCAAAAGGGAAGTCAAATCAAATGAAACTGTCTGCGGGAGTCTGAAATAGCAGCGGCGTGTTAGCTGATGACCCAAAGATCAAATTCAACTGATGTCCAACGTTGGGGGCGCCTTCTGATGTCGAACGTTCACTGCTTTTCTGGTCCAACTGCGACGGTTGGGTCAGGTTCGTGTGACGTTCAACAGGAAACCAGTGGCGGACCGAGGAGGATTCGAACCCCCGACCCCTTGATTCGTAGTCAAGTACTCTATCCAGCTGAGCTATCGGTCCGCGTTGGTGAGGCGGTATGTAGACCCACGTCAGAGGACGTGCAAGCCGATTCTTCAAAAAACTTTTAAAAAGTCACGTCGCCCTGCGGCAGCCTGATTTCAAAGGTGGTTCCCTCCGGTCCGGTCTGGGTCAGAACCAAGTCGCCACCATGTCCACGCACCAATTCTTGCGAGATGGCAAGCCCAAGGCCCGAGCCTCCTTTACGCACCCCACCTTGAAACGGAGTGAACAGGTTTTCGCGCGCTCGCGGGGGTAAACCAGGGCCGTTATCCCTGATCTCTACGCACCAGTCATTGTCGTGTACGCAGCCGGCAATCGTGATTCGGCCTGGCTTTCCGGACGCCACCAACGCCTGACGCGCGTTGCGCACCAGGTTCATCATCACGCGGAAAATCTGTTCGGGATCTGCGCGCGCCACGAGGTCTTTCGGAACCTCGTTCACAATCTCGACACAGGCATCAGCAATGGCGAGCTTTTCACTTGCCACAACATCCTCGGCCACGTCGCGCAAAGGCACCATTGTCAATGTCGGTGCCGGCTCTTCCGCCCGACCAAACGCCAGCGTGTTTTCACACAATGACACAGCCCGCGTGATCGAGTTGACCAGCTTCGGCGCCATGCGCCGCACCAGCGGGTCATCGCTGGCCTCGATCCGATCAGTGAACAGCTGCGCCGACGTCAGGATGTTACGCAGGTCATGGCTGACCTTAGCCACAGCACCACCCAGCTGCGCCAGTCGTTCGCGCTGCTTCAAAGCTTGCGTCAGTTCGGTCTGTAACTGCTGCAGCGCCTCTTCAGCTTCGCGCAACTCGGTCACTTTGGAATTGGGCGAGATGATCCCGCGGGCATCTTCGGGGGCGCTTGCATAGCGCTGCATGTACCCCACGACGCCCTTGATCGGCTTCACCAGAACAACGCGCACGGCAAGGAACAGGAAAAACGCGGTGATAATTGAAATGACAAAGGAAAGACCTAGAATACGCAGGCCATAATCGGTCATCGCCATCCGCAGAGGCTTGCTGTCTGTCGTGACCTCGATCAGAAGACCTGCATCTTTGACCGGCTCACCAATCACGCGAATGACTTCGTTTTCAGGTGTGAACAAGCGCGACATGGCGTCCCGGATTAAAATCCACGGTCCGGCATCGCGCAGATCATAGGTATTGGCGATCTGTTCGGGAATAGGCGAGGACAGCATCAGCTGTCGAATTTCATCGCGCCGCAGCACCACATTATACACGCCCGCGTTGACCAACAATTCGGCCTCAAGATCCTCGGCCAGCATGTCATCAGCCAACAAGGCCAGCGAAGCGATCTGCGCACGCTCTAACCGGTTCAACAGGAAGTCTTCGCGAAACCGGGCAATCGAGGGGACAAAAATCAATATCTCGGCCAACATGACGAAGACCGTCGTCAGGATCAGAAATCGGCCCGACAGCGAGTTCACTATACGCTCCTTTTCCGGTTAGGGTATCCAGCGTTGGACGAACCCGACCACTCGTTTAACCATTTGATTCTCAAACAGCCTTGGCGTGAAATAGGCACCTGCCACGCGTTTGTTAAGCTCTCCGATCGTCGGATAGGGCGAAATCATCGCAGTGATCTGCCCCATCTTCAGATTATTGGCGAGCGCCAGCGACCACAAGTTGATCAATTCGCCCGCCTGATGACCCACGATTGTGGCGCCCACGGGACGGCCTTTTACGACCATGACCTTAATGAAGCCTTTCGTCTTGCGTTCGGTTATGGCGCGGTCGTTATGGTGATAGTCAAAGCGCGCGGTCTCGACCCTGTCGCCATGCTGGTCGCGGGCTTGCGCCTCGGTCAGGCCGACCTGCGCCAGCTCCGGGTCCGTATAGGTGGCCCAGGGGATATGTGTCGTTTTTGCCCTGGATGGCAGGCCAAACAAGGCCGAGCGGATGATGATCCCGGCATGATACCCGGCCACATGGGTGAATTGCAGCCCGCCCGCCACGTCGCCGATGGCATAGACCTTACGGTTCGTGGTGCGCAGCGAGGCGTCCACCTTAATCCCGGTACGGGTTGGTTCGATCCCGGCGGCTTCCAGATTAAGGCGGTCGGTATTGGCCTTGCGCCCGGCGGCGATCAGCAGATGCGAGCCGGTGTAGATATCGCCATTCTCGGTCACGACATCGACCAGCCCGTTATTGTCCCTGATTTGGGCAACCATCGCCTGTTCATGTAGGGCTATACCTTCGGCGCGCAAAGTGTCCAACACAACAGCCGCCGCGTCAGGGTCATCCTTGCCCAGCGCCTGCATGCCTTCGATCACGGTCACCTCGCAACCAAGACGGATATGGGCCTGTGCCATCTCAAGCCCGATAGGGCCACCACCAATGATCAGCAGATGCTCGGGTTTTTCACGCAGCTCGAATATGGTTTCGTTGGTGTAATATGGCACCTGATCCAAACCCGTGATCGGCGGCACCAAAGGCGACGAGCCGGTGGCAATCACCACCCGTCGCGCAGTGATCAAGTGATCGCCCGCCTGCACCTGCGTGGGGGATACAAAGCTGCCGAATTCGCGTATCACTTTGACTCCGAAGCCTTCAAAGCGTTCCTGGCTGTCCATCGGTTCGATCTGGGATATCACGTCACGGACGTGATCCTTGGCAGCCGCATAATCCACTTGCGGCATCACGTCTACCACACCCATGGCTGCGGCATGGGCCTGCCCATAAGCTGTCTTGCCGCTGGCGATCAGCGCCTTGGAAGGTACACAGCCAAAATTCAGGCAGTCACCGCCCATCTTGTGACCTTCCAGCAAGATGACGTCGGCCCCCATCTGACTAGCCCCGGCAGCAACGGACAAGCCACCCGACCCGGCCCCGATCACCAGGATATCCGTCTTCAGTTCTTGCATGAGTTCAGGTGTCCTTTTTGCCGCGCAGGGCTTTGATAACTATCGGCAACGCGGCCAGCGCACACAAGCCCAGGATGGGGCCGATAACGAAGGGTTCCCACAGCAACGAGACATCCGGCGTCTCGCCGCGGTCGAACACGCCACCTAAACCGACACCGATCCAGGTGTACACGATGCCGCCCGGAATGATGCCCAGCGCTGTGGTGATCAAGAAGTTGCGGAATTTCACTCCCACCAGCGCTGGCACCAGATTGGCGACAAAAAACGGCACAACCGGCACAAGACGCAGCAGGAACAGCACCGAGATTTCGTTCTCGCGCAGGCCGTCCTTGAGCTTTTTCACGGTGCCTTCCGAAGCCTCCAGCCGTGCGGTCAGGGATTCACCCAGCCCCCAACGCGCGGCCAGAAAGATCGCCGATGCACCGATGGTAGCTGCAAATACGTTAAAAACGGTTCCGGCAAAAAGGCCGAACAGAAACCCTCCGGTCATGGACGCCACAGCCGCGCCGGGCAGCGAAAAGGCGACGATGACGATGTAGATCGCCACAAAAGCACCCGCCATGGACCAATAATTCGCATCCCGCCACGCCAAAAGGGCTTCGCGGTTGTCACGCAACGTCTCGAACGTCAGATAATCGCCCAACGTAAAGAACCCCACCGCAGCCACGGCGAGAATCACCAGCAAAGGTACGTGTCGCGCAAGCCCTCTGCGCGGGGTCTGGGTGGTTTCGCTCATCAAGCTGTCCGGTTTGGTGCGTTTCATTCTGCCCCCAACATGCGCCGCGCGGGACCCATGCAACAGGGACCTCACGCGGCGTTGATGCAAATGACGGGTAATGTGAGGGTTTGAGGCCATAAAACCGCTATTTTGAAACCTTTTGCGTGACGCCGTACCAGAATTGTTGCAAAAGGCGTCAAAACCCCCACCTAGGGGTTTGACTTACCCACCGCTACCCAGTAGAGGACGGGCTTCGAACACTAGGGCCAGGCGAATCCGCGCCGCACCCCACCGCATAGATTGGAGACGGAGCGATGAAACGCACCTATCAGCCTTCGAACCTGGTTCGCAAACGCCGCCACGGTTTCCGCGCGCGCATGGCCACCAAGGCCGGCCGCAAGATCCTGAACGCACGTCGCGCACGCGGCCGCAAATCGCTGAGCGCATAAACCGCTCACCGATCAGGTTATGAACATGACGCCGCCGGAGGCCCCTGAGGATGGTAAGAACCAGCCGAGGGTCAAGCCCCCGGCGGCGTCCGTTTGCGTGCCTGAAACATTGACTGTTCTCAAGAAGCGATCCGATTTCCTGAAAGCCGCCCGCGCGCGCAGGCAGGGCACCTCGTCCATGATGGTGCAGGCGCGAAAACGTGCTGCGGATGAAGCTACGGGGATTCGCGTTGGGTTCACCTGTTCCAAGAAGGTTGGGAATGCGGTGGCGCGCAACCGCGCCAAGCGGCGCCTGCGCGAAGCTGCCAGCGCGGTTCTGCCCGCACAGGGTCAGAATGGTTGGGACTACGTGCTGATCGGCCGCGCCGAGGTCACTGCCGCGCGCCCGTATGAAGCTTTGCTGGATGATCTGCGCTATGCCCTGCGCAAAATTCACAGTGCGCGGAAATGACTCTGCTGTCTCATATCTTTGCCCTACCCGTTCGGGCCTATCGGCTGGTGTTCAGCCCCTGGGTTGGCTTCAATTGCCGCTATCAGCCCACTTGCTCGGCCTATGCGCTGGAAGCATTGGAAAAGCACGGCGCCATCAAAGGCGCGTGGCTGACCGCCCGGCGGATCGGGCGCTGCCATCCTTGGGGTGGTGACGGGTATGACCCGGTTCCAGAGCAAAAACCAAAAGACTAGAGCAGACGTGTTTCAAAGAATAGCGGTCTTAACTCGGCCTTAAAGCAAGGTTGCCCTGCGTCGTGTGTGTACGGGTCGGAATTTCCTCGCGGTCCAACTTGCCAGAAATGGTGTGGAACACGTCTTCAAGAAATACCGGGTCATCAAAGTAAAACGTGTGTCCGGAATTGATACCGCCGTCAAAACCGCCTTGTTTAAAGCGCGCCGCGCAATACACATTGGCGGCCTTGCTATGCAGCGGCCTGTTCATACCACTCCGCCCAACCCTTGGTGCAACCCCGATCCGTTTGACCGCAGATATCGACAGTACGTCATCCATTGTATTGTAGTAATTCGTCAGTCGTACGCAGTGACGATAAAGCGATGAAGACTTGGAGCTCTCCGGATCAAGCGATTTGACAGACAGATCTCCAGCCACCAACATAACCTGGCTGACTGACCAGCTTTTGCTGGCAATTCGGGCTCGGTCATCGGCATCATCAAATGCCTCGCGCACCACATAGCTGCCCATCGAATGTGCCAGTACGTGCAAGTCGATCCGACACTCTGGTCGTTGCATCTCAGAAAACATCGCGACGCCGTCCCTCACCAGCCGGAAGGCCGATTGCTTGGCATCCATCCGGTCCTCCAAGTAATTCAAGGCCGAATCCGCACTGGGCCAGTCAAAGCTCACAACAACGCCTTTGAAGCCGTGTTCTTTTAGCCCTGCTTTGATTTTGCGGTGCCGCACAAGAACTTCCGCCTGAGAGTTATTGAACCCATGCACGTAGAACACGATGTCACCCTCGGTATAAGGGTTCGTCGTACCACCCTGAGCGGCCAATATGACCTTGTCGCGCCATTCTCGCTTTGTGATCTTGTGCGACAGCATCATATCATCCGCGCTTTCCGGAATTTCCAGAAAATGGCTGGCTGCAGGCTCGTTAGAAAAGCCGTTTCCGCTTTTGCCGCGGGCAACAAAGGCATAGTCCATAATAATCTCCTCGATAAATGACGCCCTTTTATCACAGGTCAACAATGCCCCAAAATCTACAATCCGGCTTATCACGCTTGCTCGCTTGCCATATCGACTGTAACCACGGCGCATGTTTGACGAAACTGACGATATCCACCCGCTCTTTGCTGGCGCGCCCTCGACCACCGAGTTCAAGAAGCTGCGCAAACGCATCGTACGCCAGACCCGTGAAGCCATTGAGCATTACGGAATGGTGGACCCGTCCGCCCATGACAAGGACGGCAAACCGCCCCGTTGGCTGGTCTGCCTGTCGGGCGGCAAGGACAGCTATACCCTGCTTGCGGTTCTCTATGAACTAAAGTGGCGCGGGTTGCTGCCGGTCGATCTGTTGGCCTGTAATCTGGATCAGGGTCAGCCTGGTTTTCCCGCCACGGTCCTGCCCGAGTTTCTGGAACGCATGGGCGTGCCTCACCGCATTGAATATCAAGACACCTATTCCATCGTTGTAAATAAGGTTCCGCAGGGCCGTACGTTTTGCGCCCTGTGTTCACGCCTGCGCCGGGGCAACCTGTACCGGATCGCCCGCGAAGAAGGTTGCTCAGCCGTGGTTCTGGGCCATCATCGGGACGACATTCTGGAAACGTTCTTCATGAACCTCTTCCACGGCGGGCGTCTGGCCACGATGCCACCGAAACTGGTGAACGAAGAAGGCGATCTGTTCGTGTTCCGCCCACTGGCACACGTGGCCGAGACCGATTGCGAGAAATTCGCCACCTCGATGAACTATCCGATCATCCCCTGCGATTTATGCGGCAGCCAGGACGGCTTGCAGCGTCAGCAGGTGAAACAGATTCTGGATCAGTGGGAAAGAAACAGTCCCGGTCGACGCCAAGTGATGTTTCGGGCACTGACCAATGCGCGACCGTCGCATCTGTTGGACTCAAAACTGTTCGATTTCGCCAACCTTGCGCTAAACACTGGCAAAAAAGACGAAAATTCGGACGAGATTCCTCAGCTGCGTTAACGTCTGACTCAGATTGGTTTTCTACGGTTGCCCAATACGTGCTTTGCCAAACGTAGAGGCCCAGAAATCCGATGTGGAAACATATCAAATTCGAACGCGTTCTTGATGCTCTTGCTTCTGTTCTGAGTGGCCCTGCCGCGCTGGCCTTTGTGCCCGCCATCAGTTTGGCGGCGTTCTGGATTGGCGGGGAACGGGCATTGGTGGTTGCCGCCCTCGTTTTACCCTTGATATTCGCAGGCGCGGCCACCTTTGACGCCCGCGCCAACAGGCAGCTTCAGCGGCGCAACCCGCCTGGTGGCATGATGGCGGTAGACAGCTTTTACAACGAGCTGGAAGGCATGTTCAAAAAGGCAGTAACCGATGGTGCGGATTCGGCTTGCCTTCTAATCGCCCTGGATGATTATTCCGACTTTCTCGATCTTCACGGCAATTCGGCGGCAAATCATCTGACTAATCAATTTGGCAGCCGCATTCTTTCTGTTATCCGAACACAGGATATCGCGACCCGCCTGGAACCTAACAAAATCGCAATCGGCCTGCATCCATCCCAGCAATTGGATCTGGAGGCCTGCATTCAGATGGCGGGGCGCATTCAGGCTGTCGTTGAAGAACCCTTTACGCTCAACGGTGCTGGTGTCTACGTTTCCTGTTCAATCGGATTCAGCCTGCTGAGCAGCGGCCCTAAGGATCAGTACGAGGATTGGGTCGACGCCGCAAAAGCCGCCTTGGGCGAGGCGCAGCGGAACGGGCCGTCGACCATTCGCGCGTTTTCCAGCGAAACACAGCGTCGCTCACGCATTCGCGCCAATCTTCGCAAAGAATTTGAAGACGCGCTCGACAATGGTGAGATACGCCCTTGGTTCCAGCCACAAATCTCAACCGACACAGGTCGCGTTACGGGTTTCGAGGCTCTGGCCCGCTGGGAACACCCGCAAAAGGGTGTACTAAGTCCACAGGTATTCTTGCCGTTCGCTGAGCAGGCCGAGTTGATGGAGAAATTCGGTCAGGCGATGCGGCACCAAGCTTTCGCCGCGATGCGCGATTGGGATCGCGCATCGGTCGTGGTTCCCCGGATCGGCGTGAATTTCTCATCTGAAGAACTCCGCGATCCAGCGTTGATCGACCGCCTGAAATGGGAGTTGGACCAGAATGATTTGACACCGGACAGGTTGGCGGTGGAAGTTCTGGAAACCGTGGTTTCGCGCCGCCCCGACGATGTGATTACCCGCAACGTGACCAGCATGGCCAAGTTGGGGTGCTGCATCGATCTGGACGATTTCGGCACCGGCCACGCATCTATTGCTTCGATCAAGCGCTTTGATGTTTCGCGGATCAAAATTGACCGCTCTTTCGTCGCCAAGGCAGATCGCGACGCCAGCCAGCAACAACTGGTCAGCGCAATACTGACGATGGCCGAGCAGCTGAATGTCGAAACGCTGGCCGAAGGGGTTGAGACCCAGGGCGAGCATGCCTTGATGGCGCAATTGGGGTGCGATCATGTTCAAGGGTTCGGAATTGGCAAGCCAATGCCCTTTGAAAAGACGCTGAATTGGATCGCGGCACATCAGAACAAGGTCAACGGAATGCCGAAGATCGGGCGCAAGACAGGACCGTAATCGCTGATTTACGCCACAGAAACGCGATCCAAAAGGAAATGACGGGCGAATCCGCTTGACCTTTGGGCTTGCACTCTGTTGAACCCACCGGGTGTGTTTCACTGCTTAAGGTGGCTGTCCCCGATGGACGATCAGAACAAGAATCTCATCCTTGCAACCGTGCTCAGCTTTATCGTGATCCTTGTTTGGTTCGTGCTGTTTCCCCCGCCGGAGCAGACACTCACACCAGACGAGGTTGAGATTGCCACCGCCGAGGGTAATGAGGTTCAGACGCCCAGCGCCGCAGGTACTGTGGGTGAGGCGACGGCGGCCGCAGAAGAAACCCTGCCTGAAGAGCAAGCCCCACGGGTTGAAATCGACACCCCCCGGCTGAAGGGCAGTCTGTCGCTGTCGGGCGGACGGATCGATGAGCTGTTCCTGAAAGACTACAAGGTCTCGATCGAAGAAGGGGCACCGATTGTCGAATTGCTGTCTCCGGTTGGCTCGGACTCGGCCTATTATGCTCTCTATGGCTGGGCGCCGGGAACCGGTGTGGCAGGCGCGGATGTGCCCGGCCCGAACACGTTGTGGACGGTCGAAAGCGGCGAAACGCTGGACGTCGACGCTCCGGTCACACTGAAATGGGAAAACGACAAAGGTCTGACCTTCCGCCGCATGATCTCGGTGGACGAAAACTATATGTTTACGGTCACCCAGTCGGTAGAAAACAATACCCAGGCCGAGGTTGGCATGGCCCCCTATGGCATCCTGGCCCGCCACGGCATTGGCGAGGATGGCGATCTGCCCGGTCTGAAGAACTTTTTCATCCTGCATGAAGGCGTGATCGGCATGGCCGACGGCACGCTGGCCGAGATTGACTATGGCGATGTCCGCGATTTTGATATCGACCCGAACGAACGCGCGCAAGCCGAGGTCTATCAGGTCAAAGAAGACGGTTGGATCGGATTTACCGATCACTATTGGATGACCACACTGATCCCGGAACCGGGAACACCGTTCAAGGCCGCAGCAAAATACGACGAACGCCGCAAGATATACCAAACCGAAACAGTGCTGCCGACCCTGACGGTCGCCCCCGGCGCTACCGAAGAGGTCACCACACAGCTGTTCGCAGGTGCTAAGGAATGGGAAACCATCCGCGAATATCAGTCGGAAGGTGTACAGAAATTCATCGACAGCATCGACTGGGGCTGGTTCTTTTTCCTGACCAAACCGATCTTCTGGCTGCTGCACAATATCAACGCGTTGATCGGCAATATGGGGTGGTCGATCATCGGCCTGACCCTGATCATCAAGGCAATCCTGTTCCCGTTGGCGTATAAGTCCTACGTCTCGATGGCAAAGATGAAAGAGCTTCAGCCGCAGATGGAAGCCCTGAAAGAGGCAGCAGGCGATGATCGTCAGAAGATGCAGCAAGGCATGATGGAGCTGTACAAGAAGGAAAAGGTGAACCCCGCCGCAGGCTGTCTGCCGATCCTGATGCAAATCCCGATCTTCTTCTCGCTGTACAAAGTGATCTTCGTCACCATTGAACTGCGTCAAGCGCCATGGTTTGGCCCGTTCCGGGATCTCAGCGCGCCGGACCCGACCTCGATCATGAACCTGTTTGGACTGCTGCCGTTTGCCGGTCCGCAGCCCGACTCGATCATGGCGCTGATCTTTATTGGTATCCTGCCGCTGTTGCTGGGTATCTCGATGTGGCTGCAGCAAAAGCTGAACCCGGCGCCAACCGATCCGACGCAGGCGATGATCTTTGCTTGGATGCCGTGGGTCTTCATGTTCATGCTGGGCAGCTTTGCGAGTGGTCTGGTTGTCTACTGGATCGCGAACAACACGATCACGTTCACCCAGCAGTACCTGATCATGCGCAGCCAAGGCTTTAAGCCGGACGTGTTCGGCAACATTAAGTCCAGCTTCAAGCGCACGCCGAAAACGGATGATAAATGACAGCTGAAGTGACCCAGCTTTGGCGGCATCCGATCAAAAGCCATGGTCGCGAAGCCGTCGAAACCATAAATGTGACCCCCGGGCAGACCATGCCCGGGGATCGCGTTTGGGCGGTTGCGCATGAGGCATCCAAAGCGGATGGTTCAAAATGGGTCCCTTGCGCCAACTTCAGTCGCGGCGCAAAAGCACCACAGTTGATGGCGATTTCAACGCAATCAAACGGCGACACACTGACGTTGTCCCACCCGGATCGCCCGGACCTGACCTTTGCCCCAGACAGTGAGCAACAGGCGTTTCTGGATTGGGTCCGGCCCCTAATGCCCGCAAACCGCGCGGCCTCGGCACGGATCATTCGGGTTCCAGGGCGCGGGATGACCGACAGTGATTTCCCTTCAATCAGCCTATGCAACCTGGCATCGCATCGTGCGGTCGGACAAAAGCTGGCTCAAGATTTGTCGGTGCGCCGCTGGCGAGGCAACATCTGGTTCGACGGCCTGCCCTTGTGGGAAGAATTCGACTGGCTGGGTCGTGAGGTTCAGATCGGCGAGGCCGTGCTTCGCGTACGCGAGCGCATCACCCGCTGTTTGGCAACCACAGCCAACCCTGACACAGGTGTACGCGATACCGATACATTGGGCGCACTTGAAACCTGGGGTCACCAGGATTTCGGCGTCTATGCCGAAGTTCTTGAAGGCGGCGCAATCTCGGTTGGCGATAAGGTAGAATTGTTATGAGCCCCCTCCCGTTTCCTTTAGCCGAAAACCCCGATGAATTCGCGTTGGAGCGCGGACGCAAATTGTTTGCGGGCGAGTCTGAATTCGTCAAGGGCGTGGTCGCCATGGATGGCCTACCTGCGCCGGATCGGCTTGAGGTTTGCTTTGCCGGCCGTTCCAATGTGGGCAAATCCAGCCTGATCAACGCGCTGACGGGCACCAAGGGACTGGCGCGCGCGTCGAACACTCCGGGCCGCACGCAAGAGATCAACTTCTTCACTCAAGGCCCCGAACTATATCTGGTCGACTTGCCCGGTTATGGCTACGCCAATGCGCCAGTGAAGGTGGTGGAAAAGTGGCAGCGGTTGCTGAAACAGTACCTGAGCGGACGTCAGACCTTGCGCCGGGCCTTTGTCCTGATCGACGCGCGCCATGGGGTAAAGCCGGTGGATGCCGAGATCATGAAGCTGCTGGACACCAGCGCTGTGACTTTTCAATGCGTCCTGACCAAGGCAGACAAAATCAAAGCCAAAGAACGCGAAAAGGTGCTGGAACAAGTGCGCAGCGCATTGTCGAAACATCCTGCGGCCTTTCCTGAAATCGTGCTGACCTCGTCCGAAAAAGGCGATGGCATTCCGACCTTGCGCTCGATCATCGCGCATCTGGAATGACTCTGCCGCTTCGTCTCTTTGCCCTGTTGACCACACTGGCGCTGTTGCTGACCGGTGTGATTCCTCAGGGCTGGATGCCCACAATGGGCAATGACGGCAAGGTGTTGCTGGTTCTCTGCACCGGCGAAGGCACGGTCGAGCAATGGGTCGATCTGAACCCGAACGATCCCATACACGACGACACTGACGAGCGCGCGATGTGCCCCTTCGCGGGGCTGACCGCTGATTTCACCCTGACCACCGTCGGGGACACCATGCCTTTCGAGGCAACGATCCAGCCGCGCTGGGTCCATCACGACTTTACCCATCGCAGCGCCGGGTTCTATGCCCGTTATGACGCGCGGGCGCCTCCCGTCTTCTCCTGATTCACCTCAACATCTGAGAGCCCGCGCATACGCTGCGCGGGGCAATTTTCGAATCCGGAGAACACTATGGCATTTGATAGCCAAACCCTGGGGGACACCCCGGCGCAAAACATTGCTGCGCAAAAGTTCTACTTCGCCGCCTGGCGGTGGCATTTCTATGCGGGGATTTTCGTTATCCCCTTCCTGATCATTCTGGCCGTCACCGGGTTGATGATGATGCTCATCACCCAATATGACGGTCGCGATGGCGAAAAAATTGCGGTCGAAGTTCAGGGAACCGCCCTGCCAATATCGCAACAGACCGAGGTCGCGCTAACCGAACTCCCCGGCACAGTCGTCGAATGGATTGGCCCGAAAGCCGCCGATCTGGCCACCGTGTTTCGTATCAAAACCGAGGCAAGCCAACGCCTTATTGCCGTCGACCCCTATGCCGGAGAGGTCCTGCAAATCTGGGATCGTCGCGCGGGCTGGTACGATCTGGCGGACAATATTCACTCGACCCTGCTGATCGGGACAACCGGGGATCGCATCATTGAAATCGCTGCCGGTCTGAGCCTGCTGATGGTCTTCACCGGTCTTTACATGTGGTGGCCACGCGGCAACGCCATGGCTGCATTTGTCCCCAACCTGCGCACGCGAGGCCGTGCTTTGTGGAAATCTCTACATGCCGTGATCGGGTTCTGGATGTCCGGGCTGCTGGTTGTCTTTCTGATCTCGGGCCTCTCCTGGGCCGGTGTCTGGGGTGGAATGATCGTACAACCCTGGAGCAGCTTCCCCGCCGAGAAATGGGACAACGTGCCCCTCTCGGACGATATCCACGCCAGCATGAACCACGGGCACCAAAACGACGTTCCCTGGGCGCTAGAGCAAACGCCGATGCCCGCCTCGGGTTCTGAGGCCGGGATTGATGGCGTACCGCAAGGCACGCCGGTGGATATCGATGCCTTGGTGGCGTTGGGAGTGGCGCTGGACATGTCAGGACGCTTCCGCGTCGCGTATCCCAACGGCGAGGAGGGCGTCTGGACCCTGAACCGCGACAGCATGAGCAGCGACTCGACCGATCCGGCAAACGACCGCACCGTTCATGTGGATCAGTATACCGGCAAGATCTTGGCCGATGTGCGGTATCAGGATTATTCGCTGATGGGGAAGTCCATGGCTGTTGGCATTCCGTTTCACATGGGGCTGATGGGGACGTGGAACTTTATCCTGAACGTCGTGTTCTGCCTGTCGGTCATCTTTGCTTGCGTCTCGGGCGTGGTGATGTGGCTGAAACGGCGGCCACAGAGTGCGGGGCGACTGGCCGCGCCGCCAATGCCTGCGGAAATGCCGCTGTGGAAAGGGGCTGTTGTGATCGGTCTGTTCACCGCGATGGCCTTCCCGCTGGTGGGTCTGACATTGCTGGCGGTGCTGGTCTTTGACCTTCTGCTGGTCAGCAATATCCCGGTGATGAAAAAAGTCCTGAGCTGACAAATCCGGGCCGCATCGCATCGGTGCGGCCCGATCTATCCCGATGTTTCCGCTGTCTGGGTTTGGCAGCGTCCGCCAATGTCCTATACGTGCTGTGCCCCATTCACCTCGATTTCCGCCCCCGAGATGTATGAGCTTTCCTGAGAACACAGGAAATAGATCGCCGCTGCGACTTCTTCAGGCTGCCCTAACCGTCCAAGTGGCAGATTTTCCACTATTTTATTGGTACCGGGGCTGAGGATTCCGGTTTCAACCTCACCAGGTGCGATTGCGTTCACCCGCACGCCCATTGGGCCGAAGTCATGTGCCATTTCCCGCGTCAGCGCTGCCAGCGCCGCCTTGGATGTAGCGTAGGCCGCGCCTGCAAACGGATGTACGCGCGCGCCTGCAATGGATGTCACGTTAACGACTGATCCACGGGCTGCGGCCAATTCCTCTTTCAAGCCGCGCGCCAGAACAACGGAAGCAAAGAAATTGACGTGGAACACCTGCCCCCAAGTCATGAGGTCGGTGTCCAGCGTATTCAATCGCTCTCCTTCTGGGCCCTTCGGCGACACCCCCGCGTTGTTGACGAGGGCGTGTAGCTTGCCTCCGACCATTTCTTGCAGGACACCAACTGAATTGATCGTTTCGGCAGGATCGCTCAGATCCAGCTGCAAATGATTTTCTTTTCCTTCCCACGGACAATCATCCGGCACAGGAGAGCGCGAGCACGTGATAACCCGCCAACCTTCGGCATGGAACCGACGAACCGTTGCGAACCCAATGCCCCGGCTAGCACCCGTCAGAATAAGAGTTTTTTGCTCCATTGGATGTGTCTCCTGTTTCAGGGCATGCAGGCACACTAACAGTGGCGACTGCACTCACAACAGCGATCTTGGCTTATGCCGCCAAAACGCCTAACACGTGAGGAAGAGGACCAAGATATGAAGACACGAGACATGAACCGGGACTGGATCGCCACCGCTGCCACTTTGAACAGCGCATTGCCGTATCTGCAACGCTATGACGGTGCAATCGTCGTCATCAAACTGGGCGGCCACGCCATGGGCAGCGACGAAGCGATGGAAAGCTTTGCCCGCGACGTCGTTCTGATGCGTCAGGTCGGGGTCAACCCGGTGGTCGTGCATGGCGGCGGGCCGATGATCAACGCGATGCTGGATCAGCTGAACATCCAGTCGGAGTTCGTGAACGGCAAACGTGTGACCGACAAAGCCACCGTCGAAGTGGTCGAGATGGTGCTGTCCGGCCTGGTAAACAAACGCATCGTGCAGGCAATCAATGGTCAGGGCGGCAAGGCGGTGGGCCTGTCGGGCAAGGATGCCAACCTGATGATCTGCGATCAGGCCGATCCGTCACTTGGGTTTGTCGGCTCTCCGTCGCAGATGGATCCGGCGATTTTGCATAACCTGTTCGCGCATGACGTGATCCCCGTGATCGCGCCTCTGGGCGCAGGTAAGAACGGCGAGACCTTCAACATCAATGGCGACACTGCTGCCGGGGCTATTGCTTCGGCGCTCAAGGCGGACCGGCTGCTGCTGCTGACGGATGTTTCGGGCGTTAAGAACGCGGGCGGCGAGGTTGTGACCGAGCTGAAAGCCGGTCAGATCCGCGAAATGACCATGGACGGCACCATTGCGGGTGGGATGATCCCCAAGACCGAAACGGCTCTGGATGCCTTGCACAGCGGCGTACGGGCCGTGGTCATTCTGGATGGGCGTGCGCCCAATGCGGTGCTGTTGGAGCTGTTCACCGAACACGGCGCAGGCTCGCTTATCCGGCCCGACTAATTACCCAACGGAGGAGACATGACCGGACGTCCCCCGACCTCCTCATCAACCTTCTATGACCGCGTGGAACATGCGGTGCTGCAAGCGGGTCTGATCGTGATGGGCGCCCTGCACCCACACCGGGTCGACGCCAAACAATTGGATGGCGGCACGCTGATCCTGTTGGGCGCGGGAAAATCATTCTGGCCCACGCTGAAATCCGCACCCGAATGGCCAGGCGACCACCCGGTTGATCGGTGGTCAACGCGCGTGGTTGGGCAGTTGGCCCACGATATGGGGGCCGAGGCACATTTTCCCTTCGGCGGCCCGCCCTACGCACCCTTCATCGACTGGGCCCTGAAATCCGGGCGTACCTTCAGCAGCCCGGTGGGCGCGCTGGTGCATGATACCGTCGGCATGATGATCTCATACCGTGGGGCGCTGCATTTTACCGAAGAGTTCATTATCCCCGAGGTTCCCGGCTCCTCTCCTTGCATCAACTGCCCGGCCCCCTGTACCCAAACCTGCCCCGTCGGCGCCCTGAACAGTCAGAATTTCTATGATGTCGGGGCCTGTCACGCTCATCTGTCCACCGCGGCAGGGCAGACCTGCATGACAGGTGGGTGTCTGGCGCGGCTGTCCTGCCCCCTTAGCGAGGGTGCAGGGCGCGATGCTGAGCAATCCGCCCATCACATGAAGGCCTTTCACCCGTCATGAGCCGCACCCTGATCCTGACTCGCCACGCGAAATCCAGTTGGAATGACTTGTATCTTTCGGATCATGATCGCCCTTTGAACAAACGCGGACGCAAATCCGCCCCGGCGATAGCCGGTTGGCTGCGCGCAAACGGCTGGCTGCCAGATGAGGTGCTAAGTTCAACATCGACCCGCACCCGTGAAACCTGGGACCGTATGGGGCTGCAGGCGGACAAGATCACGTTTCACCGTGCGCTTTATCACGCGGAGTCCGAAGACATTCTGACCGAATTGTCAGGGGCGACAGAACCCACAGTGCTGATGCTGGGCCACAACCCCGGGATCGGCGTCTTTGCCAGCCGCATTGTCCGGGAGGCACCAGACCACGCCCGGTTCCACGACTACCCGACCTGCGCCACCACCGTGATCCGGTTTGATATCGACGACTGGGCGCATGTCCGATGGCACAGCGGCACCGTGCAGGGGTTTGTCATTCCACGGGAGCTGCTGGAATGAAAAAAGGCGGGGCAAAACCCCGCCTTTTCGTCCGGTTCTCTGGGATCAGTGGCCCAGAATCTGGCTGAGGAACAGCTTGGTCCGTTCGCTTTGTGGGTTGTTGAAGAACTCTTCCGGTTCGTTCTGTTCCACAATCTGACCGGCATCCATAAAGATCACACGGTTGGCGACCTGACGGGCAAAGCCCATCTCGTGCGTCACGCACAGCATGGTCATGCCTTCCTCGGCCAGCTCGATCATGGTGTCGAGCACCTCTTTGATCATCTCAGGGTCCAGCGCCGATGTCGGTTCATCGAACAACATGATCCGCGGCATCATGCAGAGCGAGCGGGCAATCGCCACACGCTGCTGCTGACCGCCCGAAAGCTGACCGGGGTATTTGTCGGCCTGTTCAGGGATTTTCACCTTTTCCAGGAAATGCATCGCACGCTCTTCGGCCTCTTTCTTGGGCGTCTTGCGCACCCAGATCGGAGCCAGCGTGCAGTTTTCCAGGATAGTCAGGTGCGGGAACAGGTTGAAGTGCTGAAACACCATGCCAACCTCGGACCGGATCTTGTCGATGTTCTTGAGGTCATTCGACAGCTCGGTCCCGTCCACAACGATCCTGCCCTGCTGGTGTTCCTCCAGCGCGTTCAGGCAGCGGATCAGAGTGGACTTGCCCGACCCCGATGGCCCCGCGATCACGATCCGCTCGCCCTGGTTGACGGTCAGATTGATGTCGCGCAGCACGTGGAAGGCCCCGTACCACTTGTTCATGTTGGTGATTTCGATGGCGACCTCGTCGCTCACCTGCATCTTCGAGCGGTCGATTTCGCGTTCAATTGCAAGTTCAGACATGTGTTGAACTCCTTAGCGGTGGCCAGTCTGAAGCTTGCGCTCCAGATACATGGAATAACGGGACATGGAGAAGCAGACGACGAAGAACAGCACGCCGATAAAGGCGAACAGCTCCCAGTAGACGCCGTTCCAGGCGGTATCGGCGCGGATGCCGTTGGTCAGGCCAATCACGTCGAAAAGACCGATGATCGAGACCAGCGTGGTATCCTTGAAAATGCCGATAAAGGTGCTCACGATGCCCGGGATCGAGATTTTCAGCGCTTGCGGCATGATGATCAGCCGTTGGGCCTGCCAGTAGTTAAGGCCCAGACTGTCGGCCCCTTCGTACTGACCGCGCGGCAAGGCTGCCAGACCACCCCGGATCACCTCGGCCATATAGGCGGCCGAGAATAGGGTCATCATGATCATCACTCGCAGGATGATGTCAAAATTGGTTCCCGGCGGCAGGAACAGGTTCAACAGCAGCGAGGCCACGAACAGCAAGGTGATCAGCGGCACGCCGCGAATGAACTCGATAAAGCCCACGCACAGGTATTTGACGATCATCAGATCGGACTGCCGACCCAGCGCCAGAACGATGCCAATTGGCAGCGAGACACCAATGGCCACAACACCCAACAAGATTGCCAGCATAAAGCCACCAAAGTCGCGGCTTTCGACCGGCGCGATACCAACGGGAATCACTGAATCGATCGCAACAGCAACCGGTCCAGAGGCAAACAACCACCAGAGTATCGGCAATCCAATCGCCAGAATCAGCGCCATCAAGGAACCTGCGGCGGGTAGCGCCAGCTTGTATACAAAGTACCCAATGGCGAACCCAGCAGCGACCATCAGCGGCCCCCAAATGCTTCCACCCCACATCAGCCAAGGCAGCAGAAACGGATAGGCCGCCGTTACGAACAACAGCTTACGCGGCACTTTGGTGAACAACACCGGCGCAATAGCAACCAGCAACAGGATGAAGGTCAGGTTCGGCCGGAAATAGGCCGGCCAGCCGCCCGATTCAGGTGGGTTAGACCACGTCGCGTCCGGATGCGCCGGATAAGGCGGATAGAACCCGTACAGCAATTGCAGCCACCGGTCCTTGATAACACCCCAGCAGGCATGGCCATGAGTATCACCCCATGTCGCCATCATGATCTCGCGACATTCCGACAGAGAATTGGCATTCCATACGGATTCGAACGTCCATGACAGGATGTTGGACAGCACATAGTAGATGAAGAACAGTGAGATGATGGTCAGGATGGCGTTGAGCCAGCTTGAGAACAGGTTATGCCTGATCCATCCCAGCACACCGACCTCGGATGCGGGTGGTGCCTGCTCCGGCAACATTTCCGTGCGGACAAATGAAACATCACTCATATTACCGCTCCACCAGTTTGACACGGTTGTTGTACCAGTTCATCACCGCCGAAATGCTCAGCGAGATGGACAGATAGACCAGCATCAGCAGCAGAACGCATTCCAGCTCGCGGCCGGTCTGGTTCATGGTGATGCCACCCAAAGTACCCGTGATGTCCATATATCCGACCGCGATCGCCAGCGACGAGTTCTTGGTCAGGTTCAGATAGTTCGAGATCATCGGCGGGATAATCACCCGCAACGCCTGCGGCAGGATCACCAGACGCATGGTCCGGCCAGGGCGCAGACCCAGTGCGGATGCGGCCTCGGTCTGACCCTTCGAAATTGCCAGAATACCGGCGCGAACGATCTCGGCGATGAAAGCCGCAGTGTACAGCGACAGGGCCAGCCACAACGCGATCAACGAGTTCCGCATATGGGTGCCACCGGTGAAGTTAAAGCCTTTCAACTCAGGGTAGCCTAAATGAAAGCCCAGCACCGTCAGCAGAATAATCGACGGAACGAACAGCAAGCCCAGCTGGATGTGCCAGATGGTCGGACGGTCACCCGTCTTTTCCTGCGTCGCATTGGCCCAGGCCGACACTTTGCGCATTGCGAAGATGCTGCCGCCAAGAACGATCAGGAAGGCGATGAGGTCCAGCGAAACATCGAACCGCAGGCTCGACGTGCCGAACAAGTGAATATCTCCCAACCCGCGCGAAAACAGGAATTCGGGGATATAGACCCCGCGATTGGTCACAGCGACTGTGCCGAACAGATCCATAGTGGCTTCTGGGTTTTCACCCCGGAAGGCGCGCGGTGCCGGCAGGCTTTCGATCAGAATGGCCATGGCGAACACGATCCAAAGCAGCACTGGCACGTTGCGGAACATTTCGACATAAACCGTCATGATCCGCGCGATCAGCCAGTTATTCGACAGGCGCAAAACACCGACCATAACGCCAATGATCGTTGCCGTGATACAGCCCAGAACTGCGACAACCAGCGTGTTTAGCAGGCCTATGAACGCCGCACGCAGATGGGTATCGCGCGAGTCGTATTCCAGCAGACGCTGGTTGATGTCATAGCTGGCCGGTTCGGCAAAAAAATCGAACCCGACTGTTCTGCCCAGTGTTTCGAGGTTCTGAATGGTGTTGTTGATAATCCAGGCTGCCAGAAGCATGAAACCGATCATCGCTATGACCTGAATGGTCGCAGATCGGTACCGCGTATCGTAAAGGAGCATGGACAGCCGGAAGTGCTCCTTCGGCGGGTCAGTGAGTGTCGTCATGACCTATGTTTTTCCCCGTGCATCCCGGTTTATGGCAGAGTTTGCTTCTGCTCAGATCGTTCCGGGCGTGTTTCTTATGGAAGGAAAAAGGGCGCAGGTTGCCCCGCGCCCTTTTCCGTGGTTTTTAGCGGAAGGGCGGTGCGTAAAGCAGACCGCCATCAGTCCACTGAGCGTTCAGGCCGCGTGCCAGACCGATCGGAGTTTCTTCACCGATGTTCTTGGCAAACACTTCGCCATAGTTGCCGCCGACTTTGATCGCGCGCTGTGCCCAGTTCGCGTCCAGACCCAGCATCTCACCCAGCGTACCTTCGGTACCCAACAGGCGGTTTACCTCTGGGTTGTCGGTGGCACCGCTGGACATCTCGTCGATGTTCGCCGAGGTTACACCCAGCTCTTCCGCCGCGATCAGTGCGTTGAGGGTCCAGCGGACCACATCGCCCCATTCGTGATCGCCATGACGGACCAGCGGGCCCAGCGGCTCTTTCGAGATGATTTCGGGCAGGATCACGTGATCACCAGCGTTTTCAAAGGTGGCACGAGTTGCCGCCAGGCCAGATGCGTCGGTGGTATAGACGTCACAGGCACCAGCCAGATACTGCTGCTGCGCTTCGGCGTTGGTTTCGATCGGAACCGGCTCATAGCTCATGTTGTTTATGCGGAAGAAATCCGCCAGGTTGAGCTCGGTCGTAGTGCCGGTCTGGATGCAGACCGTCGCGCCGTCCAGTTCCTTGGCCGAGCTGACGCCCAGAGCCTTGGGAACCATGAAACCCTGACCATCATAATAGTTGATGCCGACGAATTCGAACTTCAGGTCGACGTCGCGGCTGAAGGTCCAAGTGGTGTTGCGGGCCAGCATGTCGATCTCGCCCGAAGCCAGCGCGGTAAAGCGTGTCTTACCGGTGGTCGGAATGAATTCTACAGCGGTCGGATCGTCCAGAACGGCGGCTGCAACGGCGCGGCACACGGCCACGTCAAAGCCCTGCCATTCGCCATTGGCGTCCGGGCTGGCAAAGCCGGGAACACCGGTCGCCACGCCACAGTTCAGTTTGCCGCGCGCCTTGACATCATCAGCAGTCCCCGCCGCAGCCGCACCAGCAGCCAGGCCGGCGATGGTTGCCACGCCCAAGATTACGGATTTTTTCATTTTTACCTCTTCCTGATTTCCCGTCCCTATCCAGAGACGGCTCTGTCCGGCACCTTTGGCACCAGAAAGGTTTCCCCAAAGGTGTCTCCCCTTTAGTGGGCACGAGTTTGGGCGTATTCATAAACAAACGTCAAGGCCCGGATCAGGGAAAACGATGAGTCAATTCAAAGATGACTCGTTCCACGTTGGAAAATCAGGCTGTAAGGGATCAAATCGAGAGGTCAAAAAATCTTTTTGCGTGCAAAAAGGCCGCCTTTTTGGTTTCCGCTACGTCAAATGCCTCATCGTCGTGGCCCCATTGCTCAATCTGCCAAATTTCATCCAGCCTGGACATTTGCCAGATTTCTTCAACATTGCGCCAGTTCAGAGCAGTCGCAAAACCAAGGACAAGCGAGCCTGACAAGCTGACAAGATCATGGAATGCGGCCAGTTGAAAATCGTTAAGCTGATGAACACGCAGCTTTAGGGTGTTCAAAGCTGTTTCCGATTGCGGCTGATGCAACACACCAGCCACGGGCAACAGCCGCGCAGATAGCACCTCGGCCGCCCAGTCCAGGGCCGGGTCCCATTGCTCGGCCTGACGTTTTTGCAACTCTTGCGGGTGCGCCGCGCGGTAGCACAGCAAATCCGAATCCCCATAATCGGCCAACATGTCCGCAACCTCGGCGTGTTGATGGTGGACCTTGTCGATGGCAGCGTTGGCCGACCGTGTGAATGGCATGACTCGCGGGTCGATCTCTTTTTCCTGCGCGTCCCATTCAGCGGCAACTTGTTCGGCCATAGCATGTGTGGGCAGGATCAAGGCTGCCTTAGCCGGAGTTTTCACCCGGCGTCCGTCCAATTCGACAGTGAATCCCCCTTCGGCATCGACCACGGCACTTTCGGTCCAAAATCGCTTGGGTTTCCAATCGCTCATGTTGTCAGGTCCAGATATCGTCCAGCGCTTGCGGCAGCTGGTCAAAGGTTTCAATTACACAGGTCGCACCGTCCAAAGCGGACCGGTCGTGATAGCCCCAACTGACACCGATGCCCGTCACCCCGGCGGCGCGGGCCATGTCCATGTCGAATCTTGTGTCGCCAATCATGACCGTGTTGGCCGCGTCCACCCCGGTTTCACTGCGCGCGGTGTCGATCATCGAAGGGTGCGGTTTCGACGGGTGGTGATCCGCAACCTGCCGGGTCACGAAATACCGCTCCAGCCCATGCGCCTCGATCAGTGCGTCCAGCCCGCGCTGGGACTTACCGGTGGCCACGCCCAACAATACTTCAGGCACTGCGTGCAGCGCCTCAATGGCATCCCGCGCGCCAGGATAGAGAGGAGAGCTTGCAGCGCCATTTTCAAGACGGTGCGCGTGATAGGCTTGTTTATACCCCTCGACCAGGCACTGCTGATCACTGTCCGAATGTTCTGGCGCCAGTTGTGCCATCGCGTTGGGCAGGGACAAACCAACAATGGACAGAATTGCGTTGCGGTCAGGCACCGGTAGGGACAGCGCCCGAAAACTGGCGGTCATCGCCGCGACGATGCTGCCCTGGCTATCGACAAGGGTGCCATCCACATCGAACAGCACCAAACGCAGCGGTGCGCTCATTGCAGTTCCTCGAAGGGATCATCGGCGGCCAGATCCTCGGTCCAACCAAAGGTGTCCCAGCTGTGTTTCATGTGATCCGGCAATGGCGCAGTAATGGTGATGGTCTTGCGCGTGGTGGGATGCTGGAACGAAGCCTGCCGTGCGTGCAGATGCAATTTCTTGCTGATGATACCGCCCAGTTGCGCGCCCCACCCGTCACCAAGGTTTTCCTGACCTGAGCCGCCGTATTTGCCATCGCCGATGATGGGATGCCCAATTGCGGCCATATGCGCGCGCAGCTGATGCGTGCGGCCCGTGATCGGCTCCATCGCCACCCATGCAGCGCGCCCAGCCACCCGGTAAAGCGTGGCATAGAGCGTGTGCGCCCTTTTCGCGCCCGGCGTGTCATTGATTTCGTTCAGATGCACGGGGATCATCTTTTCACCCTCACCGTGCTTGCCGTGGCCTGCGGCTTTGACCAGCCCGGTCTTGATCTCACCCAGATAGGGCGTCGGCACCCCGGCGACCAGCGCCCAATAAATCTTGCGCGTATCGCGGTGACGGAAGGCGGTAGTCAGCCCTTTGGCCGCCTCGCGCGTGCGCGCCATCAGCAATACGCCCGAGGTGTCTTTGTCCAGCCGATGCACAAGGCGGGGGCTCTCGTCATATCCAAACCGCAGCGCCTCGGACAGGCTGTCAACGTGGCGCGTCTGGCCACTGCCGCCCTGCACCGGCAGGCCTTGGGGTTTGTTCAGCGCCAGAACGTCATCATCGCGATAGATGACGCAGGACTGGATCATCTTGGCGTCGGCGTCCGAAATACGATGTTTGACCTCGGCAGGTTTGTGATCGGCATCGGGCAAAGGCGGTACACGAACGACCTGACCAGCCTCAAGCCGGGTCGAGCCTTTCACCCGCCCGCCTTCAACCCGCAGCTCGCCCTTGCGGCACATCTTTTCGATGCGCCCCTGGCTGACATGGGGAAACAGGCGGCGCAGCCACCGGTCCAACCGCTGGTCGCCGTCACCTTCTGCCACGGTGATCATCTGTACGCCGCTCATGCCGATATCCCCTGCGTCGCGCGACGTGTCCGCGCGCTAAGCCTGTCTGTTCGTGTCCTAGAAAACATGCGCGTCTGTGGCCTGCTGCACCGCAAGAGTCAAGCCGACCTTACCCGTTGCGCTGGGCCCGCAGCTTGGCAAAATAATCCAGCCGCTTTTTCAACTCGCGTTCGAACCCACGTTCGACCGGCTGATACAGTTCAGGCCGGTCCATACCGTCAGGGAAATAGTTCTGACCCGAAAAGCCATCTTCGGCATCGTGGTCATAGGCATAGCCCGCGCCATAGCCCTGATCCTTCATCAACGAGGTCGGCGCATTCAGGATATGCTTGGGAGGTGGTTCGCTGCCCGATTGCTTGGCCAGCCGCATCGCCGCCTTGTAACCGACGTAAGCGCCGTTCGATTTGGGGGCCAGGGCCAGGTAGACCAGCGCCTGTGCCAAGGCCAGTTCCCCCTCGGGACTGCCCAGCCGTTCATAGGTCTGCCATGACTGCACGCAGATCGCCTGTGCCTGCGGGTCGGCCAGACCGATATCCTCAACCGCCATCCGGGTGATCCGCCGCGCCAAATATCGCGGGTCTTCGCCCCCCGTCAGCATCCGCGCGAACCAATAAAGGGCAGCGTCCGGATCTGACCCGCGGACCGATTTGTGCAAGGCTGAGATCAGGTTGTAATGCTCATCCCCCGATTTGTCGTATTTTGCTGCACGCCGCATCAACCGGGTCGACAGCGCATCCGGGTCCAGCGGCGCATCGACCTTCCACGCCGCGATCTGCTCGATCAGGTTCAACAGCGCACGCCCGTCACCATCGGCCATTTCCTGCAACGCCTCACGGGCAGGCCCGGTCAGCGGCAATGCGCGGTCCAGCTCTTTCTCGGCCCTTTGGGTCAACCGTTCCAGATCGGTCAGGCTGAGCCGTTCCAGCACCAGCACTTGCGCCCGGCTGAGCACAGCCGCGTTCAGCTCAAAGGACGGGTTTTCGGTCGTGGCCCCAACCAGCAGGATCGTCCCATCCTCCATATGGGGCAGGAACCCGTCCTGCTGGGCTTTGTTGAAACGGTGGATCTCATCCACGAACAGCAGCGTGCCCTGCCCGTTCTGGCGGCGGATCTTGGCGGCTTCGAACACTTTTTTGAGGTCCGGCACGCCAGTGAAAATTGCGCTGATCTGAACGAAATGCAGATCGGTTTCCTGCGCCAGCAGCCGCGCGATGGTTGTTTTTCCCACCCCCGGCGGCCCCCAGAACACCAGACTGGACAAGCTGCCCGAAGCCAGCATGACCCCCAGCGGTGCCTCCGGACCCAAGACCTGAGCCTGCCCGATTACCTCAGCCAGCGCTTGCGGCCGCAACCGATCCGCCAGCGGCCGATGCGCAGGCGGTGCGGGCGCGGCGGCCCCGGTGTCGAACAGATCGCTCACGCGTTACAACCGGAACCGCAGGGAAACCGAACGGCCACCGCGCAGGATGTCAAAATTCAACCTGCGCCCCGGATCGGTCAGCGCATCGACTATGTCTTGCGGGTGGTCGATCTGCGCGCCGTTGATGCTATTAACCACATCACCCACACGCAGCCCAGACCGCCCTCCGTATCGGTCTGCGTCCACCACAACAACGCCGGTTTGCGACAGCACCAGCCCCAGCCGCGTGATGACCGCCGGATTAACGCGTGAGACCGTCAACCCAGGCATGACTGTCTGGTCATCCAGCGTGGTCTCGTCGGCTGACGGGGTCTCAGGTGCCCGGACAAGGGCTACTTCCAGATCCGAGCTTTCCTCGCCGCGCAACCGGGTCAAAACCGATGTGCCGCCGACACCCGCCACCGACATGCGGAACTTCATCTCGGCCGGAGAGTTCACTTCATCCCCGTCTACGTGGGTCACCACGTCACCGACGCGCAGCCCTGCATCGGCAAGCGGGCTAAGGGGGTGCAGGTCTGAGATTACCACGCCCAACGGGATCACCAGACCCAGCGACTCGGCGATATCAGCGCTCATATGCTGACCTGCCATTCCCGCCCAAGGGCTGACGAAATGGTCATTACCCTCCTGCGCTTGCCGCAGGAACTCGGCCACTAAATTGGCCGGGATCGCAAATCCAATGCCGTTTGATCCGCCCGAGCGGGTCAGAATGGCCGTATTTATCCCGATCAGATCCCCGTTCACGTCAATCAGCGCCCCACCCGAGTTTCCCGGATTGATCGCCGCATCCGTCTGGATGAAATAACCGCGCGCGTTGCCGGTCGCAGCCCCGGTCCGGGCCAGCCCTGAGATGATGCCCGACGACACGGTCTGTCCCACCCCGAACGGGTTGCCGATGGCCAGCGCCAGTTCCCCCACCGCGACTTGATCGGAGTCGCGCAGTTCCAGGAACGGCAGATCGTCAGCCTCTTGCAGGCGCAAAATGGCGATATCGCTTTCCTTGTCACCCAGTACCACCTGGGCCGAATACTCCCGCCGATCCGTCGTCACCACGCGAATTTCCGTGGCAGTACCAACCACATGGTAGTTCGAAACGACGTAACCATCCTGCGAAAGGATTACGCCGGACCCCAGCGAGTTCTGCACTCGCGGGCGCGGCTCGGCCGTGCCGCCGCCAAAGAAATCCCGAAAGAACGGGTCCGAGAAAAACGGGTTGGCCCGCCCCTGCCGCACGATCTTAGCATAGATGTTGACGACCGCCGGTGAGGCCTCTTTGACCACCGGGGCGAAACCCAACGATATCTCGGCTTGTGATTGCGGCACGCGGGTGTCCGCAGTGGCTACCGAGGCGCATGCGAAGGAAAGAGCGATAAGTGTCGCGCGGAACATATAGACCTCAACTTGCAGAGTTGCGTTGGATATGCGCCCGCGCGAAACGTAATGCAAGCTTCCGGTGACAGTCAGTTAAGAGGAGCGTTCAACCGCGTACCCTTGGTAATGATCCCGCCGCGATTGCCAACATCAATGGTTCCGTAGCGCTGCTTGAACACCTCAGGCAATTCGCGGTCTCCCTCGGGGGATAACCAAAGTCGGAACAGATGACGCCGCTCGTCCGGGTTCGGCCAGTCGGTGAACCCTGTCCGGTCATGCAGCTGAGAATGATTATAAACGAACTGCATGTCTCCGGGTTGCAGCCGCATGGTCAGGTACATTTCTGGATCATTTGCTAACGCATCAAACCTGTCCAAAGCCGCGACATGGTCGGGTGTCAGGCGCATGGCATCAGGAAACCTTTGCGCGCTATCGATATACTGGCGCTGGTAGAACACGGTGAGCTTGCCGTCGTGCCAGCAAAATGGAGGGATCGTCATGAATGGTTGCATGCCTTCCGGCACTTCGCCCCGGCGATCGGTCGCGATGGGGTCGAACAAACGCTGCAGCAGGTCGGGGCACTCGGCACGCATTCGATTATAGATGGTTTCGGCACTGACCAACAGTGAATCCCCGCCCTCTTTGGCGTCACGCAAACATAGCAGCCCGACGATATCGGCGCTGTCCGTGTGAAAGGTCTGCCGCTCGTGGGTCTGGTAAATCCGCGTGTTCGGGTCATTGGCATCCGCGCCAATGTCACGGACATGCCCTAGAATGTGGCCCTGAGCGTTCTGTGAGCGGGCAGACCCCAGATGTGCCCCCGCCCCGCAGAAAATAGCCGCTGCCATCTCTTGCGTGTACGATTGCACCGGAAGGCCCCGGACTACCTCAAATCCGATCCCATTGATCAATTTGTCGCGCAGATGTTGCAGATGGCCGTCAAACCGTTGTAACGGAAAATCCGCTTTTGAAATTTCCCCGATGTCGCGCCCCAAGCTCAGATAGTGACGGGCAGCTTGTTCAAGATCGGCGATGTCCTCGGGCGAAAGGTCGACAATCCATTCATGCTCGCGAGCGCTCATCTGTTGTCCGGTCCAAGCGGAAGGTCCTGTGAATTCACTGGGGATCTCGGATATTTCCGTCATCATCTGTACTCCACACATATTTTTCAGGATAACGCGGGAAAGATGGTTTTTCATTGCCGTAAATCGCCGGAAATGACGTTAGTTAGACGATAGACCTGTACTGTCCGCCTGCAAACAGGTGGCGCACGCATCATTCAATCGGCGACCAATCCTGACCGGGATCGTAGGACGTAAAATCCGCAGTTATTTCCAGTGTTTCGGGGCCAAAATCCGCCTCGAAAACAATTCCGTTTTCGCCCACAAGGAATGAATGGATACCGGTTTCACCATATTCGGCTGGAACTGCCAACAGGGCGTGCCCGGCGACAAACCTATCACCGACAAAATAGGAATAAGCGCCACCCGGTGCATTTGGACCCTGCTCTTGTAGGATAGTATAGTAATACCCTAGGAAGGGCTCGGCCTCGTAATCAACCTCGCCATCACTCCAACCCGAAGCGGCAGCGCGGGCCAGTGCTGCACCGACAAAGCTGTCTTCTTCGGGCCAGAACAACCCGTTTCTGACGCCTGGATCCGCAATAATCGTCTGAGCAAATTCCATAACGCCATCACCATTGTGATCGACCAGCCTGAACGCAGCCTGAAGATCGACGTAAGCCTCAAGCAGTTCGATCACGTCCAGTTCGTTCAAGCCAATCTCGCGCGCCGAAAGTTCCTCGATGCCGGCTTCGAGATCGAATTGCCAGCCGTCTTCGCCTCGTGAAATGGGGATCGGGAATGGCCAGCTGTCTTCGCCCAACAAAAGAACGACGCCGTCCTCGTCGGGCTGAAATCGGTAACCCTCGGCGTACATGGCAAGTACTTCCTGCCGCCTTTCCTGATCCTCGACAGGATCACCTGTCCCGATCAGGTCTTCCGCCTCGGGCCCAAAAATCTCCAGCAACTTGCCTTGGTCATCCGCCCTCAGGGCATCAACAAAGGCATCAAGGGCAGTTTGCGGCGTGTCGAACCGAACCCCATCTGAAACTGCCGCACCCGCAGTTGCGGTAAGAAAAATAATGGAAAACACCGAATTACGCATCTTACCGTCTCCGCTTGCCTTTGGCGGCATGGCCGCGATTGGACGCGCTGTGGGTTCTTTTCCCTGACGCCTTTTTCTTCATCGCCTGCCCCTTGGAGGCCTGTGGCTTGCGCTGAGCCGCTTTCTTGGCCTGAGGCTTCTTGGCAGCTTGGGGTCTTTGTTGGACAGGCTTTTTCGCAGTCTCCGGTCTTTGCTTGGTACGCTCGACGGCTTGCTGCTTGGCTGCGGCCTTATCCCGGTCGACATTGCCCCGGTTCACCTGTGGCAGGTCTTTCTTTCCACTGTCCCGGTTGGCAAGCGCACCGCCAGCGACGGCTCCTGCGCCCGCTCCGGCGGCAACCGCTGCTGCCCGCTCACGCGAAGCGCCATCCCGACTAATATCGGCAGCACCAGATTCGCGGCTCAGTTTCGCGCGCAACTCATCTGTGCGTCCTTCGGGACGGTTCACTGGCAGATCGCCACGGCCACTTTCGGGCCTTTTGTGGTTCGAGATTTTATCCTGTGCCTGTTTTTTGCGGTCAGGATCGGGTTGCCATCCGATGTCCGTCCGGTCCCCAAGATCAATGTCCCTGTCGATATTGACGTTGCGGTCGACATCAATGTCGATATCGGGGTTCCTGATGATGGGTTGACCATTCCATCCGCCACAATTCCGACAGCCCCAATAGTCGTACCAATCATCATCGTCGTCAAAAATTTCGTCAATTAGTGCGACCGTTCCAAAGGTCAGTAACGCCGCACCAACCACATCCCCTGTCGATGGACCGGTATAAACTGTTTCGGGGTTGTATTGCGGCACATATACCGTCTCGGTGTTTGTGGGCGTGATGACTACCGTTTCGTCTTCGGCCACTTCAACTGTTTGTTCAGGGCCTGAAACTAATGCGCCACTGTCGATCGCCTGGTCCCGCATCACCTGAACAGCGTCCATCACATCGTCGGACTGGGCCAGCATCGCGGTACCCATGGTTTCGGTCCAGTCAATATGAGTGGCCATCTGCCCGACAACTTCGGGAAACGCCGTTGCAAGAACACTGACCGAAGGATCCCAGCCCATGGCATCGATTTCCGGCTCCAACTCAGCGGGGTCACGGTCGGCGTTGTCCAGCAAGAAACGCTCGGCCTTTACAATTTCCAACGGCTGGGTAGCGGCGACAAATATCTGGATAAGCAACGTGTCTGGATAAAGAGCGACCGGTGCAACCAATGTTTGCAGCTCGGCATCTGTCAACAGATCAGATTGATCAGTTGACGTTTCTTCGGCCGCGGGATCATTGGATGTTTCCTGAGCATAAAGCGCGGTTGATGCGCCAATACCGAGCATAAAAATCAGATACCTAAACATATTGCGATCCTTTAATTTCTTAAAGGATCACCCAAGATTGCGATTCTGGCAACAGGAGGACCAGTTGGCCGCTTGGTCCGCGGAATCAAAAACCCCCGCGTCCGGAGACACGGGGGTCAGAATTCAGAAAGCCGGGCTTTCTTATTCTTCGTCTGCAGCCTCTTCGGCGGCAACGCGGGCCTTGTCGGCCGCGCCTTTGGCGTCGACGTCGCGATCCACGAATTCGATGATCGCCATCGGGGCCATATCGCCATAGCGGAAGCCAGCTTTCAGAATGCGGACATAACCGCCCTGACGCTCGGCATAGCGGGGGCCCAGAACTTCGAACAGCTTTGCGACGTATTGGTCTTCTTTCAGCTGCGATGCGGCCTGGCGGCGGGCGTGCAGGTCTCCGCGCTTGCCCAGGGTGATCAGTTTTTCAACGATCGGGCGCAGTTCTTTTGCCTTCGGCAGAGTCGTTTTGATCTGCTCATGCTCGATGAGCGAGCCAGCCATGTTCGCAAACAGCGCCTTACGGTGCTCATGTGTACGGTTCAGGCGGCGGTAACCACGTGCGTGACGCATTTTCTAGTTCCTTCTTTCGCGTTTTGCTTTGTCTGGCCGGCGATGCGTGTCACCGGCTCTCCTTGGGGCGGAAGTGCCCTTGTTGTCCCCGGCAACCCATTTTCGGGCCGGGCATTGGAGAAGACGCGTTTAGAACGCGTCTTCGAATTTCTTCGCCAGATCTTCGATGTTGTCGGGCGGCCAGTCCTCGACATCCATGCCGAGGTGCAGACCCATGCCGGACAGCACTTCTTTGATCTCGTTCAGCGACTTGCGGCCGAAGTTCGGGGTGCGCAGCATCTCGGCTTCGGTCTTCTGGATCAGGTCGCCGATGTAAACGATGTTGTCGTTCTTCAGGCAGTTTGCCGAACGGACAGACAGTTCCAGCTCGTCCACTTTCTTCAGCAGCAGCGGGTTGAACTCCAGACCATCGTCTTCGTCCTGGCGGCCAGCCGATTCCGGCTCGTCGAAGTTGACGAAGATCGACAGCTGATCCTGCAGGATACGAGCGGCAAAGGCCAGCGCGTCTTCCGGCGTGATCGAACCATCGGTTTCGATCTTCAGGGTCAGCTTGTCATAGTCCAGAACCTGACCTTCGCGGGTCGGTTGAACGTCATAGGCAACCTTTTTGACCGGGGAATAGATCGCGTCGATCGGGATCAGGCCGATGGGTGCGTCTTCCGGCTTGTTCTTCTCAGCCGAGACATAGCCTTTACCGGTGTTGACGGTCAGTTCCATGAACAGGTCGGCGCCATCGTCCAGGTGGCAGATGACGTGATCGCGGTTCAGAACCTCGATGCCGGCGCTTTCGCTGATGTCGCCAGCGGTGACAACGGCGGGGCCTTTGGCATTGATCGACAGACGCTTGGGGCCTTCGACTTCCATGCGCAGGGCAACCTGCTTGAGGTTCAGGATGATGTCGGTGACGTCTTCACGCACGCCCGCAACCGAGGAGAACTCGTGCAGGACGTTGTCAATCTGGACGCTGGTGATGGCCGCGCCTTGCAGCGAGCTCATCAGAACGCGGCGCAGCGCGTTGCCCAAAGTCAGACCAAAGCCACGCTCCAGAGGCTCGGCAACCAGAGTCGCCTGACGTGCAGGATCGTTGCCCGGCTTGCCTTCCAGCTGGGTCGGCTTGATCAATTCAGCCCAATTCTTATGGATCATGTAATCCCTCCATTCCTGTCCGCGCCCCATGACCAACAAGGTGCAGACGCCCGAGGTTCAAAATGACGTGCTGGGGCCGTGCAAAAAACACAGCCCCAGCTCAATTCAAAATCGCTTAGACGCGACGACGCTTCGGCGGACGGCAGCCGTTGTGAGCGATCGGAGTCACGTCACGGATCGACGTGATGTTGAAGCCCACAGCAGCCAGCGCGCGCAGAGCCGATTCACGACCCGAACCGGGGCCCTGAACTTCGACTTCCAGCGTCTTGACGCCATGTTCCTGCGCCTTCTTGCCTGCGTCTTCTGCAGCCATCTGAGCGGCGTAGGGTGTCGATTTCCGCGATCCCTTAAAGCCCATAGTACCGGCAGACGACCACGAGATGGCGTTGCCCTGTACGTCCGAGATCAGGATCTTGGTGTTGTTGAAGGTCGAATTCACATGGGCGACGCCCGATGCGATGTTCTTACGCTCTTTGCGCTTAACGCGAGTCTTATCACGTGCCATCAGTCAGACCCTCCCTTATTTCTTCTTACCAGCGATGGCCTTTGCGGGGCCTTTGCGGGTACGAGCATTGGTGTGGGTACGCTGACCGCGAACCGGCAGGTTGCGGCGGTGACGCAGACCGCGATAGCAGCCCAGGTCCATCAAGCGTTTGACGTTCATCTGAACTTCACGGCGCAGGTCACCTTCGACGGTGAAGTTGGCGTCGATGTGCTCGCGGATGGCCAGAACTTCGGCGTCGGACAGTTCGTTAACGCGACGGGTCGCGTCGATACCTACGGCTTCGCAGATCGCTTTGGCCGAGGTGTTTCCGATACCGGTGATATATGTGAGGGCGATAGGTACCCGCTTTGCAGTCGGGATGTTTACGCCGGCAATACGTGCCACGTGTCACTTTCCTTTTCGTTGCGGTTCCGTAACTCCAGAACCTTTTTTCACAACGCTTTACCGTGGCAGTGAGGCCAGAGGGTTCAGCATTATTCGAGGTGGTCGGGGCAATTGGGACGAATCCCGCATGCGGTCTTGATTCCCTTTAGGGATGGGGGTCGATATGGGCTTTTGGCAACGCCGTCAAGCCCATATTGATATCAGCCAAGGATCGCCTCAATCGACGCGGTGACTTCTTTGATATCCGCCAGTCCGTTCACGGGGCGCAGATCGCCCTTGGCGTAGTAATAGCCGATCAGCGGCGAGGTCTTCTTGTAATATTCCATCAGGCGCGTACGCAGGCTGTCTTCGTTGTCATCTGCACGACGCTGGAAGTCATTTTCCTTACCGCAATTGGTGCACTTGCCGTCTGCCGGAATCGGTTTGGTGATGTCGTTATAAACCTCACCACACCCGCCACAGGTCGAACGCGCCGTGATACGACCCACCAGCGCATCATCATCGACGCGCATCTCGATCACTGTGTGCAACGACTGACCCAGCTTGGTCAGCAACGCCGCCAGCGCATCGGCCTGCGCCAGCGTACGGGGGAAGCCGTCAAAAATGAAACCGGCGCCTGTTTCGGTGGTCAGCTTCTCTTCGATCAGGCCGATCACGATCTCATCAGTGACCAGCTTGCCCGCATCCATGATCGCCGCAACCTTCTGCCCCATCTCGGTGCCCGAGGTCTTGGCCTCGCGCAGCATGTCGCCAGTGCTTAACTGAACCATGCCGCGTGTTTCGACCAGGTGGCGCGCCTGCGTCCCTTTACCGGCCCCCGGGGGCCCAAGAAGAATGATGTTCATCGACGAGAGGGTCCCTTCCTGCCGCGTTTCTTACCTTTGCCGCGCAATTGGGACTTTTCAATCAGCCCTTCGTATTGGTGCGCAAGCAGGTGGCTCTGAACCTGTTGGATCGTGTCCATGGTCACAGAGACGATAATCAGAACCGAGGTGCCTCCGAAATAGAACGGGATGGCAAACTGGCCCCGAAGGATTTCAGGTAGCAGACAGACCGCCGCCAGATAGGCCGAACCCAAAACCAGCACGCGGTTGACCACGTATTCCAGATACTCGGCGGTTTTCTTGCCCGGACGGATACCCGGCACAAAACCGTTCTGCTTTTTCAGGTTGTCCGCCACATCGTCCGGTTTGAACGACACGTTGAACGTATAGAAATAGGCAAAGAACACGATCATCGAGGCGAAAAACAGCAGGTACAACGGCTGTCCGGGGCCAAAGTTGGCCAGCAGCCACGACATCACCGGCCCGTTGGTCGCACCCGACGAGAAGGTCGAGATCGTCACCGGCAACAGAAGCAGCGAGCTCGCAAAGATCGCCGGGATAACGCCCGCCGGGTTCACTTTGACCGGCAGGTGGCTGGAACCACCTTCATAGATCTTCATACCGGCCTGACGGCGCGGATATTGGATGTGGATCTTGCGCAAGGCCCGCTCCATGAACACCACAAAGGTGATCACGGCGATAACCATCACGATCACACCGACGATCACTGCAGGGCTGATCGCACCGCTGCGTCCGCTGGCAAAGAACTGCGCCAATGCGGCCGGAACCTCGGCAATGATGCCGACGAAGATGATCAGAGAGATACCGTTACCGATGCCACGTGCGGTAATCTGCTCACCCAGCCACATCAGGAACATGGTGCCGCCAACCAGCGTAATCATGGTCGACATACGGAAGAACATGCCCGGATCGGTCGCCAGATCACCCGATTCCAGCGACACGGCCAGACCATAGGCCTGAACGGTGGCCAGAGCCACGGTGCCGAAACGGGTATACTGGTTGATTTTCTTGCGTCCCTGCTCGCCCTCTTTCTTGAGCTGTTCGAGCGCGGGAACCATAGATGTCAGCAGCTGCACAATGATCGAGGCTGAAATGTAGGGCATGATGCCGAGGGCAAAGATACCCATCCGTCCCAGCGCCCCGCCAGTAAACATCGAAACCATGCCGCCGATGCCCTGCCCCGCCTGCTCCATGAATTCGCGCAGGGCCTGCCCGTCGATCCCCGGCACCGGAATAAAGGTGCCCAGGCGATAAACGATCAACAAACCCAGCGTAAACAGGATGCGGTTGCGCAGATCGGTGGCTTTGCCAAGGGCAGACCAGCTTGTGTTGGCTGCCATTTGTTCTGCTGCTGATACCATAAATCGGTCTCTCTTATGAAAACACCGCCCGGAACCGTTTTCCGGCTCGGGCGGCGTCTGGGAAAACTCTGAGGACTATGTAAGCGGGTCTTTGCCCGCTCACAAGCGCTTACTCTGCCGCAGCAGCTTTTGTGACCGTCAGTGAACCGCCCGCTTTTTCGACTGCCTCAACGGCAGCTTTCGAAGCACCGGTGACTTCCAGGTTCAGCTTGGCGCTGATTTCGCCCTTGGCCAGAACGCGGATGCCGTCCAGCTTGCGACGAACCAGACCGGACGCAACCAGCGCGTCCTCGGTGATCGCAGCTTTGGCGTCCAGCTTGCCGGCGTCGACGAATTTCTGGATCAAACCCAGGTTGACAACGGCGAATTCCTTGCGGTTCGGCTTGTTGAAGCCACGCTTGGGCAGGCGCTGGTACAACGGCATCTGGCCGCCTTCATAGCCATTGATGGCCACACCCGAACGGGATTTCTGGCCTTTGATACCACGGCCACCCATTTTACCTTTGCCGGAACCGGGACCACGGCCAACGCGGGTGCGTTTCGGTGTGGCGCCAGGATTGTCGCGCAATTCGTGCAGTTTCATATCGCTTCTCCTTAGCCGGATGTGACCCCCGAAGCGTGATGGGCCAACCACGGCATTTCTTGGTTTTGATTCGTATGGCGCAAGGCCACCGCAGGCGTATAGGCCCGTTGACCTCTCTTGGCAAGCCCGCGGAAGCGTACCGCGCTAGTCCTCGGCTCCACCCGCCTTTTCAGCGGACCCTTTATGCGGCCGGATGGGGGCTGCAAGTGGGTCGATACCGTGCTTCTCGACCAGTTTGCCCACCAGACTGTTCGGATCGGGTCTGCCGCCATATTTGGTCCGCATGATCGCTCGCATCCGTCGACCGTATAGATGGATCGAAACCGTATCCTCTTTCATGTAGTGGTCGATTCTAGCATTCGGCCGGGCCAGGGCACGGCGGCGCGTGAAGTTCAGCGGATAGAAAACGTGCTCGGGCAGCGCATATTTGATCTCACCCGTCTGCTTCAGTGCCCAGGTAAACGCCCGTGGCCCCCACACCCCCCAGAACACCTCAGGGACGTTTACCGGCGCTCCGTTCTGCAGCGATTCTTCCAGCGGCTTTCGGTGCCTCGGAGGCAACCACGGCGGAATGAAATAAGGATCATTGGTTAGCTCAATCAATTTGCCCAGTGTATCACTATCCTGAGGTAGAGCGAGCACGCCTGTGGCCACCTCACCTTCGAGCCGCCCATAGTAATGGCCGTTGGGTGTCGAGAAAGGCTTCAGACAGTAAGCATCGGTATCTGCCCAGATCAAATCCGCTTCTTGCGCCAGCAGTCGATACCGGAACTTGTCCGAATGAGGTGCCGGGCTTCCGGTTCGGCCATGAGTCACAAACTCGGAATCGGGCAGTACCTCACGCGCATCGCGGTGCTCGACCCCATCGGGGATGTTTGTGACGTTGTCATAAGTATAGAGGCGCACACTTTGTCCTGCGTCCAGGTAAGACTTGATGCAGAGCTGTTCCAGGAAACTCAGGGGGCCTTCGACCCACAGCATTCCAATCTGATATTCACGCGCCATACTAAGTCTTTCCGCCAAATTGAACCGAGCATAAAAGTCGCTTTTCTGGCGTGTGCCTTATATGCGGCGTCCTCGCAATGCGCCCGGTCAAAAAACTTCAGCGCTGTGACGCGATAGACTCTCAAACAAAAAAGCGGCGCCAAACGGCGCCCCTGAATTCGTGGATCAGCTTGCTGTGTTACGAGCAGTAAACGTGATCATGCGCGATGTCTTTGATATCGCAGCGGCGCACACCGATATCGTTCAGTTCGCGGTCGGTCAGGCTTTGTAGTTCCGAATAGGTGCGATTGAATTCTGCGCGCAGGGCGTAAGCCTCTTTTACCTTTGCTGCAAAGTCAGCGATGCGAGCAAAAACGGTGATGCCGTGAGTGGTTGTTGCTGTATAAGCCATATCTGAATTCCTTTCCTGATCGGGGCGTATTCCCCGATGTTTTCTTGTGTGTTCCTTGTTTGGACAGGGTTCAGATAGGAGTGTTCGGTATCGCTAACAACGAAGATTTCGGTCTAGCCGCTATGCGTGCATTGAATAGCTATGCGGGGCGCTGTGCTTAATTGGGACCTTTACTGGCTTCTCTGCTTTCGCGCACTTCTTCTGCGGGCGGTCATCGCCCGGCCATCCCGAATACTAAGCCCCATCAACGTCAGATTGGTGGCGCCAGCGATCAGTTCAACGACTTGCACAATATAAAAGCTGGTGTCGAATGATCCTGCGTTTGCTTTTGCGCTAAGGTAGATGGCGGCGGGAACAAGGATGAGAAGTCCGTTCATCGCTATGATCGGCATCCGTTTCTTCTTGGCGAGCGCCTGGACATCTTTGCGGCGACGCCCAAGAGACATGCCGGATGCACCGACAATCACCATTGCTGGCACCAGAATAAACAGTCCGCTGACGATCATGGATTTTACCGCGGCGACGGTCGCATGGGTTGCAAATAACTCGCTGTACAAGGTGGATGTCCAGAAAACGAGGATTGTAAGAAAACCTAATACTCCGGCGATGGGGTGGATGGTTCTTAACATGTTGCTACTCCGGTTATCGCATCAGGCGACGCAGTGGTTTTCAACTGCGAGCTTTCGAACAAGATGTGGCCGCGCCACAGCACTATCTGGATAGTCCGCGATCCGTCGCTGAAATTCGGGATTGGTAAATGCGTCGCGGAAACTTTGGACGTCCTGCCAGATCGCGTAGTTCACAAAGGTCGAACTGCCAGCGATGCCCTGATGGAGTTGTGTAGAAATATATCCTGGCTGAGATTTCATGAAATCTGCATCATGCGCCCAGGCCTTCAGCAGCGCCTCTTTGTCTTTGGCGTCCACTGTGAACAGGTTGATCAGCACTACCGGACCTTCTTCGGTCTGCATCTGATCTGCCAGCGTGACGATTTTGTCCAACTCTTCAATACGAGCCATTTCGATTCCTCTCAATTCTTCTCCATAGCAAGCTATATATTATTGCATAGCTTGCTATGCAAGTGTAAATCTTGAACATGAACTTTGAAAAAGAAAACTCGGCCGGATACCTGGTCAATCACATGGCGCGGTTGTTTGCGAAGGAATTGCAGCAGCGCATTGCGCCCTTGGGCATCGTTGTTGGGCAATTTCCGATTTTACTGCAGCTTTGGCTCAAAGACGGCGTGACGCAAAAAGAATTGCTGGGCAAAATTGATGTCGAACAAGCGACCCTGGCGAACACGCTCAACCGAATGGAACGCGACGGCTTGATCAAAAGAACAAAGAACCCCGCTGACGCCAGAGCCCAAATGATTTGGTTAACTGAGAAGGCCACAGCAATTCGAAACAGCGCCTATGAGTCTGCTCAAAGCGTAAATGCCGAAGCCCTACAGGTGTTAAGTGAAACTGAACAGGCACGTTTCATGAACTATATGCGCCGTGTAATAGAAAAAATGCGTTCAGATTGAACTGACACCATATCGATTAAACTAAGAGACCGTCATAACCCTTAAATGATAAAACGCCCCCGAAATATCGGAGGCGTTTCTAACTTTTCGAAGATGTCGCGCTTAGCCGCGTTCTTCGATGATCTCAACCAGATGCGGGATCTTGTTGACCATGCCGCGGACCGAAGGAGTATCCTCCAGCTCACGGGTCTTGTGCATCTTGTTCAGGCCCAGACCGATCAGGGTCGCGCGCTGTTCAGCGGGGCGGCGGATCGGGGAACCGATCTGCTTGACGACGATGGTTTTTGCCATGGGTCGCTCTCCTTATGCTTCTGCTTCAGCAGCAGCCGGTGCTTCGTCCCGCTTGGGCAGGATGTCAGCAACCTTTTTGCCACGACGCTGTGCAACCGAACGCGGGCTCTGCTCTTTCTGCAGGCCGTTGATGGTGGCGCGGATCATGTTGTACGGGTTCTGCGAGCCCAGCGACTTGGACACAACGTCCTTGACGCCCAGCATTTCGAACACGGCACGCATCGGACCACCGGCGATGATACCAGTACCTTCAGGTGCGGTACGCATTACCACTTTACCGGCGCCGTGACGGCCTTCGATGTCGTGGTGCAGGGTCCGACCTTCGCGCAGTTGCACGCGGATCATCTGACGCTTGGCTTGCTCGGTCGCCTTACGGATGGCTTCAGGTACTTCTTTCGCTTTACCTTTGCCAAAGCCGACGCGGCCTTTCTGATCGCCGACAACCACCAGAGCGGCGAAGCCAAAGCGCTTACCACCTTTTACGGTTTTCGACACACGGTTGATCGCAACAAGACGATCGGCGAATTCCGGTGCTTCGTCGCGGTCACGACCACGGCCCCGGCGGTTTTCACGTTCTGCCATTTTGGCATCCCTTCTCTCACATGGCGCAATCGGCGCCGTTTGTTCAATCCAAGTGAGCCCCGACTGTTGCCGAGGCCCCCGGATCATCGGGGCAGCCGCAAAGCTGCCCGCAAGTCTTAGATCTTCAGGCCGCCTTCACGCGCAGCGTCGGCCAGAGCCTTCACTTTGCCGTGGAACAGGAAGCCGCCACGATCGAAATAGGCCTCTTCGACGCCTGCCTTCTTGGCACGCTCGGCGATGGCCGCGCCCACTTTGGTGGCCGCTTCGACGTTGTTCTTGCCAACGACACCCAGATCTTTTTCCAGGGTCGAGGCCGACGCCAGGGTCACGCCGCGCACGTCGTCGATCAGCTGAACAGAGATGTTCTTGTTCGAACGGTGTACGGACAGACGCGGACGACCCGCGTTGACCTTGCGAAGTTTGTTCCGAACGCGCAGGCGGCGCTTCAGAAACAGGGTTCTTTTGCTGTTTGCCATAGTTTGCGTCCTTACTTCTTCTTGCCTTCTTTGCGGAAGATGAACTCGCCCTTATAGCGGATGCCCTTGCCTTTGTACGGCTCGGGACGGCGCCATTCGCGGATTTTGGCCGCGACTTCGCCCACCTGCTGCTGGTCGATACCTTCCACAACGATCTCGGTCTGCTTCGGTGCGGTGATGGTGACACCTTCCGGAGCGGTGAAATCAACGTCGTGGCTGTAGCCCAGGTTCAGCTTCAGGGTGTTGCCCTGCATCTGCGCCCGGTAACCAACACCCTGGATCTCCAGCTCTTTTTTGAAGCCCTGGGTCACACCGGTTACCAGGTTGGCAACCATGGTGCGGCTCATGCCCCACTGCTGGCGGGCACGCTTGGACATGCCACGGGGGTTGATTTGCACAACATTGTCTTCGACCGACAGCGTTACGTCATCGGTTGCGGTGAAGCTGCGGGTGCCTTTCGGACCTTTCACTTCGATGGTCTGGCCGGACACAGTGGCGGTAACGCCGCTGGGCAGCTCGACCGGTTTTTTACCAATACGAGACATTGACAGACCTCCTTAGAAGACGGTGCAGAGCACTTCGCCGCCAACATTGTTGGAGCGAGCGTTTGCGTCCGACATCACACCTTTCGGAGTGCTGACAATCGACACGCCCAGACCCTGACGGACCTGTGGGATGTCATTGACGCCCATGTATACGCGGCGACCGGGCTTCGAGACCCGCTTCAGCTCGCGAATAACAGGGGTGCCTTCGTAGTATTTCAGGCTGATTTCGATGGCCGGATGACCGTTTTCACCGGTCGTCGCTTCGTAGCCACGGATATAACCTTCGTCCGCCAGCACGTCCAGAACCCAACCGCGCAGCTTGGAAGCCGGGGTGGAAACGGTGGACTTGCCGCGCATTTGCGCGTTGCGGATACGGGTGAGCATATCGCCGATAGGATCATTCATATCTATGTCTCCCTTACCAGCTCGATTTCACCATGCCGGGGATCTGACCAGCAGAACCCAGCTCGCGCAGCGCAATACGGCTGACCTTCAGCTTACGGTAGTAAGCATGAGGACGACCGGTCAGCTGACAGCGGTTGTGCAAACGAGTAGCCGAGCTGTTGCGCGGCAGTTTCGCCAGTTTCAGACGCGCTTTGAAACGCTCTTCCATCGGCTTGCTCTCGTCATTCGCGATTTCTTTCAGCTCGGCACGCTTTGCGGCATATTTGGCCACCAGGCGTTCGCGCTTCTTTTCGCGTTCGATCATTGCTTTTTTAGCCATGTCTTAATCCTCCCGGCGCTTATGCGTTGAAGGGCATGTTGAATGCTTTCAACAGTGCCTTTGCTTCAGCGTCGGTTTTCGCTGTGGTGGCAATTACGATGTCCATGCCCCAGACTTCGTCGACTTTGTCGAAGTCGATTTCGGGGAACACGATGTGCTCTTTCATGCCCATGGCAAAGTTGCCCTGACCATCGAAAGACGGCTTAACACCGCGGAAGTCACGAACGCGCGGCATCGCGATGGTGATCAGACGATCCAGGAATTCGTACATCCGGTCACCGCGCAGGGTCACTTTCGCACCCAGCGGCATGTCTTCACGGACGCGGAAACCCGCGATCGACTTTTTCGCCTTGGTTGCAACGGCCTGCTGACCGGCAATCGCAGTCAGATCCTCGACAGCCGCTTTGGCTTTCTTGGAATCTTTGACAGCTTCTGCACCACAGCCGATGTTCAGAACGATTTTTTCCAGCTTGGGCAGCTGCATGTCGTTCTTGTAACCGAACTCTTCTTTCAGAGCGGGGCGGATGGTTTCAGCGTACTGAGCCTTCAGACGCGGAGTATAGGTTGCGTTATCAAGCATCGATCACGTCCCCTGTGGTCTTGGCGAAGCGAACCTTCTTGTCACCTTCCATGCGGAAGCCAACGCGGGTGGCTTTGCCGTTTGCGTCCAGCAGTGCCAGGTTCGACAGCTCGATCGGGTTTGCCTGGGGCAAACGGCCGCCTTGGCTGTTCTGGGTCTGGCGGGTGTGGCGGATGGCGATGTTGATGCCGTCGACAACAGCTTTACCGGCTTTCGGGTCAACCGAGGTAATCGTTCCCTCTTTGCCCTTGTCCTTGCCGGCCAGCACGACGACCTTGTCGCCTTTGCGGAGTTTAGCAGCCATGATTACAGCACCTCCGGAGCCAGCGAGATGATTTTCATGAAGTTCTTGCCACGCAGTTCGCGAACAACGGGGCCAAAGATACGGGTACCTACGGGCTCGTTGTTGTTGTTCAGGATGACGGCGGCGTTGCGATCGAAACGGATCGCGGTGCCGTCTTCGCGACGGACTTCTTTGGCGGTGCGCACGACGACGGCCTTGCGGACGTCACCTTTCTTTACGCGGCCGCGTGGGATGGCTTCCTTCACCGAGACGACAATGATGTCGCCGACGGAGGCGTATTTACGCTTGGAACCACCCAGGACCTTGATGCACTGAACTCGGCGAGCGCCGGAGTTGTCAGCGACATCCAGATTGGTCTGCATCTGGATCATGTGGTTTCTCCCGACCTGTGGGGGCTGGTCTCGTTAGATCCCCCAGGGTTTCGACAAATGGAAAAATCCCGGAAGCTTACGCCTCCAGAACTTCCCAACGTTTCGTCTTCGATTTCGGCGCGCATTCGATGATGCGTACAGAGTCGCCGACCTTGAAGGCGTTCTTTTCATCGTGAGCCCGGTATTTCTTGGACTTACGGATGGTTTTCTTCAGAACCGGATGCGTAAAGCGGCGCTCGACGGAAACGGTTACGGTCTGTTCGTTGGCGTCGCTGGTTACGGTGCCGGACAGGATACGCTTGGGCATAGGATTACTCCTCCGATGCCGCGGCAGCGGCCTTTTCGTTCAGAATGGTTTTGACGCGGGCAGCATTGCGGCGGGCCGCTTTGATGCCGGCAGTGTTTTCCAGCTGACCGGTTGCCTGTTGAAAGCGCAAGTTAAAGCTTTCTTTCTTCAGGTTGGCCAGTTCCTCGCGGAGCTGGTCCGGGGTCTTGTCACGCAGTTCTTGGGCGTTCATCGCCTTTTTCCTTTGCTCAAAACACCAGAAGGCCCCTTATCAGGGTCACCTTTGACCTGGTGGATGAATGATAGACATACGAATCCCCCGACTCAGCCGGGGGAACGCAAGATGCCGCTCTATAGGGGGTTCAGGGGTGGGTGGCAAGGGAAAGTTTAGGAATCCTCTGCCTACATTAACAGGCTAGTCGCTGCTTACTTCACCAAGCCTAGATGTCGTACGATAGTGGCGCTGTCATAATAGTCTCGTCCTTCAACAACCATGCCACCTATTACCCGCATTACTGAGCAATAGCGCACTTCGTATCGCCTTCCAGTTGGTTCAAAATCACCGAGGCTTGAATGCAGAACACCAGTGTGGGTTCCGGTATTGTGGAACTCTACGATCGCCCATTCACCGCACTCGCTGACGATCACATTATCCACGATGCATTCTCCATCCGGGAATGCCTTTCGCCAACGCTCGTAATCCTCTTTATAGGCCAGCTTGCCAAGTTGCTTTTCCTCACGAGCAACATCTTCGAACTGACAATCTTCGGCAATCACCTCGGCCCCGCGATCAGGATCCCGCATCCCCCAACTTTCATGGAATTGGCGAACCACCCGTTCAGTTTCTTTCATACTGGATACCTCTGTGATCCATGGAACATACAGGATTGTATATGAGTTGGCGTCAGGTTTTCTCACATTGAGTTTGACGAATTCATCCGGAGAAGTTTTTTAAAACTATCCAGAATTATTTGTATTTTGGTTGGAAACGCAAAACGCGGCCTCGTTTGCACGAGACCGCGTCTTCAACTGTCTAAGTCTGAGTGGCTTACGCCAGAGCGATGTTCACAGCTGCCTCACGACCGTCACGGCCGGGCTCGATGTCGAATGTCACTTTCTGGTCGTCGGCCAGGCCAGTCAGACCCGAGCGCTCAACAGCCGAGATGTGCACGAACACGTCTTTGCCACCGGTCTCCGGTGCGATGAAGCCAAAACCTTTAGTTGCGTTGAACCATTTTACGGTGCCATTGGCCATATCCGTATTCTCCTATTAAATTGCTGTCCGCGGGATTGCGACAGCGCGGCGTGGTCGGTCTGGATCGAGAGACTGAACGCCAAAATTCAGGAGACAGTGGTCGAAAAAGAAAAACGTAAGCGTGCCTCACATGGGTCATGGCGGAGCATATTGCAAGGTTTTTCGGCAACTCGAGGTGAAACGTGATTGGCAGGAACACCGCCTGTTCGCCGCGCAATTGCTCTGCTGTTCCAATTCCCGTACGGGGAACCGGGGCTCATTCCCACTTGTAGTTAAAGCTAACACTAATCCGCTCTTCCTCGGCCATGTTCATCGGCACCTCGTGGCGCAGCCAGCTTTCCCACAGCAGGACATCGCCCACCTGCGGCTTCATATAGATGAACGGTTGTAAGTCCCGCCGTCCATCTTTTAAACGCGTAGGTGCCGCCATCATGCGGCCCGAGCGGGGGTCTTCCAGCTTCAACGCGCTGGCCCCTTCGGGCATCGCCACATAAGTGGTGCCCGAAATCACACTGTGTGGGTGCAGGTGGCTGGAGTGCATCCCGCCCTCGGGCAGGATGTTGATCCACAGATCCTCGAGCTTCAACTCACCTTCGCCCAGATCAAACTCGAGATCCTTGGCAAAAGCCGCGACGTGGATGTCCAGAGCCTTGACCAAATCGGCAAAGATCGGGAACCGCCACGGCAGATCGGTCAGCGAGGCATAGCTGGTGTAACCAGGATAGCCGTTCTGCTCACACCATTCCTGCCCGGCCTCATCATCCTCGGCAATGACAAGGCAAGAGTTTTCCAGCTCTTCTGGGTCGATCTTGGGACCAAACTCGGACAAAGCTGCGCGATAAAGACGGGTAACGAAGAGTGATTCAATCTGGGCCATAAGCTGGGCATAGCCCAAGCTCTGATCCAAGGCCAGCCCCAGCCAACCTTTAGTTTTTGATTGGCCCCGAGCCGCAGCGCGGGATCGGACGCCCGCCATCCGCGTAGGCCAGACACATAACAATCTCATCCGGTTTCGGCGCGTCGGGAATGCTCAGCGTCATGGTATCGAAATGGTCAAAGGACCACGGATTGTCCTTGTGTCCGAGGGGCAGATCAATCGCACATCCCGGTGCCCCAAGTTTGGCATTCGACGGGATGACGGCTTCACCTCCACCTGCTGATGCGCGCATTGGAGCGCCGAGTTTCGGATGGATCAATGCGCCACCTTGTTCGAGATCGCCATTCGCACCCACAATCGCTGCTTTACCGTAGGAAATCGGGGCACGGTCGAGTTGAGAAACAGCCTCGGCCGCTAGGTCTGCCCCAAGCATTCCTCCAATTTCAAACAGCTCGGACAAGTCTTCCGAGAATTTACCGGCCAGCGGGTTTTGTATGACAGCCAAAGCTGCAACTCTGCAGACTGGAGCGCATGGTTGCCCAAACTGGTCGGTGGTTATGACCTCTTTGACAAAAACCTTCTTGCGTAGCTGAAACATACAACCCTCCCATTCACTCTGGGCAGATTATGGGGGCTATGGGCAAAGGTCGACTTTTTTCACTCATCAGTGGGATGGGTCGCAAAAGACTAACACAATACCCCCTGCCGGTGTCCTGACAGGGGCAATCTTGTCACGAACGAGTGGTCCCCAGTCACTTACCAGTCTTAGGGAACCTAAACACAGGTCTTGATCGGCAGCTTTATAGTGATCCGACTTGAGCTTGCATGCCCAGCGATCGACTGAAACTCTACCCAGACGTACTTTGACCGGCTTTGCAGTGACCGGAGTATCTTGGAAGATGCGGATCCAGACACGCCCTATTTCTTCAGCAAATCGGGCCAGAACTCGTTTGCTTTTTCAATATTGGCATCAATATCGCTGGCCCAGATGCGCCGCACCTGCGGGCTGTAATTCAGATACAGTTTTTCGTCCCAGATGCGCCATGCGAACGGGTCGACATCGGCCACCGCATTCTGGCTGGCCGCATAGGCGCAATATCCGCCATATTGAGGAGCATACTTCGCCGGGTCAGACAGAAAAGCCTGGCGGTTTTCATCATTCAGAAACACCCAGGTGGCGCCATTGTGCTGAGCCATGATCTCAGGATCGCCCTTTTGCGGATCACCGCCTTGCCAATAAGTCATGACGTCATATCCGTTCATCGCAAGCTTGTTGAAATACCCTAGATTCACCTCGGGCGACGCGGCCCAAGTTTTTGCGGGGGCGACCACGGTACCAACGGCCATCAGAAACAACAGAACGAAATGGCGGAGGATAAAACTTGGCATCAGTATCCTACTCGATGGCAGAGAGGGTTCGTCCGAATTTAGCCACGCCTGTCTGCCGATTGCCAGTCACGAGTCGGTAAACCGGCACGTGGCCATTGAAAGTTTAAGTCCCAAAACCTGCGTCTGACATCGAGAACGCAAAACCCCCGCCGGTATCCCGACGGGGGTCAATCTTTTAGCGAACGGGGTAGCCCCCCAATCGCTTACCAGTCTTCGCGAACCACGACGCGAGTCTTGATCGGCAGCTTCATCGCGGCCAGGCGCAGGGCCTCGCGGGCGATGTCGTCATTGACGCCGTCGATCTCGAACATCACGCGGCCAGGCTTGACTTTGCATGCCCAGCGGTCGACCGAACCTTTACCTTTACCCATACGAACTTCGATCGGCTTTGCAGTGACCGGAGTGTCGGGGAAGATGCGGATCCAGACACGACCCTGACGCTTCATGTGACGCGTCATGGCACGACGTGCAGCTTCGATCTGGCGTGCAGTTACACGCTCAGGCTCAAGAGCTTTCAGGCCGTAGGTGCCAAAGTTCAGATCAGAGCCGCCCTTGGCGAGACCCTTGATCCGGCCTTTGTGCATCTTGCGGAATTTAGTACGCTTTGGTTGAAGCATATCTTTCCCTCCTTAGCGACGACCGCCACCAGCACCACGAGGTGCAGGGCCGTCCTGGAGTTCCTGTGCTTTACGGTCACGTGCCTGCGGATCGTGCTCCATGATCTCACCTTTGAAGATCCAGACCTTGATCCCGATGATCCCGTAAGGAGTCATCGCTTCGGCATGTGCGTAATCGATGTCGGCACGCAGGGTGTGCAGAGGCACGCGGCCTTCGCGGTACCACTCGGTCCGTGCGATTTCGGCGCCGCCCAGACGGCCAGCGACGTTCACCCGGATACCCAGGGCGCCCATGCGCATGGCGTTCTGAACCGAACGCTTCATCGCGCGGCGGAACGAGACGCGGCGCTCCAGCTGCTGAGCGATGGACTCGGCAACCAGCTGCGCGTCAAGCTCGGGCTTGCGCACTTCGACGATGTTCAGGTGCAGTTCGCTGTCGGTCATACGAGCAAGCTTTTTGCGCAGAACTTCGATGTCTGCACCTTTCTTGCCGATGATGACACCGGGACGTGCAGTGTGGATCGTAACGCGGCACTTCTTGTGCGGACGTTCGATGATCACACGGGCAACACCGGCCTGCTTGCACTCTTTGTTGATGAACTCACGGATCTTGAGGTCTTCCAGCAGAAGATCACCGTAGTCCTTGGTGTCGGCGTACCAGCGGCTGTCCCAGGTGCGGTTGACCTGCAGGCGCATGCCGATCGGATTTACTTTATGACCCATTAGGCTTGCTCCTCAACTTGACGCACCTTGATGGTGATCTCCGAGAACGGCTTCATGATCTTGCCGAAACGGCCACGGGCACGCGGACGACCACGCTTCATGACCAGGTTTTTGCCAACCCATGCTTCGGCGACGATCAGCTCGTCAACGTCCAGGTTGTGGTTGTTTTCGGCATTCGCGATTGCGGACTGCAGGCACTTCTTGACGTCCTGCGCGACACGCTTGTTCGAGAAAGTCAGGTCGGTCAGAGCCTTCTCAACTTTCTTGCCGCGGATCATTTGCGCAACCAGGTTCAGTTTCTGCGGGCTGGTGCGAAGCATGCGCGTTTTCGCCATTGCTTCGTTTTCAGCCACGCGGCGGGGGTTCTTTTCCTTGCCCATGACTTACTTCCGCTTCGCTTTTTTGTCTGCGGCGTGACCGTAATAGGTGCGAGTCGGCGAGTATTCACCGAACTTCTGACCGATCATGTCTTCCGAGACGTTTACCGGGATATGCTTCTGGCCGTTGTACACACCAAAGGTCAGACCCACGAACTGGGGCAGAATGGTGGAACGACGCGACCAGATTTTGATGACTTCGTTGCGGCCCGACTCGCGCGCTGCTTCGGCTTTTTTCAGCACGTAAGCATCGACGAAAGGACCCTTCCAAACAGAGCGAGACATAGATTAACGTCCCTTCTTCTTGGCGTGCCGCGAGCGGATGATCAGCTTCTGGGACGCTTTGTTCTTGTTGCGGGTACGCTTACCCTTGGTGTCCTTACCCCACGGAGTAACCGGCGTACGGCCACCCGAGGTACGACCTTCACCACCACCGTGCGGGTGATCGATCGGGTTCATTGCAACACCACGAACCGACGGACGAACGCCCTTGTGGCGCATACGACCGGCTTTACCGAGGTTCTGGTTGCTGTTGTCGGGGTTGGACACGGCACCGACGGTGGCCATGCATTCCTGACGGACCATGCGCAGCTCGCCCGAGCTCAGACGAATCTGAGCGTAGCCGCCATCGCGGCCAACGAACTGAGCGTAAGTACCGGCCGCACGTGCGATCTGACCGCCTTTGCCAGGCTTCATCTCGATGTTGTGGACGATGGTACCGATGGGCATGCCCGAGAACGGCATTGCGTTGCCCGGCTTGATGTCGGCCTTGGCGGATGCCACGACTTTGTCACCAACAGCCAGACGCTGCGGAGCCAGGATATATGCCTGCTCGCCGTCTTCGTATTTTACCAGTGCGATGAATGCGGTCCGGTTCGGGTCATATTCGATCCGTTCGACGGTTGCCGCGACATCAAATTTATTCCGTTTGAAGTCAACGATCCGGTAGAGACGCTTTGCGCCACCGCCGCGGCGGCGTGAAGTGATCCGTCCGGTGTTGTTCCGGCCGCCCGATTTGGTCAAACCCTCTGTGAGAGACTTGACCGGACGTCCTTTCCAAAGCTCCGAACGGTCGATCAGCACCAGCCCGCGCTGGCCCGGCGTCGTCGGCTTGTACGACTTAAGTGCCATGCTTTCTGTCTTCCGTTTAGCAAGTGCAGGGAATTCCCCCGCTATGTGATAGGCCCCCGTAGGTGCCAAGGGTATAGGGCCCCGAAGGTCCCCGGTTACAAATATCAGAGGCCCCGGAACGAATCCGAGGCCGCAAGATTGGGTGCATTTAGCAGTGTTGGGGGTGGGTGTCTATAGCGGGCGCTGGATTTTTGCGCCCCAGCAAAATCCGATTGCGCGGGTGAACGAAGCGTCGAATTACTCCACTATAAGTTTTGGATGACTTAGTTTCAGAAAATGCCGAGACAACTGGTTACCCAACACCAACTCAGCCCTCCTGATTGTCCTCCGCTTTCAATTCTCGCACAATGCGGAAACCGACCCATGGCCCCCAATAGTCTTCGGGATGGCCTACACGCCGAGCTGGGCGAGCCAATTCTACTGATGCTCCGTACGAGCCCCCCTTTCCAACGCGCCTACACCCAAGCGGACGATACGAGGCAGCGAGGTAGCGAGCCGAAGAGGCAAAGCCGAGATGCCCTTCGCTCCAACACGATCTTGTCGTTTCAGATACGTTTCCAGACATATGACGCAACCCCCAAGAATTTGCAGCATCCAACTCATCCACTGTAACAGGCCGTTTTTCATTCCCGGGGTCTCTTTTCCACACGCTCCTGCCACCTTCGATTTCTCGCCAATAGATAGAAAAGTTGGCTTGTTCCCGTGTCAGTGAATCACCTTGTGCAAAGATCGTTTTTGCTCCTGCCCGGGCAGCGTATTCCCATTCTACTTCAGTAGGGAGGCGATAGACCTTGGCACCCACCTTGTCATTTAGCCATGCTAAGTAGTCTTGCATTTCGGTGTAGGTGACAGCAGTGATCGGGCTGCGGGGATGGTCTTGGTAGGGGCCGTTTCTAAGTCGAAAGCGTATACGTGCGTCGGCCTCATCTGCGCACCTTCTCTCAGCGACGCAGGCGGCCCACTCCTCTCGAGTAACTTCGGTAAGACCCATTGCGATAGGAACATCAATTGTAACGTCGTGTTTTGGGGTCTCGCTGACGAATGTGTCATAGGGGTCTGGGACTTCATCGGGATCAATGTTTAGACCAATCTTGAAACGACGATGCGCTTCCCTCGCCTCTTTTTCAGTTGATCCGAACGAAAAATACCCCTTAGGCAAAACAACCATTGATGGACATGCTTCGCATTCCTGAAACGTATCAAGATCTGAAACCACTTGGCTTTTGGAGATAAAATAGCTCTCCTCAGCGAAAATCGGAGAAACATGAAAGAGCGCAATGAAACTCACCGGCAAAAACAAAATTCTGAAGAGGCTCATCCTGCTCAATCTCTATCAAGTCATTTATGAACGCACAGCTAAAGAATTTAAGCAGCTTTGAGCTTTGATCGAAGGGCCACTGCACTCGAAAAAAACGAAAATGCACGTTATCCCAAAAATAAAACCCCCAACTTTAGCGGGGACATTTATCTCTCTCCAAAGACGGGTCCGATCAGAGACCGGTGGACACGTCGATGGTGTTACCCTCTTCCAGGGTCACATTTGCTTTTTGACGTCTTTCCGACAGCCCAGCTGGCCGTGGAACTTACCGCTCACCCATACAGCGCGCGGGCCTCGGCGAAGGACAGCAGACGGCGGCTTTTCTCATCCCACAGGTGCAGGCGCGCGTTGGCGAGGCTCTCTCGGATGGTCATCTGGTTGCTGTTGGCCAGCTCATCATGATCGCGCAGCACTTCGGTCAGGCGATAGAACGGAATGCGGCTGTAGAGGTGGTGCACGTGGTGGATGCCGATATTGGCGCTGAACCACTGCAATACGGATGGCAGGATGTAATGAGAGCTTCCGTGCAGGGCAGCCTCGTGCAGCTGCCAATCCTTATCGGGATCCCATTGCGTCTCTTCGAATTGGTGCTGGACGTAGAACAGCCAGACGCCGGCCGCCGCGGCAATCAGGGTCGAGGGCAGGAAAATCAGCAACATCGGCATCATGCCGCCAAAATAGTAGATGGCCCCTAACACGATCAGAATGGCCAGATTTGTGACCATCGCGCTGACCCAGAATTTCGGAATACCCGTCAGGCCAAGCGGCAGCCGGTTCTGAAACAGGAACAGATACCCGGGACCAAAGCCAAACAGGGTAATCGGGTGCCGATACACCCGATACCAAAAACGGTTCATCGACGTCATCGCACGGTATTCGGCCACCGTCAGCGTGTGGATGTCACCCATCCCCCGCTTGTCCAGATTGCCCGAAGAATTGTGGTGCGTGGAATGCGTACGGCGCCAGACATCATAGGGCGTCAGGGTCAGCACTCCGATCACCCGCCCGACCCAGTCACTGACCGTTCGGTTCGTGAAGAAAGCCCCGTGCCCGCAATCGTGCTGAATGGCAAACAGGCGCAACAGGAATGCCGCGTTGAGGACTGAGACTGCAAAAGCAAGCCAATAGCTGACGGACAGGAACATCCACGACACTGCCCACAATGCGATGAATGGGATGATGCTGACGCCAAGCTCGAACCAACTGCGCAACTGGTTCGGTTCGCGATATTTGGCAAGCGTCGTCACCCAGTCACGCGCGGCGGTCACATCCGGCTTTGCCGAGGTCGATAGATTGGTTTCCGTCATGTGCCTGCCAAATCATTTTCTTTCAGCACACCGGATAGATGACCACACCGACATAGCAACCTGATTCTGGACCAATCGCGATGTTTGGCGTTCAATTTATGGTGCTGCCGCTCAAAAAAGGCCTCCGAAGTCACGGGGGCCTTGTTCGATTGTCCGATGTCGGGTCAGACTTAGGCAAGTGAAATCGTCAATGGCGTCATCCGTTCCACCTACATATGTGTTTCTTGACGCCAGCCCGACGACTCGGTCGACCGTAATATTAGCCGTCCGCCTTCATCTCGGTTGCAATTATGATGCTGATCGGCCCGGTCGAGAAGGGCCCCACACCGAACTCCATGTGGTCAATCTCGCCCTCTGCCGTGAAGGCCACCCAATCGCCCGCGTAATATTCGATGGCGCTGCCCAGCGGGTGCTCGCCCTGATGGGTCAGAGTCGCCTTCAAGGTCACGGGTTTGGTCACGCCGTGGATGGTCAGGTCACCGGTCACATCTGCCGTGGTGTCTCCGGTCCGCGCGATCCCGGTGCTGACAAAGGTGATCTCGGGGTAGGTTTCGACCTCAAAGAAATCCGCCGACTTCAGGTGGTCGTCCAGCGGGCCAAATCCCGACGACAGGCTGTTTGTGTCAATTGTCACGTTCAGGGTCGATGCCTCGACATCATCCGCGTTCAGGTCCAGCACGCCTTCGGCCTTGGTGAACTCGGCATGCTGGTTGGACACGCCTGCATGGCTCCAGCCAAAGCGCACCTCTGTATGCCCCTGGTCGGTTTTGTAAGTCTGCGCAAAGGCCGGGGTGACGGCGACAGCTACTGCAACGGCTGCGATCATAGATTTGAAAGTCATCGTGATGTTCCTTTCATCTGCAATGGGGCTGGTTTTTAGATGAATTTTCATCTAGTTGAATTTGCAGCCAACAGCAATAAGATTTGGAGCAAACACAAAGTTGTGAAGAAAGATCTGCCAACCCCATTGGAAACAGACATCTGGGTGGCCATGAACCGGACAACCCGGCTTATCCAGTCAGAAATCAGTGCAGCCTTGAAAGATGCGGGCCTGCCGCCTCTGAAATGGTATGACTTGCTATGGTCGCTTGAGCGGCACGGAGGAAGGCTGCGCCCTTTTGAACTTGCTCAAGACACCATTTTTGAGCAGTCGAACCTGTCTCATCTCAGCAGACGGATGGTTTCTGAGGGGCTAATCGAATTCGTATCTTATGCCGGAGACAGGCGCGGTAAAATGCTGCAGATTACAGACAAGGGCAAAGAGCTGCGTAAACGTATGTGGAAAATCTACGGACCGCTGCTGCATGAAAAGATGCGCGCACTTGGCGGTGCCGAGGGTTGGCAGGCGTTCCTTGCGTCCGCAGGACGTCAGGCGGATTGAACGAAACATCAAAGACCCAGATCGACGATCACCCCAATGACCGCCTGCGACACAGTGGTTCAGATTCAACCGCAATGCGCTGCTTTAGTTTGATATGGCCCAACACCTCGCGAAAAGCGCGGTGCCTGGGTTTCCCCTCAAGATAATCCGCCAGCTTGAGCAGGTTGATCGGATGCTTCACAATCAGCGCTTCGACCCTCTGCACTGCGTCATCCAACTCGTAATGGTCGATAAACTGACAGGCCACCTGGGTCGGCGTTAGCAGGCAAAAATCCTGCGGCCGTTTGTCGGTATAGCGGATGATATCGAAGGGCGACGCCCCAAGGGCGTGGAACTTGGGGATGTACACGCGCATATCAGCCTGCGGATGTTCTAGTACCGTGCCCGAGATCTGACAAAACCCCAGCGGCCCAAGCTTGCCGAAAACATGTCTCCGCATCGCCGGAGAAACCATGTCGACATCCGCCCTGTCATATTTCAGATCATCGAATACGGACAAAAGCCCAAGATTTTCATCAGCGATCTGAAAGTATGGCTCGGCGCTGAAAGCCCGCATCTGCACCAGTACCTGATTGCGTTTGGCTTCAGTTTGGGAGCCTGAAACCGCGTCACCGGCAGGGTCCACTGACCCCGCAAAAAGCCGCAGTAAGCGCTGGGTAACGAACCCCTGCTTGCGCGCAAAACGGTCCGAATTCACAGAGATTGATTTGTTTGCTCCACGTTTGTTCATTTGACCGTACCTATAATTTCCGAAGCATTCGGCGCATCAGTCAAAACGCTTGGGCGTACCACCCCGCTTGGGCGTACCACCCCATAGTCACCGCCCAATCAACAGAATGATCTTCAACCTTTTGCCCCGTTTGCTACTGAAGATAACGCAGTCCGCTCCCCTGTCACGGGTTAGCGGCGAAAGAACGCCGGTAACAAAACGCTAACGGCTTGCCGTCAGACACCCGTTCCTGCCTTGGACATGGCAGCTTCCTGACCCAAACGTAAAAAGGCTCCGCCCACCATTCGGGGGCGAAGCCTGATCATGTTCTCACCGCTTGGTGTAACCGGATCAGAGACCGGTCGACACGTCGATGGTGTTACCCTCTTCCAGGGTTACATATGCTTTTTTCACGTCTTTCCGCTTGCCCAACTGGCCACGGAACCGCTTGACCTTGCCTTTGGTGATGGTGGTGTTCACCGCCTTCACCTTGACACCAAACAGCGATTCAACCGCTTCTTTGATCTGCGGTTTGTTGCTGTCGATCGCCACTTCAAAGACAATCGCGCCGTTCTCGGACGCCATGGTCGACTTTTCGGTGATGATCGGCTTGCGGATCACGTCGTAGTGTTCTGCCTTCGCGCTCATTTCAGACGAGCCTCCAGTGCTTCGACAGCCGCTTTGGTGAGCACCAGGGTGTCACGCTTGAGGATGTCATAAACGTTTGCACCCATCGACGGCAGGATATCCAGACCTTCGATGTTGCGCGACGCCTTCAGGAAACCTTCGTTCACGGTCGCGCCGTCGATGACCAGAGCGCGTTTCCAGCCCAGGTTTGCAACCTGTTTGGCCAGAGCGGCGGTCTTGCCTTCGGCTTCGGCGTTCTCGATCACAACCAGTTCACCTGCCTTGGCTTTGGCCGACAGAGCGTGGCGCAGGCCAAGCTTGCGGAACTTCTTCGGCAGGTCGTGGCCGTGCGAACGAGGGGTCGGGCCTTTGTAGATACCACCCTTGCGGAAGATCGGCGCGTTGCGGTCACCGTGACGAGCGCCACCGGTGCCCTTCTGGCGATAGATCTTCTTGGTCGAGTAGCTGGTTTCCGAGCGGGTCTTCACCTTGTGGGTGCCGGCCTGCGCGTTGTTGCGCTGCCAACGGACCACACGGTGCAGGATGTCCGCGCGCGGCTCCAGGCCGAACAGGTCTGCATCCAGCTCGATGTTGCCGGCTTTGCCGCCGTCCAGATTGATTACATCAAGTTTCATGCTTCACCACCTTCCGCGGGTGCTTCTTCCGCAGGTGCTTCGGTTGCAGCCGATTTCACAGCAGCCGGGAAAGGCAGGCCTTCCGGTGCTTTCTTCTTGACGGCGTCCTTGACGGTGACCCAGCCCGATTTCGGTCCGGGAACGGCGCCTTTGATGAAGACCAGACCACGGTCGGCGTCGGTTTTGACGACTTCCAGGTTCTGGGTGGTAACACGGGCAGCACCCATGTGACCGGCCATCTTCTTGCCTTTGAACACCTTGCCCGGGTCCTGACACTGACCGGTCGAACCGTGCGAACGGTGGCTGATCGAAACACCGTGCGAGGCGCGCAGACCACCGAAGTTGTGGCGCTTCATCGCACCGGCAAAGCCTTTACCGATCGAGGTACCCGAAACGTCAACCTTCTGACCTTCCAGGAAGTGTTCTGCCGAAATCTCGGCACCTACATCGATCAGGCCATCTTCGGAGACGCGGAACTCGGCCAGCTTACGCTTGGGCTCGACCTTGGCAGCGGCGTAGTGGCCGCGCATGGCTTTCGAGGTGCGTTTTGCTTTGGCAGCACCGGCGCCCAGCTGAACGGCGGTGTAGCCATCTTTGTCAGCCGTACGCTGTGCAACGACCTGCAGGTTGTCCAGGTGAAGAACGGTCACAGGGATCTGCTTGCCGTCTTCCATGAACAGGCGGGTCATGCCAACTTTTTTTGCGATAATACCAGAGCGCATAATCTATACCCTCCGATCTTACGACTGCAGCTTGATCTCGACGTCCACACCAGCAGCGAGGTCGAGCTTCATCAGCGCGTCAACGGTCTGGGGGGTCGGATCAACGATGTCGAGCAGACGCTTGTGCGTACGGATCTCGAACTGGTCGCGGGATTTCTTGTCGACGTGAGGGCCACGGAGAACCGTGAACTTCTCAATCTTGTTCGGCAGCGGGATCGGGCCACGCACGTTCGCGCCGGTCCGCTTGGCAGTGTTGACGATCTCTTGCGTGCTGGCATCCAGAACGCGATAGTCAAATGCCTTCAGCCGAATACGGATATTTTGGCTTTGCATAATAACAGCCTTTTATCAGGCGTTGAGGTTGAGAGGAGGACAGACGCGCATCGCCAACCCTCATCGAACCCAAAAGGCGGGAATCACCCCGCCTCGATGTTCTTGTTGAGAACTCGCGCGAAATACAGGTGTGTGGGGGGTTTGGCAAGGGGCAAGTTGGAATTGGCCGATACAGTCATCGAGAAAGAAAATCATCGAAGTCGAAGATTTGCGGAGCCGTGATTCCGAAAAGAGCAAACATCGGTAGGTTAGTAGTATAGAGAACTGTTTCTATCTATGCCCAAAGTGTAAGTACAATTTGATCGTACTTTACCTCCAGTCACCAACAGATTACGGGCCCAAACGCTTACAGAACTCCCGGGCTTCCGGGATTTTCACGTCAATGTGGTCGTCTATTGTCGAGCATTCCCAAAGCAACCGGTATTCTAGCTGGTGAGCATATTTCGCGTCCTTTAGAAACACCTGCTCAATTGCCGTGTGGGTTTGCACCTCTCTAATCATGTCCATATTGATGCCTCCATCAGGAAGTCGATGTTTCTCTAGCTGTTTGCTTATTTCCCCTTCAACAAGCTTTTGGTGTATCAGTCTTCCGTCCTGATATTTGCAAAGACCTTCAATCCCTTGTCTATAGCCGGGCAACGCGCGGGCCACTGCGCCCGCAAAATTCAAAGTGTCTTCTATTACTATGGCAGAAGTGCCAAATGCTTTTGAGATAGAGTCGGCTGAACTTATTGATCCGCAAAGAACATAGCTACTGGCACCAACTTGGCTGGCGAACATCACAGTCTTTTCACCGTCCACTAGCGTTGAAATGGCTTTTCCTTCAGCATCATCTTTTCGCTCTTCGTCATAGTGTTGAGAAAACTTCGCGAATGATGAAAGACGTAACGAACCATCCTCAAAGAAACTATCGACATATTTTTTTTCCATGAACCTGAATACGGTCGGCCTCAAAATTGACCATGGAGAGTTAAACGACATGTTTAAAGTGGTCGGCTTCCAATCCTTAAAATCAGTGTTGCTCATTACTTTGTTTTCCAACGATTTTTCACTGTTGGATAACCTACATTCAGCCGCGATCTTCGACAACCTCAAGTAGCTCGTTGCTCGCGGGTATTTGCCTTCGCGGATGGCGAAACGTAGACTATTTCCCATCGCGATAGGCGCGATCAGCTCGACGTGAAGCCGACGTTGTCGTCAGGCATAACCAACTCGGTGCCTTCGATCCGGCCAAGTAGCCTTTAACTCTCAGCCGGTTCTTTAGGCAAATATCGCGGCGCAACGACCTTGTCGTAGAAAAGAAAAAACAGCGGCGTCAGCACCATCGACAAGGCAACGACAATGATCAACGTATTCGCCAGATCGGCGCTCAACACATGCGTGGCGACCGAGAAGGACAGCAACACAAACCCGAACTCTCCGGCCTGCGCCATCCCCAGCGCAAACAGCCAATTATTTGCACCGGACACGCCGAACAATCGGCCCAGAGCAAAGAGGATCACCGCCTTTATAGCCATCACTCCAAAGGTCAGCGAGACAACCAGGCCTACATTATCGACCATCAACCTGAAGTTCACCGAGGCTCCTACGCTAACAAAAAACAACCCAAGAAACAGCCCCTTGAACGGAGTGATCTCTTTTTCAAGCGCATTGCGATATTCGCTATTGGCCAACACCACCCCAGCGATGAACGCCCCCAGAGCCGGTGTCAGACCAACGGCCATCATCAACACGGCCACACCGACCACAAGGGTCAGGGCCATGGCTGTGAACAGCTCAGGCAATTTAGCGGATTCGACATATCGGAACACTGGCCCGGTCAGATAAGCACCGCCAACAATCACCAGAATGATCGAACCAAGTGTGACAAGCGCCCTCAGCCATCCCGGCATGCCTTGCACAAGATTCAGTGAAAGCCCGGTGCTTGTCGTGGGCCCGTGACTGACGGCCCCGCCCCCCATCGCGGCAAGCTCCGGCAGGGCCAGTAGCGGCAGAAGCGCCAGAATTGGAATCACCACAATGTCCTGCATCAACAGAACCGAAAAGCTGGATTGCCCTCCGGTTCCCATCAGCAGCCCTTTTTCATGCAGTGTTTGCAACACGATAGCCGTGGACGACAGTGAAAATATCAACCCGATGGTCAAGGCCGACTGCCACGGCTGCCCAAGCGCCATCGCCAACCCCATTACGGCAAGAGAGGTACAAACCAGTTGCAAACCGCCCAACCCCAAAAGCCTTTTACGCAAATCCCAAAGTTTCTTTGGCGCCAGTTCCAGACCAATCAGAAACAGCATCATGACAACGCCAAATTCGGCAAACCGCTCAAGGCTGCCGACATCAACACTCAGCGCCGACAAGACAGGGCCAAGCAGCATTCCGGCAATCAGGAAACCCAGAACCGACCCAAGGCCAAGCCATACGGCGACCGGAACAATAGCAATGCCCGTCCCGAGAAGAATGAAAGATAGAAAAAGATAGTTTTCCATATAGGTTCAAATATTGCTTGTGGAATTCTCTTACACAAGCTGCACATTTTTGCGCGCCTAGGAACTGATACATCCAAACAAAAAAAGGGCGTCCCTTCGGACGCCCTTTCTTTTGGTAATCGCGTAAGCGCCTTACTCGATTATTTTCGACACAACGCCGGCGCCGACGGTGCGGCCGCCTTCGCGGATGGCGAAACGCAGGCCGTCTTCCATCGCGATCGGGGCGATCAGCT